>NZ_JAFEJA010000001.1:2044285-2385000 GCF_016919245.1 Streptomyces zhihengii | reverse complement strand
CACTACGAGTAAAGATGCTCGTTTCGCGCAGCAGGACGGAAAGACCCCGGGACCTTTACTACAGTTTGATATTGGTGTTCGGTTCGGCTTGTGTAGGATAGGTGGGAGACTGTGAACTCTGGACGCCAGTTCAGGGGGAGTCGTCGTTGAAATACCACTCTGGTCGTGCTGGATGTCTAACCTGGGTCCGTGATCCGGATCAGGGACAGTGTCTGATGGGTAGTTTAACTGGGGCGGTTGCCTCCCAAAGGGTAACGGAGGCGCCCAAAGGTTCCCTCAGCCTGGTTGGCAATCAGGTGTTGAGTGTAAGTGCACAAGGGAGCTTGACTGTGAGACCGACGGGTCGAGCAGGGACGAAAGTCGGGACTAGTGATCCGGCGGTGGCTTGTGGAAGCGCCGTCGCTCAACGGATAAAAGGTACCCCGGGGATAACAGGCTGATCTTCCCCAAGAGTCCATATCGACGGGATGGTTTGGCACCTCGATGTCGGCTCGTCGCATCCTGGGGCTGGAGTCGGTCCCAAGGGTTGGGCTGTTCGCCCATTAAAGCGGTACGCGAGCTGGGTTTAGAACGTCGTGAGACAGTTCGGTCCCTATCCGCTGTGCGCGTAGGAGTCTTGAGAAGGGCTGTCCCTAGTACGAGAGGACCGGGACGGACGAACCTCTGGTGTGCCAGTTGTCCTGCCAAGGGCATGGCTGGTTGGCTACGTTCGGAAAGGATAACCGCTGAAAGCATCTAAGCGGGAAGCCTGCTTCGAGATGAGGACTCCCACCTCCTTGAGAGGGTAAGGCTCCCAGTAGACGACTGGGTTGATAGGCCGGATATGGAAGCCAGGTAACTGGTGGAGTTGACCGGTACTAATAGGCCGAGGGCTTGTCCTCAGTTGCTCGCGTCCACTGTGTTAGTTCTGAAGTAACGAACTCGCCTTTGCCGGCTGGTAGTTCGACATCTTCATAGTGTTTCGGTGGTCATAGCGTTAGGGAAACGCCCGGTTACATTCCGAACCCGGAAGCTAAGCCTTTCAGCGCCGATGGTACTGCAGGGGGGACCCTGTGGGAGAGTAGGACGCCGCCGAACAATCATTGTTGGGAAGCCCCGGAACACTGTTCCGGGGCTTTTCTGCGTTTACCGGACGAATCGGATGGTCCGGCCCCGCCGCCCGTCCGCGGCCCGGCCGGCGCCGGCTGCGAGGAGGCGGAAGAAGCCCTGGTCAGGCATTTGGAAACGCCCGTGGGGATGGGCTATGCTTCATCTCGTTGCCACGGGGAAAGCCCGGAACAACAGGCCCCTATAGCTCAGTCGGTAGAGCGTCTCCATGGTAAGGAGAAGGTCAACGGTTCGATTCCGTTTGGGGGCTCTTCGAGAAAAGGCCCCTCGCCGTCACGGCGAGGGGCCTTCTTCGTGTCCGGGGCCGGCTCAGTCCTTGTGGGGCTCGTGGACGCGCATCGCCAGGATCGCCATGTCGTCCGAGGCCGGCTCGGCCGCGAAGCGCTCGACCGCCCTCAGCACACGGGCCGCGACCGCTCCCGCCGTCAGCCCCGTGCACGTCGTCAGGACGTCGCTCAGGCCGTCGTCGCCGAGCATCCGCGTGCCCTCGCGGCGTTCGGTGACGCCGTCGGTGACGCACAGCAGGACATCGCCGGGGTCGAGCGTGACGACCTGCTCGTACAGTTCGAGGTCGTCCATCACCCCGAGCAGCGGCTGCGGTTCGGCGGCCGGCTCCACGGTGCCGTCCGGGCGCAGGCGCAGCGGCAGCGGGTGGCCGGCGCAGACGAACTTCAGGACGGCGCTGCCGTCCTCCTGCGGCCACAGCTCGCCGTACAGCAGCGTGAGGAAGCGGCTGCGGGCGCCCTCGTCGAGGATCGCCGCGTTGAGGCGCTCCAGGACGGCCGGACCGCCGAAGCCCTCGCGGGCCAGCAGGCGCAGGGCGTGACGGGCCAGGCCCGTGACCGCGGCGGCCTCCGGGCCGGTGCCGCAGACGTCGCCGATGGCGAAGCCGTACGCGCCGTCCCGGATGGGGAACAGGTCGTAGAAGTCGCCGCCCACCTCGTTGCCCTCGCCGGCGGCACGGTAGATCACCTCGACCTCGACGCCCGGGATCTGCGGCAGCTCCGGCGGCAGCAGGCTGCGCTGGAGGGACTGGCTGATCGCCACGCGCTCCGAGTAGAGCCGGGAGTTGTCGAGGGCCAGGGCGGCACGGCGGGAGAGGTCCTCCGCCAGTTCCAGGATCTCCTGGCGGAAGTGGTCGTCGGACGGCTTGCCGAGCACGATCATGCCGATGACCCGGTTGCGGGCGACCAGCGGCAGCACCACCGTCTCGCCGCCGACGACCGCGGCCGTCGCCATCGTCCCGCCGATGCCGGAGGAGACCGGCGGGCCGGAGCCGAGGCCCAGCTCGCGCTTGGAGACCAGCAGGGCCGCGCGCTGCGCGGCCTCGGCGGGTGCCGTCCACACCCGGGCACCGGGGGTGGGCACCGGGTCCGGCGGGTCGATCCGCGACAGCAGGGCCTTGAGGTCGTCGATACGCTCCTCGTCCTCGTGGAGGACATAGGAGAGATACGGCTCCGACGACTGGTCGGCGATCGTGTAGACCGCGCACCAGGTGGCCAGCGTCGGGACGGTCATCTGCGCCATCAGCGCCAGGGTCTGGTCCCGGTCGAGCGTCCCCGCGAGCAGGTCGGACGCCTCGACGAGGAAGGAGAGGGAACCGCGGCGCAGCCGCTCCAGTTCCCCGAGCCGGGCGGACTCGACGGCCAGGGCGATCCGGTCGGCCGCGAACTGGAGCCGGAGCGCCTCCTCGTTGGAGTAGCGGCCCGCGGCCTCCGCGGCGACGCCGAGGGAGCCGGTGAGCCGGCCCTCGACCTTCAGCGGGACGGTGACGACCGAGCGCATCCCGGTCGAGTTCAGCAGCGGCACCGCGCCGGGGACGCTGGAGAGGTCCTCGTGGACGGCCGGCATGCGGGCGGACCCGTAGCGGCCGGTGCCCGCCTCGACGGGGACCCGGGCGAAGCGCTGGCGGGCGGAGGGCAGGCCGGTGGTCGCGCGGACCTCCAGCTCCGTCTCGTCGTCGGTGGCGAGCAGCAGGAAGGCGGAGTCGCCGTCGAGCATGTCGCGGGCGCGCTCCACGGTGCGCTGGAGGAGCCCGTCGAGGTCGTCGGGGGCCGGGGACCCGATGAACACCTCGAAGGGGTCGGTCGAGCGGCTGTCCGTCCCCCGCTCGGACGCGGGGGCGCGCTGCGGCGTCTGGAGGACGGCACGCTCCTCGTCGCGCACCAGCAGACACACCGTCGACGGCTCGCCGTGGGTGTCGCGTACGCGCAGATGGGAGGCGTAGACGGGGATGACCCGGCCGTCCGCGCCGCGGATGCCGTAGCTGCCCTCCCAGCGGGAGAGCTGGAGGGCCTCGACGATCCCGGTGCCGGTGCCCGGGGTGTGGGGCCAGGCCGCGAGGTCGGTCAGCGGCTTCCCGACGACCTGGTCGCTGGTGTAGCCGAAGAGGTGCTCGGCGTCCTCGTTCCACACGGTGATGGTGCCGCCGCTGCCGATCTGCGTGACGGCCACCCGGACGCGCTCCTCGGCGACGGGGAGCATCGAGGCCGGGAGGGCGGGGCCGGCGGAGCGGGCGCCCACGGGGCGCTGGGGGAGGTCGAGCCGGAACCAGACGTGCTTGCGGGTCGGGGTGTACTCCACGCCCCAGCGGGAGGCGAGGGCCGCGCAGAGCAGCAGTCCTCTGCCGTTCTCCCGGTCGAGGCTTGCGAAGCCCTGCCCGGTGCCCTGCATCGGGACCTCGCGCTCCGGGTACCGGTCGCCGACCTCGACCCGGACGCCGTCCTCGCTGCGCAGGCACAGGACGTCGGCCGCGGTGCCGGCGTGGATGACCGCGTTGGTGACGAGTTCGCTGGTGAGGACGACGGCGTCGTCGACGACATCGCCGTAGCCCCACCCCTGGAGCGTGTCGCGGACGAAGGCGCGGGCGGACGCGACGGACCGCCCCACCGGATCGAATGTGGCGGCCGCCCGAGCGGTGATCACGGAACTCCTCGTACGCGTCTCGACGCCCGGCTCTGCCATGATCGGCCCGTTCCTCCCCGTGCCCGGTGACATACCGCTTCGCACCACCCCTGCCGGGCGGACCGGGGCGGTTGGACAGCCGCATGCCAGGTTACTTACCTTCACTGTCCGAGCGGATGCCGGTTACGGCTGTTTCCGTCCTCCGGGGGCGGGGACCCTATGCGAAGCTGCCGAACTGTTATGGCCTGGTTCCGGCAGGGTGAAACACTGGGCAGGCTTCCTGAGAGAGCCCAGGCAGTACGGTCAACCCCTGCGGGAGGGTCACGGTGGAGTCTGGCGCGACGGCGCGGGCCAAGGACGTTCGTGCGAAAGGCGGACGGTCCCGGAGCAATGGGACGACCGAGGTCGACACAGCGGCGCTGAACAGACTGCTGGCGGCCTTGGTGACGATGCGGGACGGGAACTTCCGCCGCCGTCTGACGGTCTCCGGCGACGACGTCATGGCCGAGATCGCGGCCGTCTTCAACGAGGTCGCGGACCGCAATCTGCATCTCGCCGGTGAGATGACGCGCGTCCGCAGAATGGTCGGCCGCGAGGGCAAGCTGACCGAGCGGCTGGAGACGGGGGCCTGCGAGGGCTCCTGGGCGGTCGCGATCGACGCGGCGAACGAGCTGGTCGACGACCTGGCCCGGCCGGTGTCCGAGGTCGGGCGGGTGCTGTCCGCGGTGGCCGAGGGCGACCTGGACCAGCGGATGGAGCTGCGCTCGCACTCCACGGATCCGCAGGACGGCACGGTGCGGCCGCTGCGGGGCGAGTTCCTCAAGGTCGCCCGGACGGTCAACAGCCTGGTCGACCAGTTGTCCGCGTTCACCGACGAGGTGACCCGGGTGGCGCTGGAGGTCGGCACCGAGGGCAAGCTCGGCGGTCAGGCCCAGGTACGCGGCATGTCCGGTTCGTGGAAGGACCTCACGGACTCGGTCAACACCATGGCGTACCGGCTGACGGCGCAGGTGCGCGACATCGCGCTGGTGACGACGGCGGTGGCCAAGGGCGACCTGTCGCAGAAGGTCACCGTGCATGTCGCGGGCGAGATGCTGGAGCTGAAGAACACCGTCAACACGATGGTGGACCAGCTCCAGTCGTTCTCCTCCGAGGTCACCCGTGTCGCCCGGGAGGTGGGCACGGAGGGCGAGCTGGGCGGTCAGGCGACCGTGCCCGGTGTGGCCGGCGTGTGGAAGGACCTCACCGACTCGGTGAACACCATGGCCGGCAACCTCACCTCGCAGGTGCGCGGCATCGCCGAGGTGACGACCGCCGTCGCCAACGGCGACCTCACCCAGAAGGTCACGGTGAGCGCGCGGGGCGAGGTGGCCCAGCTCGCCGAGACCATCAACCAGATGACCGAGACGCTGCGCACGTTCGCGGACGAGGTCACCCGGGTGGCCAGCGAGGTCGGCGCGGAGGGTCTGCTCGGCGGCCAGGCGCAGGTGCCGGGTGCGGCGGGGACGTGGAAGGACCTCACCGATTCGGTGAACACGGTCTTCCGCAATCTGACCACCCAGGTGCGCGACATCGCCCAGGTGACGACGTCCGTGGCGAGCGGCGACCTGTCCCAGAAGGTCACGGTCGACGTGGCCGGCGAGATGCTGGAGCTGAAGAACACCGTCAACACGATGGTGGACCAGCTCCAGTCCTTCGGCTCCGAGGTGACCCGTGTCGCCCGGGAGGTCGGTGTGGAGGGCCGCCTCGGCGGCCAGGCGGAGGTGCCGGGCGCGGCGGGTACGTGGAAGGATCTCACCGACTCGGTGAACACCGCCTTCCGCAACCTCACCGGACAGGTCCGGGACATCGCGCAGGTGACGACGGCGGTCGCCAACGGCGACCTGTCGCAGAAGGTCACGGTCGACGTGGCCGGCGAGATGCTGGAGCTGAAGAACACCGTCAACACGATGGTGGCGCAGCTCTCCTCGTTCGCGGACCAGGTCACGCGGATGGCGCGGGACGTGGGCACGGAGGGCCGCCTCGGCGGCCAGGCCCGGGTCGACGGCGTCAGCGGCACCTGGAAGGAGCTGACGGACTCCGTCAACTTCATGGCCGGCAACCTGACGTCCCAGGTGCGTCAGATCGCCCAGGTGACGACGGCGGTGGCGCGCGGCGACCTGTCGCAGAAGATCGACGTGGACGCCCGCGGGGAGATCCTGGAGCTGAAGAACACCATCAACACGATGGTCGACCAGCTCTCCGCGTTCGCCGAGCAGGTGACCCGGGTGGCCCGTGAGGTGGGCACCGACGGGCGCCTCGGCGGCCAGGCGCAGGTGCCCGGCGTGGCCGGTGTGTGGCGTGATCTGACGGACTCGGTGAACGGCATGGCCGAGAACCTCACCGGACAGGTCCGCAACATCGCCCAGGTGGCCACGGCGGTGGCGCGCGGCGACCTGTCGCAGAAGATCGACGTGGACGCGCGCGGCGAGATCCTGGAGCTCAAGAACACGCTGAACACGATGGTCGACCAGCTCTCGAACTTCGCGGAGCAGGTGACCAGGGTCGCGCGGGAGGTGGGCACCGAGGGCATCCTCGGCGGTCAGGCGGAGGTCCAGGGTGTCTCCGGCACCTGGAAGGACCTGACCCAGTCCGTGAACTTCATGGCGAACAACCTGACCAGTCAGGTGCGCAACATCGCCGAGGTGACCACGGCGGTCGCCAAGGGCGACCTGTCCAAGAAGATCACCGTCGACGCCAAGGGCGAGATCCTGGAGCTGGTGACGACCGTCAACACCATGGTCGACCAGCTCTCCGACTTCGCGGACGAGGTCACCCGGGTCGCCCGCGAGGTGGGCACCGAGGGTGTGCTGGGCGGTCAGGCCCGGGTGCGCGGCGTCACGGGGATCTGGAAGGACCTCAGCGACAACGTCAACCTGATGGCCAACAACCTGACGAACCAGGTGCGCAACATCGCGCGCGTCTCGTCGGCGGTCGCCAACGGCGACCTGACGAAGAAGGTGACGGTCGAGGCGCGCGGCGAGGTCGCCGAGCTCGCGGACACGGTCAACACGATGGTGCGCACGCTGTCGTCGTTCGCCGACGAGGTGACCCGGGTGGCCCGTGAGGTGGGCACCGACGGGCGGCTCGGCGGCCAGGCCCATGTGCCGGGCGTGTCGGGCACCTGGAAGGACCTGACCGAGTCGGTGAACTCGATGGCCTCCAACCTCACCGGGCAGGTGCGGCAGATCGCGACGGTCACCACGGCCATCGCGAAGGGCGATCTCACGCGCAAGATCGACATCGACGCGCGCGGGGAGATCCTGGAGCTGAAGAACACCATCAACACGATGGTCGACCAGCTCTCGTCGTTCGCCGAGCAGGTGACCCGGGTGGCCCGTGAGGTGGGCACCGACGGGCAGCTGGGCGGCCAGGCGCGGGTGCGGGACGTCGACGGCACCTGGCGCGACCTGACCGAGTCCGTGAACGAGATGGCCGGGAACCTGACCCGGCAGGTGCGCGCGATCGCGGCCGTGGCGACGGCGGTGACCCGCGGCGATCTGAACCTGAAGATCGACGTCGACGCCGCCGGTGAGATCCAGGTCCTCCAGGACAACATCAACACCATGATCGCGAACCTGCGCGACACCACCCTCGCCAACGAGGAGCAGGACTGGCTGAAGGGCAACCTGGCCCGTATCTCGGGTCTGATGCAGGGCCGCCGGGACCTGGACGACGTGGCCTCGCTGATCATGAGCGAGCTGACGCCGGTCGTCTCGGCGCAGCACGGCGCGTTCTTCCTGGCGATGGCGACGGGCAGCAGCTCGGACGTGTCCTCGGGCGGGGAGACGTACGAGCTGGTGATGCGCGGGAGTTACGGCTACTCGGCCGGGCTGATGCCGACGTCGTTCCGGCCGGGGGAGACCCTGATCGGTACGGCGGCGGAGGAGAAGCGGACCATCCAGGTCAATGTGCCGCCGGGCTATCTGAAGATCTCCTCGGGTCTCGGCGAGGCGTCGCCGGCGTATGTGATCGTGCTGCCGGTGCTGTTCGAGGGGAAGGTCCTCGGTGTGATCGAGCTGGCGTCGTTCCAGCCGTTCACCCAGATCCAGCGGGACTTCCTCAACCAGATCGCGGAGATGATCGCCACCAGCGTCAACACGATCAGCGTCAACACCAAGACCGAGGTCCTGCTCAAGCAGTCGCAGGAGCTCACCGAGCAGCTGCGGGAGCGGTCGGCCGAGCTGGAGAACCGGCAGAAGGCGCTCCAGTCGTCCAACGCCGAGCTGGAGGACAAGGCCGAGCTGCTGGCGCAGCAGAACCGCGACATCGAGGTGAAGAACACCGAGATCGAGGAGGCCCGTCAGGTGCTGGAGGAGCGGGCGGAGCAGCTCGCGGTCTCCATGCGCTACAAGTCGGAGTTCCTGGCGAACATGTCGCACGAGCTGCGGACACCGCTCAACTCCCTGCTGATTCTGGCCAAGTTGCTCGCCGACAACGCGGACGCCAATCTGTCGCCGAAGCAGGTGGAGTTCGCCGAGACCATCCACGGGGCGGGCAGCGACCTGCTCCAGCTCATCAACGACATCCTCGACCTGTCGAAGGTCGAGGCGGGCAAGATGGACGTCAGTCCGACCCGTATCGCGCTGGTGCAGCTCGTGGACTACGTCGAGGCGACGTTCCGTCCGCTGACCGCGGAGAAGGGGCTCGACTTCTCCGTCCGGGTCTCGCCGGAGCTGCCGGCCACGCTGCACACCGACGAGCAGCGGCTGCTCCAGGTGCTGCGCAACCTGCTGTCGAACGCGGTGAAGTTCACCGACAGCGGCGCCGTGGAGCTGGTGATCCGGCCCGCGGGCACCGATGTGCCGCAGTCGATCAGGGAGCAACTCCTGGAGGCGGGCACGCTGCGGGACGCGGACGCGGATCTGATCGCCTTCTCGGTGACGGACACCGGCATCGGGATCGCGGCGGGGAAGATGCGGGTGATCTTCGAGGCGTTCAAGCAGGCCGACGGGACGACCAGCCGCAAGTACGGCGGGACGGGCCTCGGTCTGTCGATCAGCCGGGAGATCGCGCGGCTGCTGGGCGGCGAGATCCACGCGGCGAGCGAACCGGGCCGGGGCTCGACGTTCACCCTGTATCTGCCGCTGCACGTGGCCGAGCCGTCCGCACCGTCCTATCCGCAGCTCCCGCCGGGGAACGGCGCCCAGGAGCCGGTGGCGGGCGGCTTCGAGCAGGTGGTGCAGTCGTCGCCGCGGCAGCCGTCCGCCCAGGCGGGTCCGGCGGCGCTCTTCCGGCGGCGCCGCAAGGCGCTGGCGGGCGGTGAGGGCGTGGACCGGGTGCCGGGGGAGCAGGGCGAGCAGGCCGGTGCGGAGGCTCCCGACGAGCGCCGGGTGTTCGCCTTCGACGGCGAGAAGGTGCTGATCGTCGACGACGACATCCGCAACGTCTTCGCGCTGACGTCGGTGCTGGAGCAGCACGGGCTGTCGGTGCTGTACGCGGAGAACGGCCGGGAGGGCATCGAAGTCCTGGAGCAGCACGACGATGTGACGGTCGTTCTGATGGACATCATGATGCCGGAGATGGACGGGTACGCGACGACGACGGCGATCCGCAGGATGCCGCAGTTCGCGGGGCTGCCGATCATCGCGCTGACCGCGAAGGCGATGAAGGGCGACCGGGAGAAGGCCATCGAGTCGGGCGCGTCCGATTATGTGACGAAGCCGGTCGACCCCGACCACCTGCTGTCGGTGATGGAGCAGTGGATGAACGGAAAGTGACGGCGGGCGGCCGGATGTGCCGCGCGATGCTGATCGACTCTGTCCGGACGTGTGTGGGGGGCCGGTTTCCGGGGAACCATCCGGTCTCCCCCCACGTTTTCGGTACGTGCACAGTGACATCGTGGTGACAGGGTGTGGCGACGGGCGGGGTGCGGCTACCATGACCGGCACAAGAACGGGCGACGCAAGAGAGTCGTCCCCTGGGGCGGCGCCCGGTGCGTCCTCCGGCTCCCGGAGCCGGAGAGACCCCATGCCGGGACGAGGAGGACGGGGCATGGTGCAGAAGGCCAAGATCCTCCTGGTCGATGACCGGCCGGAGAATCTGCTCGCGTTGGAGGCCATCCTCTCCGCGCTCGATCAGACACTGGTGCGGGCATCGTCAGGGGAGGAAGCGCTCAAGGCGCTGCTGACGGACGATTTCGCGGTCATTCTGCTGGATGTCCAGATGCCGGGAATGGACGGCTTCGAGACGGCCGCGCACATCAAGCGGCGCGAGCGCACGCGTGACATCCCGATCATCTTCCTCACCGCGATCAACCACGGTCCCCACCACACCTTCCGCGGGTACGCGGCGGGCGCGGTCGACTACATCTCGAAGCCGTTCGACCCGTGGGTGCTGCGGGCCAAGGTCTCGGTCTTCGTCGAGCTCTACATGAAGAACTGCCAGCTCCGCGAGCAGGCGGCGCTGCTGCGGCTCCAGTTGGAGGGCAGCGGGCGCGAGGGCGGCGCCGGCGGGCGCGAGTCCGCGGGGCTCCTCGCCGAGCTCTCCGCCCGCCTCGCGGCGGTCGAGGAGCAGGCGGAGGCGCTCTCCAAGCAGCTCGACGACGACTCCGCGGACGCGGCCGCCGTCGCCACGGCCGCTCATCTCGAACGCAAGCTGACCGGTCTGCGCCGTGCCCTGGACGCGCTGGAGCCCGGGGCGGGCGGGGGCGCGCCGACGCTTCCGTCGCAGACCTGAGCCAGGCCGCAGGGTCCACGTGCCGCTGACGCGGCGTCAGTTCACCGCCCCACCAAGCACGACACGATCGGGTGAAGCAGTGGGCACACGTGTCCCGTGCCGTCGACACCGGTAACCTCACCACCATGGCCTCACGTACGTCCGGCAAGGGTTCCCAGGGCGCGGCGGGCACCGCGAAGAAGAGCGCCGGCCGTACGACCGGTGCCGTGAAGAAGGCGGCCCCCGCCAAGAAGAGCGCGGCGAAGAAGACCGTCCCCGCGAAGAAGGCGCCTGCCCG
The DNA here is from genome assembly GCF_016919245.1 of Streptomyces zhihengii. Lineage (NCBI taxonomy): Bacteria > Bacillati > Actinomycetota > Actinomycetes > Kitasatosporales > Streptomycetaceae > Streptomyces > Streptomyces zhihengii. The sequence continues at coordinate 2,373,995 of NZ_JAFEJA010000001.1, read as the reverse complement.
CAAGGCGCCGGCCAAGAAGGCAGCCCCGCCCAGGCCGGCTCCGTCCCCCACCGGGGGCGTCTACCGGCTCGCCCGCGCGGTGTGGCTGGGCGTGGCCCACACGATCGGGGCCATGCTGCGCGGTATAGGACGCGGCGCGAAGGGACTCGACCCGGCGCACCGCAAGGACGGCCTGGCGCTGCTGCTGCTGGGCATCGCCCTCATCGTGGCCGCCGGTACCTGGTCGAACCTCCGGGGCCCCGTCGGCGATCTGGTGGAGATGCTCGTCACCGGCGCCTTCGGGCGGCTCGACCTGCTGGCCCCGATACTGCTCGGCGCGGTGGCCGTCCGCCTGATCCTCTATCCCGAGAAGCCCGAGGCCAACGGCCGGATCGTGATCGGTCTGTCGGCGCTCGTCATCGGTGTGCTCGGCCAGGTGCACATCGCCTGCGGCGCACCCGGCCGCGGCGAGGGCACGGAGGCCATGCAGGACGCGGGCGGACTGGTCGGCTGGGGTGTCTCCCAGCCGCTGATCTTCATGATGGGCGAGGTGCTGGCGGTACCGCTGCTGGTGCTCCTCACCGTCTTCGGACTGCTCGTCGTCACCGCCACGCCGGTGAACGCGATCCCGCAGCGCCTGCGCCTCCTCGGCTCCAAGCTCGGCCTCGTCGAACCGGCGTACGAGCCGGGCCGGGAGGGCGAGCAGGGCGAGGACGACGAGCGCTACGACGAGCAGTGGCGCGAGTCCCTGCCCGGGCGTCCGCGCCGCTCCTCCCGGCGCTCCGGCGGCGGGGACGTCTTCGACGCCGAGCAGGCGGAGGAGGAGGCCATCGGCCGGCGCCGGCGCCCCGGCCGGTCCCGGACGGGAGGCGGGATGGACGCCGTCGACGTGGCGGCCGCCGCGGCCGCCGCCCTCGACGGCGCGGTGCTGGGCGGCATGCCGCCCTCGCCGGTCGTCGCCGACCTGACCCGGGACGTGACCGCCGAGCGGCAGCGTGCCGCCTCGCCCGTGCCCACGGCACGGGAGCCCGAGGGCGCCGAGCCCGGCGGCCGGTCGTCGGTGCCCGACCTGACCAAGCCCGCCCCGGAGGAGTCGCAGCCGCTGCCCCCGCGGGCCGAGCAGCTCCAGCTGTCCGGGGACATCACCTACTCACTGCCCTCGCTCGACCTGCTGGAGCGCGGTGGCCCGGGCAAGACCCGCAGCGCGGCGAACGACGCGATCGTCGCCTCGCTGACCAACGTCTTCACCGAGTTCAAGGTCGACGCCGCCGTCACCGGCTTCACCCGGGGGCCGACGGTCACCCGCTACGAGGTCGAGCTGGGCCCGGCGGTGAAGGTCGAGCGCATCACGGCGCTGACCAAGAACATCGCCTACGCGGTCGCCAGCCCCGACGTGCGGATCATCTCCCCGATCCCCGGCAAGTCCGCGGTCGGCATCGAGATCCCCAACACCGACCGGGAGATGGTCAACCTCGGCGACGTGCTGCGCCTCGCGGACGCCGCGGAGGACGACCACCCGATGCTGGTCGCGCTCGGCAAGGACGTCGAGGGCGGCTATGTGATGGCCAACCTCGCCAAGATGCCGCACATCCTGGTCGCGGGCGCCACCGGCTCCGGCAAGTCGTCGTGCATCAACTGCCTGATCACCTCGGTGATGATAAGGGCGACCCCGGAGGACGTCCGGATGGTGCTGGTCGACCCCAAGCGGGTCGAGCTGACCGCGTACGAGGGCATCCCGCACCTGATCACCCCGATCATCACCAACCCCAAGCGGGCCGCCGAGGCCCTCCAGTGGGTGGTGCGCGAGATGGACCTGCGCTACGACGACCTGGCGGCCTTCGGCTACCGCCACATCGACGACTTCAACGCCGCCGTGCGCAGCGGCAAGGTGAAGCCGCTGGAGGGCAGCGAGCGCGAGCTCCAGCCGTATCCGTACCTGCTGGTGATCGTCGACGAGCTCGCCGACCTGATGATGGTCGCGCCGCGCGACGTCGAGGACGCCATCGTGCGCATCACCCAGCTGGCGCGCGCGGCGGGCATCCATCTGGTACTGGCGACCCAGCGGCCGTCGGTCGACGTCGTCACCGGCCTGATCAAGGCGAACGTGCCCTCGCGGCTGGCGTTCGCCACCTCCTCGCTCGCCGACAGCCGGGTCATCCTGGACCAGCCGGGCGCGGAGAAGCTGATCGGCAAGGGCGACGGGCTGTTCCTCCCGATGGGCGCGAACAAGCCCACCCGTATGCAGGGCGCCTTCGTCACCGAGGCCGAGGTGCAGACGGTCGTCCAGCACTGCAAGGACCAGATGGCCCCGGTCTTCCGCGACGACGTCGTGGTCGGCACCAAGCAGAAGAAGGAGATCGACGAGGACATCGGCGACGACCTCGACCTGCTGTGCCAGGCGGCCGAGCTGGTCGTCTCCACGCAGTTCGGGTCCACCTCGATGCTCCAGCGCAAGCTGCGGGTCGGGTTCGCCAAGGCCGGCCGGCTGATGGACCTGATGGAGTCGCGCAACATCGTCGGCCCGAGCGAAGGGTCGAAAGCACGTGACGTTCTGGTGAAACCGGATGAACTGGATGGAGTGCTCGCCGTGATCCGGGGAGACACTCACTCGTAAGGGATTCGGGAGCAACCGTTTCCCTTGGTCGTACGTCAAGTTGGAGGGAGGGACGAGAAGGTGGTCCGCCCCGTGCGGAGCAGGCCATTCCGATGGCGTACAAAGTTTCGCCTCCCGGTTGCCCCACTCTTTCGTACCACCCCTAGACTGAACCTCCAGCAGGTGGCTACACGCTCGAAAGGCGCCCCCGTGTCCATCGGCAACTCCCCCGAAGACAACCGCCCTTCCGATGAGGACGTGCGGCCGTCGGTCGGCCACGCCCTCCAGCAGGCGCGCATCGGCGCGGGTCTGACCGTCGAAGAGGTCAGTGCCGCCACCCGGGTGCGCATCCCCATCGTCCACGGCATCGAGGAAGACGACTTCTCCCGCTGCGGCGGCGACGTCTACGCGCGCGGTCACATCCGCACCTTCGCGCGCGCCGTCGGCCTCGACCCCGAACCGCTGGTCTCGCAGTACGACGCGGAGCACGGCGGACGGCCGTCGCCGACGCCCGCCGCGCCGCTGTTCGAGGCCGAGCGCATCCGCCCCGAACGCAGCAGGCCCAACTGGACAGCCGCCATGGTCGCCGCCATCGTCGCCGTGGTCGGCTTCGCCGGCTTCACGCTCGTCAGCGGCGACGGCGACGGCAAGGAGACCCGGGTCGCCGAGGGGACCACGCCCCAGGCCAAGCCGTCGCCGACCAAGGCACCGGTCAAGCCCGCCGACCCCAAGCCCGACCCCTCCGACAGCGCCATCGCCGCCGTGCCGAAGGACAAGGTCACCGTCCAGCTCTCGGTCGTCGACGACAAGAGCTGGATCCAGGCCAAGTCGCACAACGGCAAGCTGCTCTTCGACGGCACCCTCCAGAAGGGCGACACGAAGACCTTCCAGGACGACGAGCGCGTGGATCTCATCCTCGGCAACGCCGGCGCGATCGAGCTCTTCGTCAACGGGAAGAAGATCCAGGACGAGTTCGAACGCGGCGGCGTCGAGCGTCTGACCTACACCAAGGGCGACCCCGAGGCCGGCTGACCGGCCCGGGGCGCGCCCCGTGACGGGCGCCGCAACCCTCGGGGCAGGGGCGTGGGCCGGGACAAAGTAGTCTTGAGCCCATGCCCGAACGCCGTACCGTCGCCCTTGTCACTCTTGGCTGCGCCCGTAACGAGGTGGACTCGGAGGAGCTCGCAGGCCGCCTGGCGGCGGACGGCTGGGAGCTCGTCGAGGAAGCCTCCGACGCGGATGTCGCCGTCGTCAACACCTGCGGCTTCGTCGAAGCCGCCAAGAAGGACTCCGTCGACGCCCTGCTGGAGGCCAACGATCTCAAGGATCACGGCCGCACCCAGGCCGTCGTCGCCGTCGGCTGCATGGCCGAGCGCTACGGCAAGGAGCTCGCCGAGGCCCTGCCCGAGGCCGACGGCGTGCTCGGCTTCGACGACTACGCCGACATCTCCGACCGCCTGCAGACCATCCTCAGCGGAGGCATCCACGCCTCCCACACCCCGCGCGACCGGCGCAAGCTGCTGCCCCTGAGCCCCGCAGAGCGCCAGGGGGCCACCGAGGTCGCGCTGCCCGGCCACGGCGACGCCCTCGCGACGGCGCCGGAGGACCTCCCCGACGGCGTCGCTCCCGTCTCCGGCCCCCGCGCACCCCTGCGCCGCCGCCTCGGCACCAGCCCCGTCGCCTCCGTGAAGCTCGCCTCCGGCTGCGACCGCCGCTGCACCTTCTGCGCCATCCCGTCCTTCCGCGGCTCCTTCATCTCGCGCCGCCCCAGCGACGTGCTCGGCGAGACCCGCTGGCTGGCCGAGCAGGGCGTCAAGGAGGTCATGCTGGTCTCCGAGAACAACACCTCCTACGGCAAGGACCTCGGCGACATCCGGCTGCTGGAGACCCTGCTGCCCGAGCTGGCGGCCGTCGACGGCATCGAGCGGGTGCGGGTCAGCTACCTCCAGCCCGCGGAGATGCGCCCCGGCCTCATCGACGTCCTGACGTCGACCGACAAGGTCGTGCCCTACTTCGACCTCTCCTTCCAGCACTCGGCCCCCGGAGTCCTGCGCGCCATGCGCCGCTTCGGCGACACCGAGCGCTTCCTCGAACTGCTGGCGACCATCCGGGGCAAGGCCCCCCAGGCCGGTGTGCGCTCCAACTTCATCGTCGGGTTCCCCGGCGAGAGCGAGGCGGACTTCGCCGAGCTGGAGCGCTTCCTCGGCGCCGCGCGCCTCGACGCGATCGGCGTCTTCGGCTACAGCGACGAGGAGGGCACCGAGGCCGTCGGCTACGAGAACAAGCTCGACGCCGACGTCATCGCCGAGCGCCTCGCGCACCTCTCCCGGGTCGCCGAGGAACTGACCTCGCAGCGTGCCGAGGAGCGCCTGGGCGAGACCCTGGAGGTGCTGGTCGAGAGCGTCGACGAGGAGGAGGGCGCCGTCGGCCGGGCCGCCCACCAGGCGCCCGAGACCGACGGGCAGACCCTCCTCACCTCGGCCGAAGGCCTCGTCCCCGGGCGGATGGTCACCGCGAAGGTCGTCGCCACGGAGGGAGTCGACCTGGTGGCCGACTGTCTGGACGAGGAGGCGGGCAGATGACCGGAGTGCCGGCATCCGCCGCGGGCGGCACCGGTAGGCCGGCGCCGGGCGGCAAGCTGGGCGCTGCGGCCGTCAACCAGGCCAGCCTGTGGAACATCGCCAACATCCTCACCATGATCCGGCTGGTGCTGGTGCCGGCGTTCGTGGTGCTGCTGCTCCAGGACGGCGGGTACGACCCCGCCTGGCGGGCCTGGGCGTGGGCCGCGTTCGCCGTCGCCATGATCACCGACATCTTCGACGGGCATCTGGCGCGGACGTACAACCTGGTCACCGACTTCGGGAAGATCGCCGACCCGATCGCCGACAAGGCGATCATGGCCGCCGGGCTGATCTGCCTCTCGGCACTCGGCGACCTCCCCTGGTGGGTGACGGGCGTCATCCTCTTCCGTGAGCTCGCGATCACGCTGATGCGGTTCTGGGTCATCCGGCACGGCGTCATCCCGGCCAGCCGGGGCGGCAAGATGAAGACCCTCGCCCAGGGCACCGCGGTCGGGATGTACGTCCTCGCGCTGACCGGACCGCTGGCCACCCTGCGCTTCTGGGTGATGGCGGTCGCCGTCGTGCTGACGGTCGCCACCGGGCTCGACTACGTGCGCCAGGCGGTGCTGCTGCGGCGCAGGGGCCTCGCCAAGGAGCGGGCCGTGGCGGCCGCCGACGGGAGCCGGACGCGGTGAACACGGCGGCCCGCGTGCTGACGCTGCTTGCGGAGCGTGGCGAGACGCTGGCCGTCGCCGAGTCCCTGACGGGCGGCCTCGTGGCCTCCCGGCTCACCGAGGTGCCCGGGGCGTCGCGTGTCTTCCGCGGGTCGGTGACGGCCTACGCGACCGCTCTCAAGAGTGAACTGCTGGGCGTGGACGCCGGCCTGCTGGCCGCGCGCGGCGCGGTCGACCCCGAGGTCGCCGCGCAGATGGCGGCGGGTGTGCGGCGCCGTCTCGGTGCCACCTGGGGGATCGCCACCACCGGCGTCGCGGGGCCCGCGGCCCAGGACGGCAAGCCCGTGGGGACGGTCTACGTGGCCGTTTCGGGACCTTCCGGCGCCGGGAAAACAGCCGCATTGCGGTTGAACGGCGGCCGGGAGGACATTCGTAAAGAGAGTGTACGGAGAGTGCTCGACCTGCTCTCCGGCGAACTGCACGGGAATGCGCGGGCACAGGATACGGAACAGAACGGGGGGACTTGATGTTTGCAGCCCTGAGTGAACACGACATCGCTCCCCGCACGGCCGCGGCGCGAGGCGGTACGGTGGGGCGTGAAGGATGCGGCTACGCGGTCCGAGGAGGGAGCCACCGATGATTCTGCTCCGTCGCCTGCTGGGTGACGTGCTGCGTCGGCAGCGCCAGCGCCAGGGCCGTACTCTGCGCGAAGTCTCCTCGTCCGCCCGAGTCTCACTCGGCTATCTCTCCGAGGTGGAGCGGGGGCAGAAGGAGGCTTCCTCCGAGCTGCTCTCCGCGATCTGCGACGCGCTGGACGTACGGATGTCCGAGCTCATGCGTGAGGTGAGCGACGAACTGTCCCTGGCCGAGCTGGCCGCGTCGGCGGCCGCCACCGAACCGGTGCCGGCACCGGTACGCCCGATGCTGGGCTCCGTCTCCGTGACGTCGGTGGCAGGTGTGCCGACCGAGCGTGTGACGATCAAGGCGCCCACGGAAGCGGTCGACGTCGTCGCCGCCTGATCCGTAGGCACCGCCCGACACAGAATTGGCGGGTTTGGACGAAGGTCCCGACAGGTACGCGAGTACCGTCGGGACCTTCGTGCGTTATGTGCGACAGATCCCGGAATGACCCCTTTGAGTAGTTGTGCGATTGTGGAGCGTAGTCGTGCAACCGAGTGGAGGACACGTATGTCTGTCGTCAAGAGCCCTCTGTCCGATGCGGATCTGAAGACCGTCGGTGACGCCCTGCGGGGCGCGCTCGTCGACCTCGTCGATCTCTCCCTGGTCGCCAAGCAGGTCCACTGGAACGTGGTCGGCCCGCGCTTCCGCTCCGTCCACCTGCAGCTCGACGAGGTGGTGGACACCGCGCGCCAGCACTCCGACACCGTCGCCGAGCGCGCCTCGGCGATCGGCGTGAACCCGGACGGCCGCGCGGCCACGGTCGCCGCGCAGAGCGCCATCGGGTCCGTGCCCGAGGGCTGGATCAAGGACACCGATGCGGTGCAGTGCCTGGTGGACGCGCTCGGCGCCGTCATCGCCCGGATGCGCGAGCGCATCGAGGCGACGGAGAAGCCGGACCCGGTCAGCCAGGACATCCTCATCGGCCTCACCGCCGACCTTGAGAAGCACGCGTGGATGTTCCAGGCGGAGACGGCCTGACGGGCGCCGGTGGCCGCCGGTACCGCGGCCCGGCGCTGCCGGGCAGCGGCTGACGGGCGGATACCGGCGCACGCGCGCCGGTTCCGCCAACCGTGCGCCCTCGCGGCGCGCGGCGCCCGCGCACTAGCGTCGAGGACGGAGCGGAGGAGGCGGCCATGGCGATACGCGGGGCGGCCCTCGTGCCCGTCGTCCTGATCGGACTGGTGGCGGGCGGGCTGTGGTGGTGGGCGGTGCTGCGGCTGGCCTTCGTGCCGGAGCAGGCCGGAGTGCTGGAGGGAGCCGTCGCCGCGGGCGGCTGGGGGCTGAGCCTGCTGCCGGTGCACGTGGCCGCGTCCAGGGCTCCCCGGCGCCTCGGAGACCGGGGACCGCGGCACGGCAGCGGGGACGGCATATCCGGCGCCGGTACGCCGGGCTGAAGGGCCCGGACACCGGCGGGGCCGCGCGGGGTCGAGGACTCCGGCGGCCGGGACGGGCCGTGGACTCCGGCGGCCGGGACGGATCGAGGACGCAGGGCCTTTCGTGCGGATCGGGGCACACACGCTGCCACCGGGATCCGGGCGACGGGCCCTGCGGGCGTTCACGGGCGGGGCCGCCCGGGGCCGGGGGTCGGGGTGCCCGAGCCGGGCCGGAGCTACAGGGCTCGGGGGCGGGGTGCCGGGTCGGGCTGGAGCTACGGGGCTCGGGGGCGGGGTGCCGGGTCGGGCTGGAGCTACGGGGCTCGGGAGCAGGGTGCCGGGCCTGGCCGGAACTGTGGGCGGGCCCGGGAGCAGGGCGCCGGGCGGCGCTGGAGCTACGGGGCCGGGAGCTGGGTGCCGGTGGTGGCCGGAGCTGTGGGCGGGCCCGGGGTCAGGGTGTCGGGCCGGGCTGGCAGCCGCGGCACCAGTAGGTCGGGCGCTCCGATGTGCCGTCGCCCTGGTCGGCCTTGCTCACCGGGGTGCCGCAGCGGAAGCAGGGGCGCCCCCGGCGGCCGTACACGTACAGGCGCTCACCCGGGCGGCGGCCCGTGGTCGTGGTGCGGTCCGGGCGGGCCTTGTTGAGGTCGAGGAGGCGGTGCGCGGTGGCCACCAGCCGGGCCGGGACGCCCTCACCGAGTTCGCCGACCGGCAGCCACGGCGACACCTTGGCCAGGAAGGCCAGTTCGCACTTGTAGACGTTGCCGATGCCCGCGAGGTTGCGCTGGTCGAGCAGGGCCTCGCCGAGCGCGCGGCCGGGGTCGGACAGCAGGTTGGACACGGCGGCGTCCGGATCCCAGTCGGGGCCGAGCAGGTCGGGCCCCAGATGGCCCACCACCCGCTCCTCCTCCGCGGTGCGCAGCAGTTCCAGCACGGGCAGCCGGTAGCCGACGGCCGTGTGCGCCTGCGTGCCGAGGATCGCCCGGATCTCGAAGTCGGGGCCGCCCCGGAAGCGTTCGCCCGCGCGGAACACCCGCCAGGAGCCGTCCATCCGCAGATGGGAGTGGAGGGTGAGGCCACCCTCGAAGCGGGTCAGCAGGTGCTTGCCGCGCGGGGTGACGTCCAGGACCTCCCGCCCGGTGAGATCCACCGTCGCGAGGCGCGGCACCCGCAGGTCGGACACGGTCAGCACCTGGCCGGCCAGGGCGGTGTGCAGCCGGTGGGCGGCGGACCAGACGGTGTCTCCTTCGGGCATGACCCCATGATGCGCCCTCAGGGGCGCCGCCTCTCAGGGCCGCAGCCGCAGCCCCCGGGGTGTGGCGTGGAATCCCGCGCCCTCCAGGGCGCGCCCGAGCGGTGACGTCAGCGCCGGTGTGCCGTTCGTCCGCTCCACCGTCACGGTGCCGAGGGCACCGTCCTTCGCCGCGCCGGCCAGGGCCTCGGCGGCCGCGTGGAGGGCGGGGGCGTCCGGGTCGGCGGCCCAGGCGAGCAGGGACTTGCCGCCGCGCTCCATGTACAGCGTCAGTTCGCCGTCGACCAGCACCACCAGCGATCCCGCCTTGCGGCCGGGCTTGTGCCCGGCCCCCTCCGGAGGTTCCGGCCACGGCAGGGCGGCGCCGTAGGCGTTGGCCGGATCGGCGGCCGCCAGGACGACGGCGCGGGGGGCGCCGTGGCCCTCCTCCCGGTCCCGGGCGGTGGCCGCGGCGCGCAGCCGGTCCACGGCGCCGTCCATCGCGAACTGGGCGGCGCCGAGACCCTCGACGACATAGCCGCGGCGCGCCTGGCCGCTGTCCTCGAACACCGACAGGACGCGGTAGGTGGCAGAGAAACCGCCCTCCACCCCCTCGGCCGCCACGGCGCCCCGGGTGACGACCCCGTGCCGGTCCAGCAGGGTGCGGGCCAGGGCGTGCGCGCGGTGGGTGGGCTCGGGCTCCGGGGCCGGCAGCAGCGACCAGCGCCCGCTGACCGTGGGCGGCCCCGACCGGGAGGCGGTGCGGGCGGCGGAGGAGAGGGCGCCGTACCGGCCGCGGGGGACGGTGCGCCGGGCGCGGTGGGCCGTCGAGCCGGCCGTGCGGCCCGAACCGAGCAGTGCCCGCAGCGGCGCCAGGGTGTCGTTGGTGAGCCGGCCCGACCAGGCCAGGTCCCACAGGGCGTCGGCGAGTTGGGGGTCCGGGGCGTCCGGGTGGGTCGTGGCGCGGACCTGGTCGGCGATCTGCCGGAAGAAGAGGCCGTAGCCGCCCGAGAGGGTGGTCAGGACCGACTCGTGCAGGGCCGTCAGCTCCAGCGGGTGCGGGGCGGGCAGCAACAGGGGGGCGGCGTCCGCGAGGTACAGGGAGACCCAGCCGTCCTTGCCGGGCAGCGCGCCGGCGCCCGCCCACAGGACCTCACCGGTGGTGGTCAGTTCGTCGAGCAGGGTGGGGCCGTAGTGGGAGACCCGGGACGGGAGCACCAGCTTCTCCAGGGCCGAGGCGGGCACGGCCGCGCCCTGGAGCTGCTCGATCGCGCGGGCCAGTCCGTCGATCCCGCGCAGGCGGTTGGCACCCATGTGCTGCCACTGGGGCAGGAACGAGGCGAGCGCGGCGGGCGCCACCGGCTCCAGCTCGTGGCGCAGGGCCGCCAGGGAGCGGCGGCGCAGCCTGCGCAGGACGGTGGCGTCGCACCACTCCTGTCCGATGCCCGAGGGGTGGAACTCGCCCTGGACGACCCGCCCCGAGGCGGCGAGCCGCTGGAGCGCGCCCTCGGTGACCGCCGGGCCGAGCCCGAAACGGGCCGCCGCCCGCGAGGAGGTGAACGGGCCGTGGGTGCGGGCGAAGCGGGCCAGCAGATCGCCCAGCGGGTCCTTGACCGGCTCGGTGAAGGCCTCGGGCACACCGACCGGGAGCGCCGTGCCGAGGGCGTCGCGCAGCCGGCCCGCGTCCTCGATCGCCGCCCAGTGGTCGGTGCCCCCGATCCGGACCCGGATCGCGCGGCGCGCCCCGGCCAGCTCCTCGGCCCAGGACTCCTCGCCGCCGCGCTCCGCGATCTCGGCGCCGGTGAGCGGGCCGAGGACGCGCAGCAGGTCCGCCACGCCCTCGGCGTCCTTCACCCGCCGGTCGTCGGTGAGCCACTGCAGCTCGCGCTCCAGCTCGGTGAGGACGTCCGCATCGAGGAGCTCGCGGAGCTCGGCCTGGCCGAGCAGCTCGGCGAGCAGACGGGAATCCAGGGACAGGGCCGCGGCCCTGCGCTCCGCGAGCGGCGAGTCCCCTTCGTAGAGGAACTGGGCCACGTAGCCGAAGAGCAGCGAGCGGGCGAAGGGAGACGGCTCGGCGGTGGTGATCTCGACCAGGCGGACGCGGCGGGCCTCGATGTCGCCCATCAGCTCGGTGAGGCCGGGGACGTCGAAGACGTCCTGGAGGCATTCGCGGACGGCCTCCAGGACGATGGGGAACGAGCCGAACTCGCTCGCCACCTGGAGCAGTTGGGAGGCGCGCTGACGCTGCTGCCACAGCGGTGTGCGCTTGCCCGGGTTGCGGCGCGGCAGCAGCAGGGCGCGGGCGGCGCACTCGCGGAACCTCGACGCGAACAGCGCGGAGCCGCCGACCTGGTCGGTGACGATCTGGGCGATCTCGCCCTTGTCGAAGACCGAGTCGCCGGCGGAGACCGGCGGCTGGTCGCCGGCGTGCGGGGAGCCGTCGGCGACCGGGTCCTGGTCGAGCAGGTCGAGGCTCATCAGATCGGCGTCGGGCAGCCGCAGCACGATGCCGTCGTCGGCGTGCATCACCTGGGCGTCCATGCCGTACCGCTCGGCGAGGCGGGCGCCCAGCGCCAGGGCCCACGGCGCGTGCACCTGGGCGCCGAAGGGCGAGTGGATCACCACCCGCCAGTCGCCCAGCTCGTCACGGAACCGCTCGACCAGGATGGTGCGGTCGTCGGGCACGTGGCCGCAGGCGTCGCGCTGTTCGCCGAGGTAGGCGAGGACGTTGTCGGCGGCCCAGGCGTCGAGGCCGGCCGCGAGCAGGCGCAGCCGGGCGTCCTCCTCGGACAGGCCGCCGACCTCGCGGAGGAACGCGCCGACCGCGCGGCCCAGCTCCAGCGGCCGGCCGAGCTGGTCGCCCTTCCAGAAGGGCAGCCGCCCCGGCACCCCGGGGGCCGGGGAGACCAGGACCCGGTCGCGGGTGATGTCCTCGATGCGCCAGGAGGTCGTGCCCAGGGTGAAGACGTCGCCCACCCGGGACTCGTAGACCATCTCCTCGTCCAGCTCGCCGACCCGGCCGCCGCCCTTCTTCGGGTCGGCGCCCGCGAGGAAGACGCCGAACAGGCCCCGGTCGGGGATGGTGCCGCCGGAGGTCACGGCGAGCCGCTGCGCCCCGGGCCGGCCCGTGACCGTGCCCGCGACGCGGTCCCACACCACACGGGGGCGCAGCTCGGCGAAGGCGTCCGACGGATAGCGGCCCGCCAGCATGTCGAGCACCGCGGTGAACGCCGACTCGGGCAGCGAGGCGAACGGGGCGGCCCGGCGCACCAGGGCCAGCAGGTCGTCGAACTGCCAGGTGTCCAGCGAGACCATGGCCACCAACTGCTGCGCGAGGACGTCCAGCGGGTTGGCCGGGACGCGCAGCGACTCGATGGAGCCCGTCCGCATCCGCTCCGTCACCACGGCCGCCTGGACCAGATCGCCGCGGTACTTGGGGAACACCACCCCGGTGGACACCGCGCCCACCTGGTGCCCGGCACGGCCCACCCGCTGGAGGCCGGAGGCGACCGAGGGAGGCGACTCGACCTGCACGACGAGGTCCACCGCGCCCATGTCGATGCCCAGCTCCAGACTGGAGGTGGCCACGACGGCCGGCAGCCGGCCCGCCTTCAGGTCCTCCTCGACGAGCGCGCGCTGCTCCTTGGAGACCGAGCCGTGGTGGGCCCGGGCCAGCAGCGAAGGGGCGCCCTTGGCGGCCCCCGACTGGGCCATGATCTCGGCCGGCGGGGCGTCCTCCGGCATGGGGGCGCCGGTGGCCCGCTCGTAGGCGATCTCGTTGAGCCGGTTGCACAGGCGCTCCGCGAGACGGCGGGAGTTGGCGAACACGATCGTGGAGCGGTGCGCCTGGACGAGATCGGCGATGCGCTCCTCCACGTGCGGCCAGATCGACGGGCGCTCGGCCGCCGCGCCGGAGGCCTCCGACGCGGGGGAGCCGCCCAGCTCGCCCAGGTCCTCGACCGGGACCACCACCGACAGGTCGAACTCCTTGCCCGACGGCGGCTGGACGATCTCCACCCGGCGCTGCGGCGACAGGAAGCGGGCCACCTCGTCGACCGGGCGCACGGTGGCGGACAGGCCGATCCTGCGGGCCGGACGCGGCAGCAGCTCGTCGAGGCGCTCCAGGGAGAGGGCGAGATGGGCGCCCCGCTTCGTCCCCGCCACGGCGTGCACCTCGTCGAGGATGACCGTCTCGACGCCGGACAGGGCGTCCCGGGCCGCCGACGTCAGCATCAGGAAGAGCGACTCGGGCGTGGTGATCAGGATGTCCGGCGGCCGGGTGACCAGGGCGCGCCGCTCCGCGGGCGGGGTGTCGCCGGAGCGGATGCCGACCCGCACCTCGGGCTCCGGCAGGCCCAGCCGGACGGACTCCTGCCGGATGCCCGTCAGCGGGCTGCGCAGATTGCGCTCCACGTCGACCGCGAGCGCCTTCAGTGGGGAGACGTACAGCACGCGGCAGCGCTGCTTCGGGTCGGCGGGCGGGGGAGCGGAGGTGAGCCGGTCGAGGGCGGCCAGGAACGCGGCCAGCGTCTTGCCGGACCCGGTCGGCGCGACCACCAGGACGTCCGCGCCCTCGCCGATGGCCGCCCAGGCGCCCTCCTGCGCGGCCGTGGGCGCGTCGAAGGCCCCCGTGAACCAGCCCCGGGTCGCGGGGGAGAAGGAGTCGAGCGCAGTCCTGGCCATGCCCCCCATCGTGCACCCGGCCACCGACAACGCCCGTCCAGGACGTGGACGAACCGCTCGGCCGTTCCGCGGGCGGGCGCAGAATGGCGGTATGGACACCGACGCGGCACCGGACCGGAAGGACGAGTGGGCACGGCACTGGCAGTACCCGGGCGTGCCCGGCCTGGACCTGCTGCGCGCACGCTACGTCCGGCACTCCTTCACCCGGCACACCCACGAGGGCTTCGTCCTCGGCGCCGTCCGCCAGGGCATCGAGGACGTGGTCATGCCGCACGGCACCATCCGCGCCCGGCCGGGCACCGTCGTCATGATCAACCCGGAGGTGCCGCACTCGGCGAAGGCCGGCGTCCCCGAGGGCTGGGTCTACTCGACCCTGTACCCGTCCTCGGAGCTGGTCGCGTCCATCGCCGCCGAGACGACCACGCTGCGCGGCACGGCGGGCTTCGCCGAGACCATCGTCGAGGACGCCGACACCGCCCGTCTGGTGCACGAGGTGCACCGTGCCGCGGAGGAGGGCAACGCCCTGGCCGCCGACAGCGTGCTGCGGATCACGGTGGCCCGGCTGCTGCGCCGGCACGGCGCCTCGCTGCCCGGCCGCACCGCGCCGGTGCCGGGGGCCGCCACGGCCGGGCGCGCACGGCAGGTCCTGGAGGACCGGATGGCCGATCCGCCCTCGCTGGAGGAGCTCGCGCAGGACCTGGGCACCAGCCCGTTCGCCCTGCTGCGCGCCTTCAAGGCCGCCTACGGACTGCCGCCGCACACCTGGCTCACCGACGCCCGGGTGCGCCGGGCCCGGCGGCTGCTGGACGGCGGGGCGGCACCCGCCGACGCGGCGGTCGCGGTGGGCTTCACCGACCAGCCGCATCTGAACCGTCACTTCACCCGGATCGTCGGCGTGCCGCCGGGGGCGTACCGCCGCGAGCGCGCAAGAACGTACAAGACCTGAGGTCAGCGGCGCCTCTAAGGTCGCCGACGTGGCAGAACAGACAGCTCCTCCAGAGATACCCGCCGGCGTGGCGTCGCGGACGCCCGGCCCCGGGCCCGGCAAGCCGGACGCGGCCGTGGTGCGCGATGCCCTCGGGGTCGGCGTCGCCGTCGGCCTCTCCGGCTTCGCCTTCGGCGTCACCTCCGCGGGCGCCGGCCTCACGCTCCTCCAGACCTGCGTGCTCAGCCTGCTCGTTTTCACCGGCGCCTCGCAGTTCGCCCTGGTCGGGGCCATCGCGGCGGGCGGGAACCCCATGGCCGCGGCCGCCGGGGCGTTCTTCCTCGGCGTACGCAACGCCTTCTACGGACTGCGTCTGTCGCAGCTGCTCGCCCTGCCCCGCTGGCTGCGGCCCCTCGCCGCGCACTGGGTGATCGACGAGACGACCGCCGTCGCGCTCGCCCAGCCCACCCGCCGCCAGATCCGGATCGGCTTCACCGTCACCGGGCTCACCCTGTACGTGCTGTGGAACCTGACCACGCTGCTCGGCGCCCTGGGCGCGGAGGCGCTCGGCGACACCGACGCCTGGGGGCTGGACGCGGCCGGGCCCGCCGTCTTCCTCGCCCTGCTCGCGCCGATGCTGCGGACCGCGACCGAGCGGGCGGCCGCCGGCCTCGCGGTGCTGCTCGGCCTCGGCCTGCTGCCGGTGCTGCCGGCCGGCGTGCCGGTGCTGGTGGCGGCGCTCGCCGCGCCCGCCGTGCTGTGGTTCAAGGGCCGGTCGCCGGGCGGGGGCGGCGGGTCGCCGGCCGGCCCGGGGGCCGGTACGACCGGTGCGACGGGCACCGGGGGCGGCACACCCGGCGCGACCGGCGCCGGCACGCACCCCGCGACGGACGCCGGCAGTGGCACGGACGATGCGACCGGGCCCGGGGCGCACCGCACGAAGGGACAGGACCGTTGAACGTCTGGATCGCGATCGCCGCCACCGCCGTCGGCTGCTACCTGGTGAAGTACGCCGGTCTGCTGGTGCCGGCGCACGCCCTGGAGCGGCCGCTGGTGCAGCGGCTCGCCGCGCTGCTCCCCGTCGCCCTGCTGGCCGCCCTCACCGCGCAGCAGACCTTCAGCACCGGCCAGACCCTCGTCCTCGACGCGCGGGCGGCCGGGCTCGCGGCCGCCGCCCTCGCGCTGGTGCTGCGGGCCCCGTTCCTGGTCGTCGTCGGCGCGGCCGTGGCGGTGACCGCGGGCGTGCGGGCGCTGGGCGGCTGACCGCCGCCCGGCCGGGCTGGGGCCCTCAGCCCAGGGGACGGCCGTACGCCTGGAGGGTGCGCAGCGCCTCGATCGTCACCAGCGGCCGGGACTCCAGTGCGGTGCCCGGGGCCCACTCCCGCCAGGACAGCGGCCAGCCGCCGTCCGCCTGCTGCTGCCCGGCGAGATGGTCGAGCGAGACGGCCATCTCGTCGTCGGTGAACCAGCGGCGGGCGAGCGAGCCCGGTGTCGGGGCGTAGTGGTGCGGGAAGTGGTGCTCGCCCGGCGCGTAGCCGGGCGCGAG
Source organism: Streptomyces zhihengii (assembly GCF_016919245.1). NCBI lineage: Bacteria > Bacillati > Actinomycetota > Actinomycetes > Kitasatosporales > Streptomycetaceae > Streptomyces > Streptomyces zhihengii. The sequence goes on along the minus strand of NZ_JAFEJA010000001.1, from coordinate 2,357,752 downwards.
GGGCAGCTCGGCGGTGCGCGCCGGGTCCAGGGCGACCAGCCGCCGGTCCCTGACCAGCCGGCCGAGCCGGTCCGCCGCCGCCTCGGCGCGCGACCGGTCGGGCACGCTGTCGAGGAACGCGACCGCCGCCTCGGCCTCGTGCGGGTGCGAGGTCTCCAGCGCGTCGATCGCGGCCCAGCAGAAGTCGGTGGCCCGGAAGAGCCACGCGTGCCACACCTGGTTGCGGTGCAGCAGCCCGACGACCGGGCCGGTCGCCAGCAGCTCGCTGCGGGGGGCGTCCACCACGGGCAGGAACGGCGCGTGGGGGTAGCCCCGCTGCGACGGGTGGATCGCGGGCAGCGCGCCGTCGGCCGTGGACACCTCCGTCAGGTAGCGGCACATCCGTTCCACCCGCAGACCGCCGCAGCGCCCGATCGAGTCCAGGACCCGCAGCGCGTGCGCGGTGTGCAGGGGCTGGCTGACGGGGCCGCGGAGATCGGGTTCGAGGGCGTGGCCGTAGCCGCCGTCGTCGTTGAGGTAGGCGAAGAGGGCGGTCTCGACGGGATCGGCCCCGCCGCCCAGGAAGTGGTAGGCGAACCGCCGCTGTTCGAGGACGCGGGCGGTCAGCCAGACGAAGTGCTCGGCGCGGGCGAGGGAGGACGCGGTCGGCGCCTCGGTGGATACTCCGGTTCCAGCCATGGAGCGAACCGTAGGGCGGAAAGGGCTTTCGGCAAGTCCGCCGAACGGGTCAGCACCCTCGGGGGCGGGATACTGGCGTCATGCGGTTGACGATTTTCTGGGAACGGATGGCCGATCACTTCGGTCCCGCCTACGCGGACTCCTTCGCGCGCGATCACGTGATGACGGAACTGGGCGGCCGTACCGTCCACCAGGCGCTGGACGCGGGCTGGGAGACCAAGGACGTGTGGCGGGCCGTCTGCGCCGCCGTGGACGTTCCCGCCGACAAGCGCTGAGTCACCCGCCGGACGGACTCCGGCCACCGGGGTAGGCCACACTTGGCCGGTGGACCGGACCGACAGCACACCCTCCCAGGATCCCGACGGCACCCCTTCCCGCGATTCCCGCGACCGGGGCGGCTCCCGCGACCCGGGCGGCCCGCTCGGCTCCCGCGACCCGGGCGGTGCGCGGGACCCGGGCGACTTCCGCGATGCCGGCGGCGCTCCCGTGCGGGGCGCGGGCGGCGAGCCCTCGCCGGAGACGGACGTCCGCGGCGGGGCGGTGAACACCGGAAGCGTCTCGCTGGGGGCCACCCGCGCGCGGCCCGAGGACCCTGCCGGGGCGGCGGCCGCCGCCCCGCCGCGGGAGCCCGCGCCCGGCGCCGCCGGCGGCCTGGGCGGAATGCCGCGCTGGCTGCCGCGCGCCATGCTGCTCGCGCTGGCCCTGTACGCCTGCTTCCAGCTCGGCAGCTGGGCGTTCCATCAGCTCATCGGACTGCTGATCAACATCCTGATCGCGTTCTTCCTCGCCCTCGCCGTGGAGCCCGCGGTCGGCCGGATGGCCGCCCGCGGCATGCGCAGGGGGCTCGCCACCTTCCTGGTCTTCTTCGCGGTGCTGGTGGCGGGCGTCGGCTTCGTGGTGCTGCTGGGCTCGATGCTGGCCGGCCAGATCGTGGAGATGGTCGAGGACTTCCCCGCCTACCTGGACTCGGTGATCCGCTGGGTCAACAGCACCTTCCACACCGAACTCTCGCGCGTCGAGGTCCAGGACAGCCTGCTGCGCTCCGACTGGCTGCGCAGGTACGTGCAGAACAGCGCCTCGGGCGTGCTGGACATCTCCGCCCAGGTGCTCGGCGGCCTCTTCAAGCTGCTGACGATCTTCCTGTTCTCGTTCTACTTCGCGGCCGACGGGCCCCGGCTGCGCCGGACCCTGTGCTCCGTGCTGCCGCCGGCCCGGCAGGCCGAGGTGCTGCGCGCCTGGGAGATCGCCGTCGACAAGACCGGCGGCTACCTGTACTCGCGCGGACTGATGGCCCTGATCTCCGGTGTCGCCCATTTCGTCCTGCTGGAGGTCCTCGGGGTGCCCTACGCCCCGGCGCTCGCCGTCTGGGTGGGGCTGGTGTCGCAGTTCATCCCGACGATCGGCACCTACCTCGCCGGCGCGCTGCCGATGCTGATCGCCTTCACCGTGAACCCCTGGTACGCCCTGTGGGTCCTCGGGTTCGTCGTGATCTACCAGCAGTTCGAGAACTACATGCTCCAGCCCAAGCTGACCTCCCGGACCGTCGACATCCACCCCGCCGTCGCCTTCGGTTCCGTGGTCGCGGGAACGGCCCTGCTCGGTGCCGTCGGCGCGCTGATCGCGATCCCCGCGGTGGCGACGCTGCAGGCCTTCCTGGGGGCGTACGTGCGGCGGTACGACGTGACGGACGACCCGCGGGTGCACGGGCACAGCAGGCACGGCGGCCGGGCAGTGGCGCGGATGCGGCGGGTGCTGGCGGCCCGTCGCGGCGGCCGGGCGGGGGGCGGCGAGGCCTGAGCGCCGGTCCCCGCGTGGTGCGCTTGACACGAAAATCGAACATCCATTCTTATGGGATTCCGGCCCCGCGGCGCCGTCCGGATCCCCGGAGCGGCCATGAGTTGTCCACAGGCCGGAGGGACGTCGGGGCCCGTTGTCAGTGGCAGGGGTTAGCGTCTTTGACGTGAAGCGATCGACTCAAGCAAATCGGGTGGAACCCATGGCAGGAACCGACCGCGAGAAGGCGCTCGACGCCGCGCTCGCACAGATTGAACGGCAATTCGGCAAGGGCGCCGTCATGCGCCTCGGCGAGCGGCCGAACGAGCCCATCGAGGTCATCCCCACCGGGTCGACCGCTCTGGACGTCGCCCTCGGCGTCGGCGGCCTGCCGCGCGGCCGCGTGGTGGAGGTCTACGGCCCCGAGTCCTCCGGCAAGACGACCCTGACCCTGCACGCCGTCGCCAACGCCCAGCGCGCGGGCGGCCAGGTGGCCTTCGTGGACGCCGAGCACGCGCTCGACCCGGAGTACGCCAAGAAGCTCGGCGTCGACATCGACAACCTCATCCTCTCCCAGCCGGACAACGGCGAGCAGGCCCTCGAGATCGTGGACATGCTGGTCCGTTCCGGCGCCCTCGACCTCATCGTCATCGACTCCGTGGCGGCCCTGGTGCCCCGTGCGGAGATCGAGGGCGAGATGGGCGACTCCCACGTCGGCCTCCAGGCCCGGCTGATGAGCCAGGCGCTCCGCAAGATCACCAGCGCGCTCAACCAGTCCAAGACCACCGCGATCTTCATCAACCAGCTCCGCGAGAAGATCGGTGTGATGTTCGGCTCGCCGGAGACCACGACCGGTGGCCGCGCGCTCAAGTTCTACGCCTCGGTGCGCATCGACATCCGCCGTATCGAGACCCTGAAGGACGGCACGGACGCGGTCGGCAACCGCACCCGCTGCAAGGTCGTGAAGAACAAGGTCGCCCCGCCCTTCAAGCAGGCCGAGTTCGACATCCTCTACGGCCAGGGCATCAGCCGCGAGGGCGGTCTGATCGACATGGGCGTTGAGCACGGCTTCGTCCGCAAGGCCGGCGCCTGGTACACGTACGAGGGCGACCAGCTCGGCCAGGGCAAGGAGAACGCCCGCAACTTCCTCAAGGACAACCCCGACCTCGCCGACGAGATCGAGAAGAAGATCAAGGACAAGCTCGGCGTGGGTGTCCGCCCGGAGGACGCCGCGGCCGAGCCCGGAGCCGAGCCGGCGGCCACCGCCGCGGCCGACGACGCGGCGAAGTCCGTGCCGGCGCCCGCGACCAAGGCCAAGTCGGCCAAGACGGCGGCGGCCAAGGCCTGATCCATGGCCCGGCGTACCCCATGGCCGGGCGACAGCGCCGACCCGTCGAGGGCCGGGCAGGCGCTGCCGCCGCAGGACCCGGTCGAGCGGGCGCGGGCGATCTGCCTGCGCCTGCTCACCGGGACCCCCCGCACCCGCAAGCAGCTCGCGGACGCCCTGCACAAGCGGGAGATCCCTCCGGAGGTCGCGGAGGAGGTCCTCTCCCGTTTCGAGGACGTGGGCCTGATCGACGACGCCGCCTTCGCCGGCGCGTGGGTCGAGTCCCGCCACCACGGGCGCGGACTCGCCCGGCGGGCGCTGGCACGCGAGCTGCGCACCAAGGGAGTCGACTCCTCCCTGATCGACGAGGCCGTGGGCCGGCTCGACTCCGACCAGGAGGAGGAGACGGCCCGGGAGCTGGTGGCACGCCGGCTCCGGTCCACCCGGGGCCTCGACCGGGACCGCCGGATACGGCGCCTGGCCGGGATGCTCGCCCGCAAGGGATACCCGGAGGGCATGTCCCTGCGCGTGGTGCGGCGCGCCCTGGAGGAAGAGGGCGAGGACGTGGACGACCTGGAGGACACCGGCTTCTGACGGGGCCGCCGCCCCCCGTACCGCGGGCGTGCCCCGAAGGGCGCCGCCGGCGGCACGCAGGACCGCTGCCGTCAGTCCCGGCCGGGGGTGCCCGTGGCGGGCGGGGCCGAGTGCTCGCGGTGCACGGCGGGCAGCGCGGGGGCGCCCGTCTCCGGGGTCCAGCCGGCGACCGGCAGGCCCGCGGCGCGCCACGCCTGGAAGCCGCCGGTCAGGTCCGTCGCCCGGTGCAGCCCGAGCCGGTGCAGCGACTCCGCGGCGAGCGAGGAGGCGTACCCCTCGTTGCAGATCACCACGACGCGCAGCCCCGGGCCCGAGACCTCCGCCAGGCGGTGGCTGCCCGTCGGGTCGAGCCGCCACTCCAACTCGTTGCGTTCCACCACCACGGCGCCCGGGATCAGCCCGTCGCGCTCCCGCAGCGCCTGGTAGCGGATGTCCACCAGCAGCGCGCCGTCCCCGGCCGCCTCGTACGCCTCGCGCGGACCGACCCGCTCGAAGCCCTCGCGTATCCGCTCCAGCAGTGCGTCGATGCCCGGCCGCGCGCTCACTGCCAGTCCTCCGGGCGCTCCACCTGCTCCAGCCGCAGCACCGCGCCGGACCGGCTGAAGCGCCGCATCAGCGGCAGCGGCGGATAGTACGCGTGGACGGAGACGGCGTGCTCGGTAGCCGATTCGTTGAGCACCTCGTGCACATGGTGGGCGCCGAACGCGCGGGCGCTCCCGCCGGGCAGCCGCCGCTCCCGGTCCACGCCCTCGTTCAGCTCCAGGCTGCGCCAGCCGCTCGACGGCAGCCGGACGGCGAGCGAGTACTCGGTCAGTTCGCCCTCAGCGGTGGCGAACGCGCCCAGCGACTCGGCGTGGTCGTGCCAGCCGGTGCCCGTGCCGGGCGGCCAGCCGATGAGCCATGCCTCGCTGCCCCGCGGACCGTCGAGCCGCAGCCAGGTGCGCCCCTCGGGGTCGCGGGGGAGCGAGGCGATCAGTTCCCTGTCGGCGGCGGCGCGGCGCACGAAGTCGAGGAGTTCGGCCGCACTGGGGCCGGACGAGCGGGACGCCCCCTCGCCGTCCGCATGCGGAGCGGCGGGAGGGGAGAGCGGCTGGGCGGGCTGGGACACGGGAAACCGTCCTGAGTTCGCGGGAGGGCGCGACGGCGCAGCGGGCCGTGGCGCGGGGGAGGCGAGTCAGCAGGACGGTCGACACACGCAGCCCGCGTAGCGGACGAGGTCCATATGGACCCTCCGCCACAGGCGCGCATAGGTGTCGGTCACGCTCCGGAGTACACCATGTGGATCTCCGCCGGTCAATCGACGTCCGCGGTGCGGGCGCCCCGGCCGGCGCGGTCCGCCGCGGGCGCGCCGCCGCGCACGGCGTCCGCGGCCGCGTGCAGTTCGCCGGGACGGACCCCGGCGAACGCGGCCGCGAGATGCCCGTCGGGCCGGACGAGCAGCACGGTGTGCGCGGAGGCGCCCGGATAGGCCTCGGTCACCAGCAGTTCGGCCCGTACGGGAAGACCGTCCACCGCCGTCGCCAGCCGGGGCATCACCCCCGCGCTGACCCAGTGCCGCCGGTCCCACACCCCGGTGCCGGGGGCGACCAGCACCACGAGCAGCCCCCGGCCGAGCCGCCCGCGCAGGGTGCCGGTGGTGCCGTCCGGCGCCGTCACCCGCACGTCCTCGACCGGCGCGCCGGTCCGGGTGGCCACCGGCGCCCAGCTCGCCGTGGGCTCCGGGGCGAGCGGTGAGTGGGTGTGGACGGGCGGTGCGCCGAGCGGCCCGTGCCCGAGGTGACCGTCGGTGAGCATGGCGTCGTGTCCCCGGGCCGCGCCCGGCAGATAGGTCCGCAGCCCGCCTCCGCTGCGCAGTATCGGCAGCGACTGGTCGGCGGCCCGCAGCCGCGCCGCGACGGCCGTGCGCCGCTCGTCCTGGTAGCTGTCCAGCAGCACGGACGACGCACCGTGGTGCCAGGCGTGTGCCAGCTTCCACGCCAGGTTGCCGACGTCGCGGAGTCCTTCGTCGACGCCCTGGGTGCCGAGGGCGCCCAGCAGATGGGCGGCGTCGCCGGCGAGGAAGGTCCGGTCCACCCGCCAGCGCCTGGCCAGCCGGTGGTGGATGGTGTGCACGCCGGTGTCGAGCAGTTCGTACGCCGGCGTCTCGCCGCACCAGCCGGCGAGGGTGTCGCGCACCCGGGCCACCAGGCTCTCCGGGGTGACCAGGTCCCCCCGGGGCGGCAGCAGCCAGTCCAGACGCCACAGCCCGTCCGCCAGCGGCCGGGCCGTGACCTCCTCCGTGCCCGGCAGCCACGGCGGCCGCCGGTGCAGCAACGCCTCCCCGGGCCAGGGCAGTTCGGTGCGCAGCGCGGCCACCGCGTGGCGTTCGACCGCGGTGCGGCCGGGGAAGCGGATGCCGAGGAGCTTGCGCACGGTGGACCGGGCCCCGTCGCAGCCGACCAGATAGCTGCCCCGCCACCAGGTCCCCGACGGGCCGCGGGTGTGGGCGGTGACCCCGGTGCGGTCCTGTTCCAGGGTGTCGAGGCGGCTGTCGGTGACCAGCTTGACCAGCCGCTCGGCCGCGACGGCCTCCCGCAGGCCCCGGGCGAGGGCGTGCTGGGGGACGTGCAGCGGGGCGGGCGTGACGGCGTCGCCGAGGGGCAGCCGCCGCATCTCCTGGCGGCGCAGCATCGAACGCCAGCCCGTCCAGCGGACTCCCTCGTCACGAAGCGTGGCGCAGCCGAGGCGTTCGGCCGCCGCCGCGGTGTCCGCGCGCAGGACGACGGTGCGGGCCGGGCGGGACTCGTCCTTGCCGCCGGTCTCGTCGAGCACCACGGACGGCACGTCCTGGGCGGCGAGGGAGAGGGCGAGAGCGAGCCCGGCGGGGCCCGCCCCGACCACGATCACCGGGTCCACGGGACGGCTCCCCCAAGGACGGCGGCCGACGGGGCGGCCTGGGGCTCATGGGGCGGGCGGGGAGCTGCGGAACAAGCCCGGTGCGCGATCACAGAACGTATGCAACTCACTGCGAGTGCCCGCGTCAAGCGACACCATGTGCGCCGAGGGGCGGTGGCCGCACGGCCACCGCCCCTCGGGTGTCGAACATCGGACGATCCGTCAGGTACCGCGTCCGTCGTCGGTCTTGACGCCGGGCTCGGCGACCGGCTCCTCGGCGCCCGCGGTGTCCGCCGCGAGCACCGCGCCGCTGCTGCGCTTGGCGCGCCGCAGGCGGCGCTCCAGCCACGAGGCGAAGGTCGTGAGCAGCAGGTTCAGGACGATGAAGATGATCGCGACGATGATGAAGCTCGGGATGACGTTGGCGTAGTTCGCGGCCAGCGTCCCGCGGGCGTTCAGCAGCTCGGGGAAGGCCAGCAGCGCGCCGCCGAGCGTGGTGTCCTTCACGATGACGACGAGCTGGCTGACCAGGGCCGGCAGCATCGCGGTCACGGCCTGCGGCAGCAGGATGCTCGTCATCGTCTGGCCCTTGCGCAGACCGATCGCCTTGGCCGCCTCCGACTGCCCCTTCGGCAGCGAGAGGATGCCGGCCCGCACGATCTCGGCGATGACCGAGGCGTTGTAGAGCACCAGACCGGTGACCACCGCGTACAGCGGGCGGACCTCCGTGCTCACGCCCGTGTAGGCCGAGTAGAACTCGTTCGCGAACAGCATCAGCAGCAGGACCGGGATCGCGCGGAAGAACTCGACGATCACACCGGCCGGCACCCGCACCCAGCGGTGGTCGGACATGCGGGCGATGCCGAAGACCGCGCCCAGCGGCAGGGCGATCACCAGCGAGAGGGCCGCCGCCTTGAGCGTGTTCCCCAGACCGGGCAGCAGATAGGTGGTCCACGCCTGGGCGGTGACGAACGGCTCCCAGAGGGACCACTCGAGCTGGCCCTTGTCGCTCATCACCGAGAAGATCCACCACAGGCCCAGCGCCAGCAGGACGACGAAGGCCGCGGTGTAGAAGATGTTGCGCCGCTTGGCCCGGGGGCCGGGGGCGTCGTAGAGGACGGAGGTCATCGCTTCACCGCCATGCGCTTGCCGACCCAGCCGAGGATGAGACCGGTGGGCAGGGTCAGGATCACGAACCCGAGGGCGAACACCGCCGAGATCAGCAGGAGCTGCGCCTCGTTCTCGATCATCTCCTTCATCAGGAGAGCCGCCTCGGCCACGCCGATGGCCGACGCGACCGTGGTGTTCTTGGTGAGGGCGATCAGCACGTTGGTCAGCGGGCCGATCACGGAGCGGAATGCCTGCGGAAGCACGATGTGCCTCAGGACCTGGGTGAAGCTCAGCCCGATCGCGCGCGCCGCCTCCGCCTGGCCCACCGGCACCGTGTTGATGCCCGAGCGCACGGCCTCGCAGACGAAGACCGCGGTGTAGGCCGCCAGGCCGAGGACGGCCAGCCGGAACGCCAGTTCGTCGAAGTCGTCCGACGCACCCAGGGTCATGCCGAAGATGTCGGCGAGACCGAGCGAGCAGAAGACGATGATGACGGTCAGCGGAATGTTCCGGACCACATTGACGTAGACGGTGGCGAAGCCGCGCATCAGCGGGACGGGACTGACACGCATCGCGGCCAGCACGGTCCCGAGGACCAGGGCACCGATCCCGGAGAAGACGGTGAGCTTCACCGTGACCCAGAACGCCCCGAGCAGGTCGTAGCCTTCAAAAATGTCGAACACGATCTCCCGTGCTTCCGCGTGTGGGGAAGGCCGGACGCGCCGCCCTCAGCGGGCGGCGCGCCGTGCGGCCGTACTTCACTGGACGATGTTGCCGATCTTCGGCGCGGGCTCGTTCTGGTAGTTGGCCGGGCCGAAGTTGGCCTGGACAGCCTTGTCCCACGACTTGTCCTGGACCATCTTCTCCAGGGCGGCGTTGATCTTGTCGACCATCTCCTGGTCGCCCTTCTTCACGCCGATGCCGTAGTTCTCGTTGCTCAGCTTGAGGCCGGCCAGCTTGAACTTGCCCTTGTACTGGTCCTGCGAGGCGTAGCCCGCGAGGATCGAGTCGTCCGTGGTCAGGGCGTCGACGGCACCGCTCTGCAGCGCGGCGAGGCACTCGGAGTAGGTGCCGACCTGCTTGAGCTGGGCCTTCGGGGCGAAGTCCTTCTTGACGTTCTGCGCGGAGGTCGAGCCGGTGACCGAGCAGAGCTTCTTGCCGTTGAGGTCCTCGCCGTCCTTGACGTCCTCGTCGGCGCGGATCAGCAGGTCCTGGTGGGCGAGCAGGTAGGGGCCGGCGAAGTCGACCTTCTGCTTGCGCTCGTCGGTGATCGAGTAGGTGGCGGCGATGAAGTCGACGTCGCCGCGGGAGAGCGCGGTCTCGCGGTCGGCGCTCTTCGTCTCCTTGAACTCGATGTTCTTCTCGTCGTAGCCGAGCTCCTTGGCCACGTACTTGGCGACGTCCACGTCGAAGCCCGAGTACGAGCCGTCGGGGGTCTTCAGGCCGAGACCGGGCTGGTCGATCTTGATGCCGATGGTGACCTTCTCGCCGCCGCCGGACGAGCCGGTGTCGGCGCTGTCCTTCTCGCCGCCGCCGCAGGCGGTGGCCGTCAGGGTGATCGCGAGCACGGCGGCCGAGGCGGCGGTGACCTTGCGAAGCTTCATGATGATGACTTCCCTAGAGTTGGAGCGAAGTGATGGATCGGGGGTGGGATCCAGGTCTCAGTGGTGAAGGATCTTCGACAGGAAGTCCTTGGCACGGTCGCTGCGCGGGTTGCTGAAGAACTCCTCGGGCTGCGCCTCTTCGACGATCTTGCCGTCGGCCATGAAGACGACCCGGTTGGCGGCGGAGCGGGCGAAGCCCATCTCGTGGGTGACGACCACCATCGTCATCCCGTCCCGGGCGAGCTGCTGCATGACCTCGAGGACCTCGTTGATCATCTCGGGGTCGAGGGCCGAGGTCGGCTCGTCGAAGAGCATGACCTTCGGGTCCATCGCCAGCGCCCGCGCGATCGCCACGCGCTGCTGCTGACCGCCCGAGAGCTGCGCCGGGTACTTCTCCGCCTGCGCCCCCACACCCACCCGGTCCAGGAGCTGCCGGGCCTTGGTCTCGGCCGCCTTCTTGTCCGCCTTGCGGACCTTGACCTGCCCCAGCGTCACGTTCTCCAGCACGGTCTTGTGGGAGAACAGGTTGAACGACTGGAACACCATGCCCACGTCGGCACGCAGGCCGGCGAGCTCCTTGCCCTCCTGGGGCAGCGGCTTGCCGTCGATCGTGATCTCGCCGGAGTCGATCGTCTCCAGGCGGTTGATGGTGCGGCACAGCGTGGACTTGCCGGAACCCGACGGCCCGATCACCACGACGACCTCGCCGCGGGTGATGGTCAGGTCGATGTCCTGGAGCACGTGCAGCGCGCCGAAGTGCTTGTTCACGTTGCTCAGCACGACCAGGTCGCCGGCCGGGGGCTGCGCTCCCTCGGCGTCCTTGGTCACTGACACTTCGCTCATCGGCCTCTTGCTCCATCCTCCTCGGTTGGGAGGACCCTAATCACGCAGTGCGACCAGCGTCATCACATCTGAGCGGAAATTGAGCATAACGATATGGCTGCAACCGGACACTATGCGTGAACAGGACGATGATCAGCGTACCGGGTGGGTAACGGAAACCTCCGTGCAACAAGTGGCCCCTTGACTGAGAGCGCGGCCATCGGCGTTCATGCCCTGTTGGAGATTTCGCAACAATGCATCCCACCGCCGCACGAGAAACCGAAGGGAGGCGGGTCCATGAGGCTGCTCCTCGTCGAGGACGACGACCACGTCGCCGCCGCCCTGTCCGCGGTGCTGGCCAAGCACGGCTTCCAGGTCGTCCACGCCCGCAACGGCGAGGAGGCGCTGCGCGCCGTGCTGCCGGACACCCACCCCGACAAGCCGCCCTTCGGCGTGGTCCTGCTCGACCTCGGGCTGCCCGACCAGGACGGCTACCAGGTCTGCGGCAAGCTGCGCACGCTGACCTCGACCCCCGTGATCATGGTCACCGCGCGTTCCGACGTGCGCTCGCGCATCCACGGTCTCAACCTCGGCGCCGACGACTACGTGGTGAAGCCGTACGACACCGGTGAGTTGCTGGCCCGGATCCACGCCGTCAGCCGGCGCACCGGAGCGCCGGAGGACAGCGCGCAGGGCGGCGCGGGCGACGACGCCCTGCGGTTCGGCGCGGTGGTGATCGAACTGTCCACCCGGCAGGTCACCGTCGACGGCTCCGCCGTGCAGCTCACCCGCAAGGAGTTCGACCTGCTGGCCCTGCTGGCGCAGCGGCCGGGCGTGGTCTTCCGGCGCGAGCAGATCATCAGCGAGGTCTGGCGCACGAGCTGGGAGGGCACCGGCCGCACCCTGGAGGTGCACGTGGCCTCCCTGCGCTCCAAGCTCCGCATGCCGGCGCTGATCGAGACGGTGCGCGGCGTGGGCTACCGGCTCGTCGCGCCCGGCGCGGCATAAGGTCCGAGCGCCCCGGTGCGTACCCGCCTCCTCCCGCTCCTCATCGTCCTGATGGCCGGTGTGCTGCTCGCGCTCGGCTTCCCCCTCGCGGTGAGCCTCGCGGCCGCTCAGCAGCAGCAGGTCGTGGTGGACCGCATCGACGACACCGTGCGGTTCGCCGCGCTGGCCCAGTTCGTCACGGACGGTCCGGACGGCAGCGACGAGCGGCGCGCCACGCTCCAGGAGCAGCTCGACCGCTACCACGACATCTACGGGATCCGGGCGGGCGTCTTCTACCGGGAGCGCAACTCCATGGCGCGCGCCCCGCTGGAGTGGAGCATCCCCTCGGAGGGCGAGGGGCTCGCGGCGTTCGAAGAGGCGCTCACCGGCCGCCGCAGCGAGGACCCGCCGCAGGTCTGGCCCTGGCAGGGCAACCGCCGTCTGGTCGTCGCCTCGCCCGTGGTGCGCGACGGGGACGTCGTCGCGGTCGTCTTCACCGACTCGCCCACCGGGCAGCTCCGCTCGGAGGTGCTGCGGGGCTGGCTGCTGATCGCGGCCGGCGAGGCCGCGGCCATGCTGGTCGCCGTCGGGGCGGCGTTCCGCCTCACCGGCTGGGTGCTCAAGCCGGTGCGCGTCCTCGACGCGGCCACCCACGACATCGCCACGGGCCGGATGAACTCCCGGGTCGCCGCGGCCGGCGGCCCGCCCGAACTGCGCCGTCTGGCCCGCTCGTTCAACGAGATGGCCGACAACGTCGAAGAGGTGCTGGAGCAGCAGCGGGCCTTCGTCGCCGACGCCTCCCACCAACTGCGCAACCCGCTGGCCGCGCTGCTGCTGCGGATCGAGCTGCTCGCGCTCGAACTGCCCGAGGGCAACGCGGAGATCGCCTCGGTGCGCACCGAGGGCAAGCGCCTCGCCCAGGTCCTCGACGACCTGCTCGACCTGGCGCTCGCGGAGCACGCCTCCGCCGATCTGCGGCTGACGGACATCGGCGCGCTCGCCGCCGAGCGGGTCGGCGCCTGGCGGCCGCTGGCCGAGGAGAAGGGGGTGCGGCTCACCGGCGACACCGGTGCGGTGACCGCCTGGGCGGACCCCATCGCGCTCTCCAGCGCGCTGGACGCGGTGATCGACAACGCGCTCAAGTTCACCCCGCGCGGCGAGACGGTCACCGTCGAGGCGGGGGCGTCCGGCGACACCGCCTGCGTCGTCGTCGCCGACCACGGGCCCGGCCTCACCGACGACGAGCTGGCCCGCATCGGCGACCGCTTCTGGCGCAGCGGGCGCCATCAGAACGTCAGGGGGTCGGGGCTCGGGCTGTCGATCTCCCGGGCCCTGCTCACGGCCGGCGGCGGATCGATCGGCTACGCCGCCAACGAGCCGCACGGGCTGAAGGTGACCGTCACGGTGCCCCGCAACCCCGGCACCTGAGCCGCGGGGCGGGCCGGGGGACGACGGCCTTCCCGGGCGGGAGCGCGACGGCCCTGGCGGCCGGGCAGGGCGGGAATCCGACGGCTTCGCGGACGGGACCGGGCAGGAGCGCACCGGCCTCCCCGGCCGGTCCGGGGAATGCGGGACAGCCCTCAGGGCTTCGCGGAGCGGTAGTAGCGGCGCGCGCCCTCGTGCAGCGGGAGCGGCTCGGTGTAGACGGCCGTGCGCAGGTCCACGAGCTGGGCGGGGTGCACCGTCTTGCCGATCCGGTCGCGGCTGTCGATCACGGCCCGGGTGAAGCCCTCGGTCAGCGCGGGATCGGCGCGGTCGGTGGTGACCAGCAGATTGGCGACGGCCACCGTCGGCACCGGCACACCGCCCTGCGCCTTGAGGTAGGCGTCGGCCGGCATCACCGCGGAGCGGTAGTAGCTGGTGGAGCCGCCGGTGGCGTGCAGCTTGCCGACGAGCTCGGGCTCCAGCGGGACCAGCCGGATCTCGAACCGCTCCGAGAGCTCGCGCACCGTGTTGGTGGGCAGGCCGCCGGACCAGAAGAAGGCGTCGAGACCGCCGCTCTCCAGCCGTCCCGGCATCGAGTCGATGCCCGCGGGGACGGGGGTGATGTCGTGCCGCGGGTCGAGCCCCGCTGCCGTCATCAGCCGGTCGGCGACCAGCCGGACACCCGATCCGGGCTGGCCGACGCCCACCACCTTGCCGCGCAGGTCGGCCACCGACTTCACCGGCGAGCTCCGGGGCACGATGAGGTGGACGTAGTCGTCGTAGAGCCGGGCGCAGCCGCGCAGCCGCTCCGCGCCCGGCAGTCCGTCCCGCTTGTAGGTGGCGACGGCGTCCGCGGTGGCGATGGTGAAGTCCGCCTCACCGGCGGCCAGGCGCGCGAGGTTCTGCTGCGATCCCTCGCTCGTCCGCAGCTCTATGTCGACGTCGGGCATGCTCTCGGCGAGCGCCTTCTCCAGCAGCACCCCGTACCGCTGGTAGACGCCGCTGCGCGATCCCGTGCTGAAGGTCAGCTCCCCGCTGGGCGAGGTGCGGCCGAACGGAACCAGCCACCATGCCAGCAGCCCCAGGACGACCAGGAGGGCCGCCGCGGCCGCGAGGGCCCGGCGGCGGCTGGTGCGCAAGGTGCCCGGGAACATGGCGCGATCCTGCCAGGTCACCCGCCGTGCTGGCCAGGCCCGTCCCCGGCGGGCGCCCCGCCGGCCCCGCGGGAGGCCCCCGGCCCGGCGCGGGACGGCGTGTCGACCCCGTACCCTGGTGGGCGCGATGAGTGCCAAAACCTACGAGGTGCGCACCTACGGGTGCCAGATGAACGTCCACGACTCCGAGCGCCTCTCCGGCCTGCTGGAGGACGCCGGTTACGTGCGCGCGCCCGAGGGTGCCGACGGCGACGCGGATGTCGTCGTCTTCAACACCTGCGCGGTGCGGGAGAACGCCGACAACAAGCTGTACGGCAATCTCGGCCGCCTCGCGCCCATGAAGACGCGGCGCCCGGGGATGCAGATCGCCGTCGGCGGCTGCCTCGCGCAGAAGGACCGCGACACGATCGTCACCAGGGCGCCCTGGGTCGACGTCGTGTTCGGCACGCACAACATCGGCAAGCTTCCCGTGCTCCTCGAACGCGCCCGCGTGCAGGAGGAGGCGCAGGTCGAGATCGCCGAGTCGCTGGAGGCGTTCCCCTCGACGCTGCCCACCCGCCGCGAGTCCGCGTACGCGGCGTGGGTGTCGATCTCGGTCGGCTGCAACAACACCTGCACCTTCTGCATCGTCCCCGCCCTGCGCGGCAAGGAGAAGGACCGCCGGCCCGGCGACATCCTCGCCGAGATCGAGGCGCTGGTCGCCGAGGGCGTCTCGGAGATCACCCTCCTCGGCCAGAACGTCAACGCCTACGGCTCCGACATCGGCGACCGGGAGGCGTTCAGCAAGCTGCTGCGCGCCTGCGGCGCGATCGAGGGCCTGGAGCGGGTCCGCTTCACCTCGCCGCACCCGCGGGACTTCACCGACGACGTGATCGCGGCCATGGCCGAGACGCCGAACGTGATGCCGCAGCTCCACATGCCGCTCCAGTCCGGCTCGGACACCGTGCTGAAGGCGATGCGGCGCTCCTACCGGCAGGAGCGTTTCCTCGGGATCATCGAGAAGGTGCGCGCCGCGATCCCGCACGCCGCCATCTCGACGGACATCATCGTGGGCTTCCCCGGCGAGACCGAGGAGGACTTCGAGCAGACGATGCACACCGTCCGCGAGGCCCGCTTCGCGAACGCCTTCACCTTCCAGTACTCCAAGCGCCCCGGCACCCCCGCGGCGACCATGGACGGCCAGATCCCGAAGGAGGTCGTCCAGGACCGCTACATGCGCCTGGTCGCGCTCCAGGAGGAGATCTCCTGGGAGGAGAACAAGAAGCAGGTCGGCCGCACCCTGGAGGTCATGGTCGCCGAGGGCGAGGGCCGCAAGGACGGCGCCACCCACCGCCTCTCCGGCCGCGCCCCCGACAACCGGCTCGTCCACTTCACCAGGCCCGACGCCGGGGTCCGCCCCGGTGACGTGGTCACGGTCGAGATCACCTACGCCGCCCCGCACCATCTGCTCGCCGAGGGCGCCGTGCAGGCCGTCCGGCGCACCCGGTCCGGCGACGCGTGGGAGAAGCGGAACGCCGCCGAGGCCGTCAAGCCCGCCGGTGTGATGCTGGGCCTGCCCGGCATCGGCGCCCCCGCCCCGCTGCCCGCGGCCGCCGCCCCCGGCTGCGGCTGCGACTGACACCCGGCCCCGGCCCGGCCCGGACGGTACGGATAGGCCCTAGGCTGGCGATCATGCTTGTCGCCGCCGCCGTGTGCCCCTGTCCTCCGCTGCTCGTGCCCGAGGTCGCGGCCGGTGCCGCCCCCGAGCTGGACGCCGCCCGCGACGCGTGCGCCGACGCCGTGGGGCTGCTCGCCGCGGCCCGGCCCGATCTCCTGCTGGTGGTCGGGCCCTCGGAAGCCGAAGCCGCCGGCACGTACCCGCCCGGCAGCGGCGGGTCCTTCCGGGGCTTCGGCGTCGACACCCGGGTACGGCTCGGCGAAGGCCGCGCCGGCCCCGAACTGCCACCCTCGCTCGCCGTGGCCGCCTGGCTGCTGGACCACGCGCACTGGTCGGCCTGCCCGGTCGAGGGCCTGGCGGTCGCGGACACCCGCACGGCCGCCGACTGCGCCGACGCGGGCCGGGCCCTGGCCGCACGGGCCGGGCGGGTCGCCCTGCTGGTGATGGGCGACGGCAGCGCCTGCCGGACCCTCAAGGCCCCCGGCTACCTCGACGAGCGCGCCGCCGCCTTCGACCAGGAGGCCGCCCGGGCACTCGGCGCCGCCGACACCGGGGCGCTGGGCGCCCTGGACGAGGCGCTCGCACGGGAGCTGAAGGCCGCGGGCCGCGCGCCCTGGCAGGTGCTCGCGGGCGCGGCGGAGGACCGCGGCATGGACGGGCGCCTGCTGTTCGAGGACGCGCCGTACGGCGTGGGGTACATGGTGGCCGCCTGGTCCTGATCCCGGACCTCCCGCGCGCCCACGGGCCGCCGCCCGGCCCCGGGCGCTCCGACGCCGGGGTACCGGAACGGGGCCCGGCCCCGGCTCTCCGGCGTCAGGCCACCGGAACGCGGCCCGGCACCGGGGCAGCCGAGAGCCGCCCGGCGCGGCCCGGCCCCGGGGCACCGGCTCTCCGGCGTCAGGCCACCCCGGAACAGGGCCGGTCCCGTGCCAACAGCCTCAGGCCCCGGAACGCGGCCCGGCACCGGGCCACCGGCACTCCGCCCGGCCCCGGCTCTCCGGCGTCAGGTCACCCCGACGCCGCCCGGCCCCGGGCGCTCCGGCGCCCGGGCACCCGAACACCGCCCGGCCCCCTCGGGGGTCCTCGTACGGCCGTCGGCCCGGTGCGCGTGAGTGCCGCGGAGCAGGCCGCTTCGCGACACTCACGCGCACCGGGCCGGATTCGGCACCGGTGCCCGCACGGGGCCGGTGGTCAGGAGGCGGGCGGCGGCGGGGGAGGCGTGCCGCCCTCGCCGCCGTCGTCCTTGGGGTGGGCGATGCGGCCGAGGGCCTCCTTGGCCTTGCCCGCGCCCGTCTCGATCCGTTCGCTGTACTTGCCCTTGGTCCGGTGGTCGACCGACCTCGCGGCCTTGTCCAGTCCGTGCCCGATCCTGCCCTCGTGCTGCCGGGCGAGGTCGGCGACCTTCTCCCCGGCCGGCGCGAGCCTGGCCTTCACGGTGTCCAGGAAGCCCATGACGCACCTTCTCTCCGAGCCCGGTGGGGGTCGGGCACCAGCTCGTTACGCGCGGACGCCTTCGCCGGTCCCACTGTCCGCCGCCTGGGACGGCGCCTGCTGGCGCGGGATCTCCGCGCCGGCGTCGGCTTCGGCCGGTGCGGCGGACGCAGCGTCCGTCCCGGCGGCCGGTGCCGGCTCCGCCGGGCCGTCGCCGCCGGCCGTCGCGGCCGGTTCCCCGGCCTCGGAGCCGGATGCGGCGCCGGACGGGGGGACGGCCGCCGCGGCGGCGGGGTCCTCCTGCTCCGGCGCCTCGACGGGTGCCGCGGGCTTGCTGCGGAACCATGAAAAAACGCCCATTTCTCCTCCATAGCGTACTCGGCGGGGTGGTGCCGCACACCGCCCCGGAACGCCCCCCTCAGGAGCCGGCGCCCGCCATCGGCGGCAGGACGCGGGCGACCTCGCAACAGGCAACGAACCCGGACACGGCCCGTCACCTCGCTCGTTCGGGTTCGCGCCGGGAGGTTTGCGAGACTGGGGCGGTGAGAAGTGCAGCTCCCGCACCGCGGGTCATCGCCGTCGTCGGCCCCACCGCGGCCGGAAAGTCCGATCTGGGTGTTTTCCTCGCCCAGCAGCTGGACGGCGAAGTCGTCAACGCCGACTCCATGCAGCTCTACCGGGGGATGGACATCGGCACCGCCAAGCTGACGGTCGAGGAGCGCGACGGCGTCCCCCACCGGCTGCTGGACATCTGGGACGTCACCGAGGCCGCGAGCGTCGCCGAGTACCAGCGCCTCGCGCGCGCCGAGATCGACCGGCTGCTCGCCGAGGGACGCACCCCCGTGCTGGTCGGCGGATCCGGGCTGTACGTCCGCGGCGCGATCGACGCCCTGGAGTTCCCCGGCACCGATCCCGCCGTGCGCGCCCGCCTGGAGGAGGAGCTGGAGGCCGACGGCCCCGGCGCCCTGCACGCCCGCCTCGCCGCCGCCGACCCCGAGGCCGGCCGCGCCATCCTGCCCGGCAACGGGCGCCGCATCGTCAGGGCCCTGGAGGTCATCGAGATCACCGGCCGGCCCTTCACCGCCAACCTCCCCGGCCACGACTCCGTCTACGACACCGTGCAGATCGGTGTGGACGTCGGACGCCCCGAACTCGACACCCGTATCGCCGACCGGGTGGACCGGATGTGGGAGGCGGGACTCGTCGACGAGGTCCGCGCGCTGGAGGCCGCCGGACTGCGCGAGGGACGCACCGCCTCGCGTGCGCTCGGCTACCAGCAGGTGCTCGCCGCGCTCGCCGGGGAGTGCTCCGACCAGCAGGCGCGCGAGGACACCGTGCGCACCACGAAGCGGTTCGCGCGCCGCCAGGACTCCTGGTTCCGGCGCGACCCTCGGGTGTGCTGGCTGAGCGGCGCCGCCGAGGACCGGGCGGAACTTCCGCGCCGCGCGCTGTCGTTGATCGAACGAGCGGTCACAGCCTGATCACGTCATGGCATCGGGATGCTCCGGCCGTCATTTCGGCCTCGGGAGCGTGCCATCATCGAGCATCGATCGACTGTTGAGTCCGAGTGGGGAGGGCACGTGGCGATGGAGGCCGGCCCTCGCGACACCGAACGGGAACACCGGGACGCGGACGAAGCCGCTCCCGCGCTGACCCCGGACGGTCCCGACGAGCAGAGCATGCTCGCGGACGAGGTCGAGGTCGAGCTCCGCCCGCAGCGGCGCCTGCGGATCTGGCAGCTCGCCCCCATCGTGGGACTCGCCGCACTCGGTTCGCTGATGTTCGCCTTCCCGCTCGCCTTCGGCAGCGGTGACGGCGGCGCCGTCGTCGCCATGCTCGGCCTGCTGATCAGCTGCTGCGCCGCGGGCTGGGGCGTCATGGCCGCCAGCCGAGTCGGCCACACCTGGCCCGGGCTGCCCGGCCGTGGCTCGGGCGAGCGCCCCGACTGGCGGGTCGTCGTCCTCTACGTGGGTGTGGCGGCCGTGCTCGTCGCCCTCGCGGTCTGGCGGGTCGCCCGGCTGCGCTGAGGCGGGCCGCACCGCGCCGGTCGCGATACCGGCGACCTCGTACGATGGGCGTGTGACCACTGCGCAGACCTCGGGCGTCGCCTTCCTCAAGGGCCACGGCACCGAGAACGACTTCGTGATCGTCCCCGACCCGGACAACGCCGTCGAGCTGTCCGTGGCGGCCGTCGCCCGGCTGTGCGACCGCCGGGCCGGCATCGGCGCCGACGGGGTGCTGCACGTCGTGCGCTCCGCCGCCCACCCGGACGCCCGGCACATGGCCGGCGAGGCCGAGTGGTTCATGGACTACCGCAACTCCGACGGCTCCGTCGCCGAGATGTGCGGCAACGGCGTCCGGGTCTTCGCCCGCTACCTCCAGCGCGCCGGCCACGCCGAGGCCGGCGAGATCGCGGTCGCCACCCGCGGCGGCGTCAAGAACGTCCACATCGCCAAGCCCGGACAGGGATCCGAGGAGGGCGACGTCACGGTCGTCATGGGGCGCGCCGTGCTCCCCGCGGACGGCGTGCGCGTCACCGTCGGCGCCCGGAGCTGGCCCGCGACCAACGTCGACATGGGCAACCCGCACGCCGTCGCCTTCGTCGAGGACCTGGACCACGCGGGCACCCTGTACGAGGAGCCCGGCTACGCCCCCGCCACCGTCTACCCGCGCGGGGTGAACGTGGAGTTCGTCGCCGACCGGGGCGAGCGGCACGTCGCCATGCGGGTCCACGAGCGCGGATCCGGCGAGACCCGGTCCTGCGGCACCGGCGCCTGCGCGGTCGCCGTGGCGGCGGCCCGCAGGGACGGCGCCGACCCGGCCGTGACGGGCGTCCCGGTCTCCTACACCGTGGACGTGCCCGGCGGCAGACTGGTCATCACCGAGCGCCCGGACGGGGTCGTGGAGATGTCCGGCCCCGCGGTCATCGTCGCCGAGGGCCGCATCGAACCCGCGCTGCTCGAACCCCAGTCGTAGGGGCCCGCGTTCGCATCGGAGCGCGGCCGCGGCCCGAACGGGGACGCGCCGCGCTTCGCTCGAATGGGTGATCCGTTTCACGCTGGGCGAGAGCGGGACTTCACCGCGTGGTGGGGTCGGTAGCATCAAGCACCGGCCCGGGAGGCGTGACCCGATCCTTCCCCACCGCCGGTCGAAGCCGCCGGAGGTGCCCCATGAGTGCAGAGGCCGCCAATCCAGGTGCCCACAGCCGCCGGCGCGGCCGCCCGAGGATCGACCTCCGCAGGCTGGGCCGCGCCGCACTGATGGGCCCGGCCGGACGTGACCGGCTGCCCGACGCGATCGGTCATGTCGTCGACGCCCACCGGGCCCACCACCCCGACGCCCGGCTCGCCGAACTGCACCGGGCGTACGTGCTCGCGGAGTCGTCCCACCGGGGCCAGTTCCGCAAGAGCGGCGAGCCGTACATCACCCACCCGCTCGCCGTGACGCTGATCCTCGCCGAACTGGGCGCCGAGACCACCACCTTGATCGCCTCCGTGCTCCACGACACCGTCGAGGACACCGAGGTGACGCTCGATCAGGTCAGGACGGAGTTCGGCGCCGAGGTCGCCTACATCGTCGACGGCGTCACCAAGCTGGAGAAGGTCGACTACGGGGCCGCCGCCGAGCCGGAGACCTTCCGCAAGATGCTCGTCGCCACCGGCAACGACGTCCGCGTGATGTCGATCAAACTCGCCGACCGGCTGCACAACATGCGCACCCTCGGGGTGATGCGCCCCGAGAAACAGGCGCGTATCGCCAAGGTCACCCGGGACGTCCTCATCCCGCTCGCCGAACGGCTGGGCGTACAGGCGCTCAAGACCGAGCTGGAGGACCTGGTCTTCGCCATCCTCCACCCCGGGGAGTACGAGCGCACCCGCGCACTGATCGCCGATAATGCGGGCGCCTGCACCGCGCTGGAGGCCATCGCCGAGGAGTTCCGCAAGGTGCTCCGGGAGGCCGGCATCAGCGCCGAAGTGCTCATCAGGCCGCGGCACTTCGTCTCCGTCCACCGGGTCTGCCTCAAACGCGCCGAACTGCGCAGCACCGACTTCGGGCGGCTGCTCGTCCTGGTCGGCGACGACGCCGACTGCTACGCCGTCCTCGGTGAGCTGCACACCTGCTTCACCCCGGTGATCTCCGAGTTCAAGGACTTCATCGCCGCCCCCAAGTTCAACCTGTACCAGTCGCTGCACACCGCCGTGGCGGGCCCCGACGGTGCCGTGGCCGAAGTCCTCATCCGCACCCATCAGATGCACAAGGTGGCCGAGGCGGGCGTGGTCGCCCTCGGCAACCCGTACCCGGCGGCGACCGAGGGCGCCGAACCGCCGGAGGACGGCGAGCGCGCCGACCCGACCAGGCCGGGCTGGCTCTCGCGGCTGCTGGAGTGGCAGCAGTCCACCCCCGATCCGGACACCTTCTGGACCTCGCTGCGGGCCGACCTCGCGCAGGACAGGGAGATCACCGTCTTCCGCGCCGACGGCCGCGCGCTCGGCCTGCCGGCCGGAGCCAGTTGCGTGGACGCGGCCTACGCCCAGTACGGCGAGCGGGCGCACACCTGTATCGGCGCCCGTGTCAACGGGCGGCTCGCCACACTGAGCACCCAGCTGGGGGACGGCGACACGGTGCATGTGCTGCTCGCGCAGGACGCCGCGTCCGGCCCGTCCGCCGACTGGCTCGACCACGTCCGCACGCCCGCCGCGCGGATCGCGATCACCGGCTGGCTCGACGCCCACCCCGAGGGCGCGGGCGCCCAGGACGCCGCCCCCCGCCGCCCCAGGCAGCGCACCGCCGACAGGCCGGCGTCGGCCAACGCGGTCGTCGACCGGCCCGGGGCCACCGTGCGGCTCGCCGGCTGCTGCACGCCGGTGCCGCCCGACACCGTGACGGGGATCCCCGTCCGCGGCGGGGCCGTCACCGTGCACCGGCGCGAGTGTCCCGCCGTGGCGCGGATGGAGGGCGCGGGGCGGGTGCCGGTCGAGGTGCGCTGGGGCGACGCACCCGAGTGCCGGGTCACCCTCGTCGCCGAGTCGTTCGGCCGGCCGCGGCTGCTGGCCGACCTCACCGAGGCGATCGCCGCCGAGGGCGCCGCCGTGGTGTCGGCGACCGTGGAGCCGCCCACCCAGCAGCGGGTACGGCACACCTACACGCTCCAACTCCCGGACGCCGCCGGACTTCCCGCCCTGATGCGCGCCATGCGCGACGTCCCCGGGGTGTTCGACGTCAGCCGGACACAGCATCCGGCGGGAAGCGGCTGATCTCTTTCGGGTGGGCCGCGCGGCTCCCGGCGCGTGCCCGGCGGCCGCGACCGGGCGCGCTGGTAGCGGTAGCACATGCTGCACACTCCCCGGCGCCGTCCGCGTGCCGTCCTGCTCGCCGCCGTGTCGGCCACCCTCGTGGCCGCGACGCTGCCCGAGCCGACGGCCCTCGGGATCGGCGACCGTCTCTTCCCCGAGCTGGGCAACCCCGGCTACGACGTCATCGCGTACGACATCGCCCTCGCCTACCGGGGCGCCAACGACCGTCCGCTGGACGCCGTCACCACCATCGACGCCGTGGCCGGCCGGCGGCTGGAGCGCGTCAACCTGGACTTCACCCACGGCACCGTCCGCTCCGTGCGTGTGAACGGCCGGCCCGCCGAGTTCGCGAGCGCGGGCGAGGACCTCGTGGTGGAGCCCGCCGAGGCCCCGGCGGCCGGCTCCCGGATGCGGATCACCGTCGACCACACCAGCGACCCGCGCGGGCCCGCGTCCGCCGGCGGCTGGGTGCGCACCGGCGACGGCCTCGTCATGGCCAACCAGGCGGACGCGGCGCACCGCGTCTTCCCCTGCAACGACCACCCCGCCGACAAGGCGTACTTCACCTTCCGGGTGAGCGCCCCGAAGGACACCACCGTCGTCGCCAACGGCCGCCGGGTGTCCCGCACCGTCCAGGGCACGGAAACCGCGTGGGTCTACCGCACGGGGCAGCCGATGGCCACCGAGCTCGCCCAGGTCGCCATCGGCCGGTCCGCCGTCGTCGAGCGCCGGGGCCCGCACGGTCTGCCGATCCGCGACGTGGTGCCGGCCGCGGACCGCGCCGCGCTGGAGCCCTGGCTGGCGAAGACCCCCGGCCAGGTGCAGTGGATGGAACGCAAGGTCGGCCGGTACCCCTTCGACACCTACGGCGTGCTCGTGGCCGACGCCGACACCGGCTTCGAGCTGGAGACCCAGACCCTGTCGCTGTTCGAGCGCTCGCTGTTCACGGACTCCGCCTACCCCGACTGGTACGTGGACTCGGTCATGGTGCACGAGCTCGCCCACCAGTGGTTCGGCAACAGCGTCTCGCCCCGCACCTGGTCCGACCTGTGGCTGAACGAGGGCCACGCCACCTGGTACGAGGCCCTGTACGCCGAGGAGCGGGCCGGTCAGCCCCTCGTCGACCGGATGCGCCAGGCGTACCGCCTCTCCGACGGCTGGCGCGCCGCCGGCGGACCGCCCGCCGCGCCGGCGCTGCCCGCGCCCGGCGAGAAGCTGAGCCTCTTCCGGCCCGTGGTCTACGACGGCAGCGCCCTGGTGCTGTACGCGCTGCGCCAGACGATCGGCGCGAGCGCCTTCGAGCGGCTGGAACGCGAGTGGGTGGCCGTCCACAAGGACGGCACCGCGGGCACGGCGGACTTCACCGCCCTCGCCTCCCGCGTCGCGGGGCGTGACCTCGACGCCTTCTTCGACGGCTGGCTGCACGGCACCAAGACACCCCCGATGCCGGGCCACCCGGACTGGCGCAGCGAGGCGCCCGGAGCCCGCGGGGCGGGGTGAAAACCCGCGTGACGGCCCCGCAGGGCGCGTGCGACCATCGTCCGGTCGGCGGCGCCCACGGGGCCGCCCCGGCGATCCGGGGGAATCTTCCCGTCCCGCCGCACGTTGTGACCTGTGGAACAAGGGGAACACTGCCTGTGGACCCCCACCGCTTCACCCCATCGACGACAAGGATCCAATGACCTCCTCTTCATCCCCTTCCCAGGCCGAGCAGAGCTTCGCGGACACGCGCACCGACAGCCTTCGGGCCGATGCCCTGATGGAAGAGGACGTCGCCTGGAGCCACGAGATCGACACGGAGCGGGACGGCGAGCAGCTCGACCGCTCCGAGCGTGCGGCGCTGCGGCGTGTGGCGGGCCTCTCCACCGAGCTCGAGGACGTCACCGAGGTCGAGTACCGGCAGCTCCGCCTGGAGCGTGTGGTGCTCGTCGGTGTCTGGACCTCGGGCACCGTGCAGGACGCGGAGAACAGCCTCGCGGAGCTCGCCGCGCTCGCCGAGACGGCCGGAGCCATGGTGCTCGACGGCGTCGTCCAGCGGCGCGACAAGCCGGACCCGGCCACCTACATCGGTTCGGGCAAGGCGCAGGAACTGCGGGACATCGTCCTGGAGTCCGGCGCCGACACCGTCGTCTGCGACGGTGAGCTCAGCCCGGGCCAGCTCATCCACCTCGAGGACGTCGTCAAGGTGAAGGTGGTCGACCGGACCGCCCTGATCCTCGACATCTTCGCCCAGCACGCCAAGTCCCGTGAGGGCAAGGCGCAGGTCGCGCTCGCGCAGATGCAGTACATGCTGCCGCGGCTGCGCGGCTGGGGTCAGTCGCTGTCCCGTCAGATGGGCGGCGGCGGCGGTGGCGGCATGGCCACCCGTGGTCCCGGTGAGACCAAGATCGAGACGGACCGGCGCCGGATCCGCGAGAAGATGGCGAAGATGCGCCGGGAGATCGCGGAGATGAAGACGGGCCGCGAGATCAAGCGCCAGGAACGCCGGCGCAACAAGGTCCCCTCGGTCGCCATCGCCGGATACACCAACGCGGGCAAGTCGTCCCTGCTCAACCGCCTCACCGGAGCCGGTGTCCTGGTGGAGAACGCCCTGTTCGCCACCCTGGACCCGACCGTGCGGCGGGCCGAGACCCCGGGCGGCCGCCTCTACACGCTGGCCGACACCGTCGGATTCGTCCGGCACCTGCCGCACCACCTGGTCGAGGCGTTCCGCTCCACCATGGAGGAGGTCGGCGACGCCGACCTGATCCTCCACGTGGTGGACGGCGCGCACCCGGCTCCGGAGGAGCAGCTCGCGGCCGTGCGCGAGGTCATCCGCGACGTGGGCGCGGTCGACGTGCCCGAGATCGTGGTGATCAACAAGGCCGACGCGGCCGACCCGCTGGTCCTCCAGCGGCTGCTGCGGATCGAGCGCCGCGCGATCGCCGTCTCGGCGCGCACCGGCGCGGGCATCGCCCGGCTCCTGGAGCTGATCGACGCCGAGCTGCCGCGGCCCGAGGTGGAGATCGAGGCACTCGTCCCGTACACCCAGGGCGGACTCGTCTCCCGCGTCCACGCGGAGGGCGAGGTGATCTCCGAGGAGCACACCACGGAGGGCACCCTGCTCAAGGCGCTGGTGCACGAGGAGCTGGCGTCCGCGCTGGCGTCCTGCACACCCGCGGCGCACTGACGGCGTCCGCGCCGGACACGCACGAGGGCCCGCCCCCTTCGAAGGGGGCGGGCCCTCGTGCGTGCGCGCGGCGTCAGCGTCCGGCGAACTTCTCGCTCATCATCGTGAACACCTGCTCGGCGTCACGGTCCAGCCGGGGCCCCGCCAGCCAGCCCGAGGTGACCGGGCCGATCGACGTGTTGGACACCAGCACCGTCTTGCCGCCCGGCTGCTGCACGAACCAGCCGCCACCGGAGGACCCGCCGGTCATGGTGCAGCCGATGCGCCACATCGTCGGCGTGCCCGGTGCGATGGACAGCCGGCTCGCCGTGTCGAGGCACTTGTGCATGATCGCGCCGTCGTACGGCGGCGCCGCCGGGTAGCCCCAGGCGCCGATGGTGCCGATGCTCCGTGCCTCGGGGGCGGCGAAGTCGACGTCGAGCGCCGCGCCCACCGTCTCCTCCAGCGACTTGGTCCCGCGCTCCGGCTTCACGTGCATGACGGCGTAGTCGTACGCGGCCCCGGTGCCGCCCGTCGGGCCGCCCTGGTCGATCCACCCGCCCGACGTGGCCACCCAGTCCGCCCAGTACACGCCGTACGGGGCGACCTCGTGCGGCTGCGCGTTCTCCAGCGCGGCCGGGGACTTGCCGGTGTCGTTGTACGCCGGGACGAAGGCGATGTTGCGGTACCAGCCGCCGTCCCTGCCCGCGTGGACGCAGTGGCCGGCCGTCCAGACCATGTTGGACTTGCCCGGGTTGGCCGGGTCCTTCACCACGGTCGCCGAGCAGACCATGGAGCCCTTGGGCGAGTCGAAGAAGACCTTGCCGACCGGAGCGGCGTTGCGGTGGTACGGCTTCTTCTCCGGAACCGCCCGGACCGGGCGCGGTTCGGGGTCGGTCACGTCCTGGTCGCCGGTGATGTCGCCGGCGGCGAGCGTCCGGGTCGGCGCCGAGGCCGTCGTCATCCGCTCGGGCTTCCACAGGCCCTCGATCACCGGGTTGACGAAGTCCTTGGCCTCACGGAGCCACGTGTCGCGGTCCCAGTTCTTCCACTCGCCGTCCCGCCACTTGTCCAGGTCGATGCCGCGCTCCTTGAGGCGGTCGGCCAGGTCGGCGGGGAGGGCCCCCTTGCCGGCGCCGTCCTGGCCGGCGGAGGCCGAGGCGGACGGCTCGCCGCCGGCCTCGTCCTCACCCGGTCCGCAGGCGGTCGCCGTCAGGACGAGGGCCGACGCCAAGGCGGCGGCGGTGAGCAACGGGCGTATGGATCGCATGGAAATCTTCCCCCTGGAATGCGTTGTGCGAAGGCTGCGCCGGGCCGCGGTCCTCGACGGGACGGCGGGGCACCGTGCGAACGGGTGCGGCGCCCGGGGCAGCTTGCCATGATCGTGTCACGCCGGAGCGGCTCGGAGGGCCGCGGACGGCGTCACTGCACGGAGTCTTCACGGGCGCCCGGCGTCTTCACGAGCCGGGGGCGCCCGGCTCGTTCACGTGCCCGGGGTCTCCGGCGGCCTCATGTGCCGCGGCGACCGCTGGTGTTCATGTGCCGCGCGGATCCCCGGTGTTCATGTGCCGCGTGGATCCCCGGTGTTCACGTGCCGCTGTTCATGTGCCGCGTGGATTCCGGTGTTCACGTGCCGGAGGGCGCCCGGCGTGGCCGGACGCCCTCCCGGTCGGGACGCGGCGTGCGCGTCACCGGCTCACCGGCCGGCGAACTTCTTGCTGACCGCGTCGTAGATGCCCTTGGCCTCCTTGCCGAGCCGCGGACCCGCGAGCCAGCCGGCCGTCACCGGGCCGATGGAGGTGTTCGAGACCAGCGCGGGCTTGCCGTCCGCACCCGCGGCCACCCAGCCGCCGCCGGACGAACCGCCGGTCATCGTGCAGCCGATGCGGTACATGGTCGGCTGCTCGGCCTTGAGCGACAGACGGCCCGGCTTGTCGGCGCACTGGAACATCTTCTGGCCGTCGTACGGCGGCGCGGCCGGGTAGCCGGTCGCCGTCATGGTCGCGATCTCCGGCACGGCCGGGGCGTTGAAGTCGACGGGCAGCGCGGCGCCGACCGTCTCCTCCAGGGACTTGCCGCTGCCGCCCTTCTCGGGCGTGACATGGATGACGGCGAAGTCGTACGGAGCACCCTGGCCGCCGGTCGCGGCACCCTGCGAGATCCACTGCTCGGAGGTCTGCGCCCAGTCGCCCCACCACACGCCGTGCGGAGCGATCTGCTCCTTGGGCGCGTTCTCCAGGTCGGCCGTCGGCTTGGCGCCGTCGTTGTACGCGGGGACGAAGGCGATGTTGCGGTACCAGCCGCCGCTCTTGCCCGCGTGGACGCAGTGGCCGGCCGTCCAGACCATGTTGGACTTGCCCGGGTTGGCCGGGTCCTTCACCACGGTCGCCGAGCAGACCATCGAGCCCTGCGGGCCGTCGAAGAAGACCTTCCCGGCCTCCGCCGCGCTGGAGTGGTACGGCGCCTTCACCGCGGCCGCGTCCACCGGCGCGGGCGTCGGGTCGGTGACACCCTCGTCACCGGAGATGTCCGGCGCGACCGGCTCGGCCGGCGGCTTCTCGGCGTCCCGCATCCGGTCCGGGTTCCACAGGTCCTCGATGATCGGGTTGACGAAGTCCTGCGCCTCGCGCAGCCACTTGTCGCGGTCCCAGTTCTTCCACTCCCCGTCCCGCCACTTGTCCAGGTCGATCCCGTGCTCCTTGAGCCGGTCCTTCAGATCGTCCGGAATGGTGATTGCGCCGTCCGTGGACTGGCTGGCCGGAGCGCTCGGCTTGTCGCCCGCGCTGTCCTCCGTCGGACCGCACGCGGTGGCGGTGAGCGCCAGCACGGCGGCCAGCGATGCCGCCGCGAGCGTCGGGCGAATGGGTCGCATCTCGTGATCCCCCTGGGACTTCGGTGCCGCGCTTCGTCGGGAACGTCGCAGCGTGTCGTACATGTCGGTGTCGCGTGCCGTCTCCGGCACCACCCGGTGACCGGGTGCGGCCCCCACTATGCCGGTGCCGTTGGGGACGGCGTGCAGCAGGTCCGCGGTTCCGCCGCGCCAAGGATCTTCCCGTCACCCCGTGATCCGCCGCGCCCCGCGTCGTTGGTACCAGCGGGACAACGGCCGCCGCCCGCCCCCGGGTTGGCGCGGCGGGCCGGGGCCCGGGGGAGACCAGCAGGCGCACCAGCGGGAGGACCGACAGCCTTGGCCGTGACCGAACCAGCCCCGACGGCACCGACCACCGCGCACGAGGGGATCCTGCACCGGCAGTCGCTCCGCGAGTCCGCGGCCCGCACCTACGCGCGCTCGCTGCCGATCGTGCCCGTACGCGCCCGGGGCCTCACGATCGAGGGCGCCGACGGCCGCCGCTACCTCGACTGCCTGTCCGGCGCGGGCACCCTGGCCCTCGGGCACAACCACCCGGTCGTCCTGGAGGCCATCAAGAAGGTCCTCGCGTCGGGCGCACCGCTGCATGTCCTCGACCTGGCCACACCCGTCAAGGACGCCTTCACCACGGAGCTGTTCGCCACGCTGCCGCCGCGGTTCGCCGACGACGCCCGGATCCAGTTCTGCGGCCCGGCGGGCACCGACGCCGTCGAGGCCGCCCTCAAGCTGGTGCGCACCGCGACCGGCCGGCAGGGCATGCTCGCCTTCACCGGCGCCTACCACGGCATGACGGCCGGCGCCCTCGACGTCTCCGGCGGCGCCACCGGCGTCCGGGGGGTGACCCGGCTGCCCTACCCGTACGACTACCGCTGCCCGTTCGGGGCCGGCGGGGGCCGCGGCGCCGAACTGGCCGCCCGGTGGACCGAGAACCTCCTCGACGACCCCCGGGGCGGCGTCCCCGCACCGGCGGGCATGATCCTGGAGCCGGTGCAGGGCGAGGGCGGGGTGATCCCGGCGCCCGACGACTGGCTTCGGCGGATGCGCGTCCTGACCGCCGACCGCTCCATCCCGCTGATCGCCGACGAGGTGCAGACGGGCGTCGGGCGCACCGGCAGGTTCTGGGCCGTCGAGCACAGCGGCGTGGTGCCCGACGTGATGGTCATGTCGAAGGCGATCGGCGGCTCCCTCCCGCTCGCCGTGATCGTCTACCGCTCCGGGCTCGACGCCTGGCAGCCCGGCGCCCACGCCGGAACGTTCCGCGGCAACCAGCTCGCCATGGCCGCGGGCGCCGCCACTCTGGCCTACGTCCGCGAGAACGGCCTCGCCGAGCGCGCCGCGAGCCTCGGCGCCCGGATGCTCGCGAGCCTCCAGGGACTCGCCGCCGCGCACGCCTGCATCGGCGACGTCCGCGGCCGGGGGCTGATGATCGGCGTCGAACTGGTCGACCCCGCGTCCCAGTCGCCCGACCTGCCGGTGCCGCCCCCGGCCCCCCGCCTCGCCGTCGCCGTCCGCCGGGCCTGCCTGGAGCGCGGGCTCATCGTCGAACTGGGCGGCCGGGAGTCGTCCGTGGTGCGGCTGCTGCCCCCGCTGACCCTCACCGACGAGCAGGCCGCCGCCGTCCTCGACCGCTTCGCCGACGCCCTCGCCGCAGCGGAGCGCACCGCCGGGGCCGGGGCGGCCCCGCCCCGCTGAGCCACCCCGTCCGCGCCCGTCACCGCCTTCCGCCGCCCCCCGGCCCACCCCCCGAGGAAGCCCCGTGAATCCCACCCCCGCCCCCGAAGTGCCCGAGGCCCACGGCCGCCCCGCCGCCGCGCCCCACGACCGAGGCACGACGGGCGGCCCGCTCGCGTGCGAGGCGCCGACGGTGCCCCGCCAGTCGGGCGGCGGCCTCGACGACGCACCCGGCAGGGGGCCGGGCGACGCACCCGGCAGGGGGCCTGCGGCCGTGGACCCCGCCGCGGAGGCCCCCCGTCCGGAACCGGTGACCGGGCCTGTGCCCGAGGCTCCCGGCGTGACGGCCCCCGTGCCCGAGGCTCCCCGCCCGGCGGCCGTGGACCCCGCCGCGGAGAGCACCGGCCCCCGTCCCGCCACGGCCGCCGGGGACCATCTCGACGACCCGGACCCCTACCGGGCGGCGGACGGCGCGGCCTGCGAGAACCTGGTGCGCTGCTGGGTACGGGAGCGCGGCATCCCCGCCCCCGCAGGCGACACCCTGCGCATCCCCCTCGACGCCAGCGGCACCGCGCTGCGCGTCCCCGTCCGCCACTGGTCCGCCGCCGGATGGCACCGCTTCGGGCCCCCCGTCCTGGAGGGCAGCCCGCGCGGGGCCGGCACCGCCGACGCGGTCACCGTCGCCGCCCTGCTCGGCCGGGAGGCCGGTCAGGCCGAGGGCGCCGACCTCGTGGGGCGCGTCGCCGACTCGGTGCGGCACACCGCGCTCTTCCTCGCCGAGCGCCGCCGCCGCCCGGCGCCGCCCGCCCACGCCGACCACTTCCTCGCCGCCGAGCAGTCGCTGCTCCTCGGCCACCCCCTGCACCCCGCGCCGAAGAGCCGGGAGGGCCTCTCGGAGTCCGAGGTGCGGCGCTACTCGCCGGAGCTGCACGGCGCGTTCGCCCTCCACTGGATGGCCGTCGACCGCTCCGTCCTCGCCACCGACTCCGCCTGGACCGAGCAGGGCCGCCCGCTCCCCGCCGAGCGGCTCACCGCCCGGCTCGCCGGGGGCCTCGCCGTCCCCGAGGGGTGCGCCGCCCTCCCGCTCCACCCCTGGCAGGCGCGCGACCTGGCGCACCGCCCCGCCGTGGCCGCCCTCCTCGACGCCGGACTGCTGCACGACCTGGGGGCGCACGGCGAGGACTGGTACCCCACCTCCTCCGTCCGCACCGTCCACCGGCCCGGTGCGCCGGTGATGCTCAAGCTCTCGCTCGGTGTGCGGATCACCAACTCCCGCCGGGAGAACCTCCGCAAGGAGCTGCACCGCGGCGTCGAGGTGCACCGGCTGCTGCGCACCGGGCTCGGCGACCGGTGGCGCGCCGTCCACCCCGGGTTCGACATCGTCCGCGACCCGGCCTGGCTCGGGGCCGACGCCCCCGGCGGCGGCCCCGTCGCCGGCCTCGACGTCGTGCTGCGCCACAACCCCTTCGGTCCCGGCGACGACGCGGTCTGCGTCGCCGCCCTCACCTCGCCCCGCCCCATGCCGGGCCGGGAGGGGACGTACTCGCGGCTCGCCGACGTCGTCGACACCCTCGCCGCCCGCACCGGCCGCCCCCGCGCGGCCGTGTCCGCCGAGTGGTTCCTGCGCTACCTCGACAAGGTCGTGCTGCCGGTGCTGTGGCTCGACGCCACCGCGGGCATCGCCCTGGAGGCCCACCAGCAGAACACGCTGGTCCTCCTCGACGCGCAGGGCTGGCCGGCCGGCGGGCGCTACCGGGACAACCAGGGCTACTACTTCCGCGAGTCGCACCGCGAGGCGCTCGACCGCAGGCTGCCCGGCATCGGCACCGCCAGCGACACCTTCGTCTCCGACGCCGTCACGGACGAGCGCTTCGCCTACTACCTCGGGATCAACAACATCCTCGGTCTCGTCGGCGCGTTCGGTTCCCAGGGCCTCGCCGACGAGCGGGTGCTCCTCGCCGCCCTGCGCCGTTTCCTCGCGGCCCACACGGCCCTGGGCTCCCCGCTGCCCGGCCGGCTCCTCGACGCGGACGTGCTCCGCTCCAAGGCGAACCTGCTGACCCGGCTGCGGGGCCTCGACGAACTCGTCGGCCCCGTCGACACCCAGTCCGTCTACGTCGCCCTCGCCAACCCGCTCCACTCCTGAGCGGCGCGGCCGACGAGAGGAGACCACCCCCGTGCCCATACCCGCAGCGCGCGGCGCCGACGGCGCCGCCGCGCACTCCGGCGGCCCCCGGCCCGACGAGCCCGCCGCCGGTGACGCCGTGGCTCCCGGCGGGGTGCCGCCCGCGGCCGGTGCATCCCCCTGGGGGCCCGCCGCCGGTGACGCCGTGGCTCCCGGCGGGGTGCCGCCCGCGGCCGGTGCATCCCCCTGGGGGCCCGTCGCCACCTCCGCCGGTGACCTGCGGCTGGTGCCCGTCGTCCCGGAACGGGACCTCGGCCTGCTGGCCGGCTGGATGAACGACCCGGCCGTGGCGGCCTACTGGGAGCTCGCGGGCCCCGAGTCCGTGACCCTCGCCCATCTGCGCGAGCAGCTCGCCACCGGCCACAGCACGCCCTGCCTGGGCGTCCTCGACGGCACCGCGATGAGCTACTTCGAGATCTACCGGGCCGACCTCGATCCACTGGCCCGGCACTACCCGGCGCGTCCGCACGACACCGGCGTGCACGTCCTGATCGGCGGCTCCCGGGACCGCGGGCGGGGGGTCGGGTCCGTGCTCCTGCGGGCCGTCGCCGACCTCGTGCTGGATCTCCGCCCGCGCTGCGCACGGGTCGTCGCCGAACCCGATGTGCGCAACACCCCCTCCGTGTCCGCCTTCCTGGCCGCCGGGTTCCGCTTCTCCGCCGAGGTCGCCCTGCCCGGGAAGCGGGCCGCGCTCATGATCCGGGAGCGCGCGCTGCGCGGGGTGCTGTGACCGTGCCGCCGCGTTCCCTCCACCGTCCGCCCCGCATCGGACCCACCCGAGGAGTCCCCGTGCCGAAGACCCCCGCCCGTCGTGACGCCACCACCGCGCCCGGCGCCCCGCCGCCCACCGTGCTCGGCACTCCGCCCGGGCTGACCGCGCGGAACTGGGAACGCGCCGGGAGCCGGCTGCTGGCCAAGATGATCGGCGAGTTCGCGTACGAGGAGATCCTCACCCCGCGCCCCGACGACGACACCGCCGGTCCCGCGGGCCCCGGCGGGGCCGCGGCCGCCGCCCCGTACGTCCTCGGCCTCGGCGACGCCGGCCGCCTCACCTTCCGGGCCCGCCGGGGCGCCTACGGGAGCTGGCGCGTCGAGGCGGACTCCGTCGCCTGGGACGGGCGGCCCTTCACCGACCCGCTGGCCTTCCTCTCCCGGGCCCGCGAGACGCTCGGCATCGACGGCGCCACCCTCGGCCACCTGCTGCGCGAGCTCTCCGTCACCCTCACCGCCGACACCGCGCTCGACCACACCGCCCTCACCGCCGCCGAGCTGGCCGGACTCGGCTACGCCGAACTGGAGGGCCACCAGACCGGACACCCGTGGATCGTCCTGAACAAGGGCCGCATCGGCTTCTCCGCGTCCGACACCGCGCGCTGGGCCCCGGAGTCCCGCCGCCCCGCCGCCCTGCCCTGGATCGCGGTCAGCACCCGCCTCGCCGCCTACCGGGGCGTCCCCGCCCTCGCGCTGCCGCCGGACCTGTACGCCCGGGAACTCGACGACGCCACCCGCGCCCGGTTCGACGCGGCGCTGCGCGAGCAGGGCCTGGACCCGTCCGCCTATCTGCTCCTGCCGGTGCACCCCTGGCAGTGGGACGAGGTGCTGCTCCCGCTCTACGCGCCCGCCGTCGCCCGCCGGGAGATCGTGCCGCTGCCCACCGACGGGGACCTGCGCCTGCCGCAGCAGTCGGTGCGCACCTTCGTGAACACCGGCCGGCCCGAACGGCACACCGTCAAGCTGCCGCTGTCCGTCCTCAACACCCTGGTCTGGCGCGGGCTGCCGACCGAGCGCACGCTCGCCGCCCCCGCGGTCACCGCCTGGGTGCAGGGCCTGCGCGACGCGGACGCCTTCCTGCGCGACGAGTGCCGGGTGATCCTGCTCGGCGAGGTCGCATCGGTGACGGTCGAGCATCCGCTGTACGACCGGCTCGACGACGTCCCGTACCAGTACAAGGAGCTGCTGGGAGCCATCTGGCGCGAGCCCCTCGTCCCCCGTCTCGACCCCGGGGAGCGGGCGCGCACCCTCGCCTCGCTGCTGCACACCGACCCGGCGGGCCGCGCCTTCGTCGCCGAGCTGGTGGAGCGTTCGGGCCTGGCGCCCGCCGTCTGGCTCCGGCGGCTGTTCGCGGCGCTGCTGCCGCCGCTGCTGCGCTTCCTCTACCGCTACGGGACGGTCTTCTCCCCGCACGGAGAGAACGCCATCGTGGTCTACGACGAGCACGACGTCCCGGTGCGGCTGGCGATCAAGGACTTCGTCGACGACGTGAACATCAGCGCCCGGCCGCTGCCCGAGCACGACACCATGCCGGCCGAGGTGCGCGGGGTGCTGCTGACGGAGGAGCCCGCCTTCCTCACCCAGTTCATCCACTCCGGGCTCTTCGTGGGCGTCTTCCGCTACCTCGCCCCGCTCGCCGAGGACCAGCTCGGCGTCCCCGAGGAGCAGTTCTTCGCCCTGGTCAGGGAGGAGATCCTGCGCCACCAGGCGCTCTTCCCCGACCTGAAGGAGCGCTACGAACTGTTCGACCTGCTCACGGAACGCATCGACCGGCTCTGTCTCAACCGCAACCGCCTCCACCTCGACGGCTACCGCGACCGCCCGCACCGGCCCCACGCGGCCGTCCACGGCACGGTGCCCAATCCGCTGGCGGCACCGTGAGGACGGCGCGAAGTGATCGTGCTGTCAGTGGCGACCCGTAGGCTGGGCGCGCTATGACGAAGCCATCCCTCCCCGAGCTCCTGCACGCCGCCGTCACCGCCGTGGGCGGTGTGGAACGGCCCGGACAGGCCAGCATGGCCGAGGCCGTTGCCGGAGTCATCGACGACAGCTCCCACCTCCTGGTGCAGGCCGGCACCGGCACCGGCAAGTCGCTCGGCTACCTGGTGCCGGCCCTGGCGCACGGCGAGCGGGTGGTGGTCGCCACGGCCACCCTGGCGCTCCAGCGCCAGCTCGTCGAGCGCGACCTGCCGCGCACGGTGGACGCCCTGCACCCGCTGCTGCGACGGCGCCCCGAGTTCGCCATGCTCAAGGGCCGGTCGAACTACCTGTGCCTCCACCGGCTGCACGAGGGCGCTCCGCAGGACGAGGAGGAGGGCCTCTTCGACCAGTTCGAGGCCGCCGCCCCGACGAGCAAGCTCGGCCAGGACCTGCTGCGGATGCGCGACTGGGCCGACGAGACCGAGACCGGCGACCGCGACGACCTGACCCCGGGCGTCTCGGACCGCGCCTGGAGCCAGGTCTCGGTCTCCTCCCGGGAGTGCCTCGGCGCCTCCAAGTGCGCCTACGGGGCGGAGTGCTTCGCGGAGATGGCCCGTGAGCGCGCCAAGCTCGCGGACGTCGTGGTCACCAACCACGCCCTGCTCGCGATCGACGCGATCGAGGGCGCTCCGGTGCTGCCCCAGCACGAGGTGCTGATCGTCGACGAGGCCCATGAGCTGGTCTCCCGGGTGACGGGCGTCGCCACGGGCGAGCTCACCCCGGGCCAGGTCAACCGCGCGGTCCGCCGTGCCGCGAAGCTGGTCAACGAGAAGGCCGCGGACGCCCTCCAGACCGCTTCCGAGGGGTTCGAACGCGTCATGGAGCTGGCCCTGCCGGGCCGCCTGGAGACCGTCCCCGAGGACCTCGGCTACGCGCTGATGGCGCTGCGCGACGCCGCCCGTACGGTGATCTCCGCGATGGGCTCCACCCGCGACAAGTCGGTCCAGGACGAGGACGCCGTGCGCAAGCAGGCGCTGGCGTCGGTGGAGAGCATCCACGCCGTGGCGGAGCGGATCACCCATGGCTCCGAGTACGACGTCGTCTGGTACGAGCGCCACGACCGCTTCGGGGCCTCGCTGCGGGTGGCGCCGCTGTCGGTGTCCGGGCTGCTGCGGGAGAAGCTCTTCACCGAGCGGTCGGTGGTGCTCACCTCCGCGACCCTGAAGCTCGGCGGCGACTTCAACGGTGTCGGCGCCTCCCTCGGGCTGGCCCCCGAGGGCACCGGGGGAGAGGACGTGCCCCAGTGGAAGGGGCTGGACGTCGGTTCCCCGTTCGACTACCCGAAGCAGGGCATCCTCTATGTGGCCCGCCATCTGGCGACGCCGGGCCGGGAGGGCTCGCGCGGCGACATGATGGACGAACTGGCCGAGCTGGTGGAGGCCGCCGGCGGCCGCACCCTCGGGCTGTTCTCGTCGATGCGGGCGGCGCAGGCGGCGGCGGAGGAGCTGCGGGGGCGGCTGGACAATCCGATCCTGCTCCAGGGCGAGGAGACGCTCGGCGAGCTGATCAAGAATTTCGCCGCCGATCCGCAGACCTGCCTGTTCGGCACCTTGTCGCTGTGGCAGGGCGTGGACGTGCCGGGGCCGAGCTGCCAGCTCGTGGTCATGGACCGCATTCCGTTCCCGCGGCCCGACGACCCGCTGATGAGCGCGCGGCAGAAGGCCGTGGAGGAGGCCGGCGGCAACGGCTTCATGGCCGTCGCGGCGACGCACGCGGCGCTGCTGATGGCCCAGGGCGCCGGACGGCTGGTGCGGGCCACGGGGGACCGCGGCGTCGTCGCGGTGCTCGACCCTCGGCTGGCCAACGCGCGGTACGGCAGCTATCTGCGGGCCTCGCTGCCGGACTTCTGGTACACCACCGACCGCAACCAGGCCCGGCGGTCGCTGGCCGCGATCGACGCGGCGTCGAAGGCGGCGGGCGTCTAGGCCGTGTCTGACAAATCCCGCCTGGCGCGCGACGCCCGGCACGCACACTCGCCGCGTTGTCGGAGTCATCCGAGTACGCCCAGTACGAGGGTGATCCTCCGCCTTGCGATTGCACGCACCGGACGCCGCGCGCCCCGCCCTGCGGGCGGACGGCGCCATTTGTCAGACAAGGCCTAGGGCCGGCCGGCGCCTGGCGCCGGAAGGCCGACGACGCCCGGCACCCGAGAGCGGACCACGTCCGGCAGCCGTCGGCGGCCTGCGCCGGGCAACCGAGACCGGACCACGCCCGGCGAGCCCGGGCCGCCTTCGGGGCGGCCCGGGCTCGCGCGCACACGTCAGGACCCCGGGACCGGCGCAGTGGGTCCCGGGGTCCGGTCGAGGCCGGTGGGTGGTCAGACCCGCCGGAGCACCGCCACCACCTTGCCGAGGATCGTGGCCTCGTCACCGGGGATGGGCTGGTAGGCCGCGTTGTGCGGGAGCAGCCAGACATGGCCGTTCTCCCGCTTGAAGCGCTTCACGGTGGCCTCGCCGTCCAGCATGGCGGCGACGATGTCGCCGTTCTCCGCGACGGGCTGGCGGCGGACGGTGACCCAGTCGCCGTCGCAGATGGCCGCCTCGATCATCGAGTCGCCGACGACCTTGAGCACGAACAGCTCGCCGTCGCCGACGAGCTGGCGGGGGAGGGGGAAGACGTCCTCGACGGATTCCTCGGCGAGGATCGGGCCGCCGGCCGCGATACGGCCGACGAGCGGCACATAGGAGGCCGCAGGCTTGCCGGTGGTGTCCGTGGGCTGGGTGCTCGGCTGGTCGGATCCGCGGACCTCGTACGCCCGGGGGCGGTGCGGGTCCCTGCGCAGGAAGCCCTTGCGCTCCAGCGCCATGAGCTGGTGGGCGACGGAGGAGGTGCTGGACAGGCCGACCGCCTGGCCGATCTCGCGCATCGACGGCGGGTATCCCCGGCGCTGCACGGAGTCGCGGATCACCTCGATGACGCGCCGCTGCCGGTCCGTGAGGCCGGAGCTGTCGGCCCGGATCCCTGGGGGCCTGCCGGGCAGCGAGCGGGTGGGCTGGGGGCCCTCCGGGGGCGTGGCTGCGTCATTCATGGCATGCACCGGCTCGTATCGGCTCTGGGAGCGGTCCTGGGCAGTGATGGCGGCACTGTCAGCGGTGGTGGTCACGTCGGCCCCTCTCGAATGGTCTCCCTAGCTGGACAACGGTAGTAGCTTTCGAAAGGTTGCGCCAAACACACGTTCGAGTGAAAAAGTGCGGATTCCTTGAGGTGCCCGCTCATCAGGGTGTATGTGCGAACGGCCTACCGGGATCACCGTGGGCGCGTGGCGACTACGGTAGCCTTCGCCGCCGTGGGCGGTCACGGTGGCCGCGCCGGACGGCTCCGCCGTCCCCGCCGAGCCGTGGACGCGCACCGGGCTCCGCCCGTGCGCGGGGTCGTATCTCTCCGCGCTCGTCCATGGCCGTCCGTGGTCGCCGTGTGCGCTCCGTGGAACGCTGCCGCACACCGTGTGCCCGGTGCCGCGCCGCGCGACACGCGCTGGGGGTGTTTGGTCGGCCAAACCCCAGATCTAGTGGTTGGATTGTGCCGACCGCCCAGAAGTTGTGGTCCCCCGGTCTTCGGTGCTGCGGGCATCGCCTATGCTTGTGGCTGCTTCGGGGGGCTCGGCGGGCCTGATGGGGCCATGTCGCCATGCTGTGAAGGAGGGGTTGGGAACCAATGCACTGTCCCTTCTGCAGGCACCCCGACAGCCGCGTCGTCGACAGCCGTACGACCGACGACGGCACGTCCATCCGACGCCGCCGGCAGTGCCCGGACTGCTCCCGCCGTTTCACCACGGTGGAGACCGCGTCGCTCATGGTCGTCAAGCGCAGCGGCGTCACCGAGCCCTTCAGCCGTACCAAGGTCATCTCCGGCGTGCGCAAGGCGTGCCAGGGGCGGCCGGTCACCGAGGACGCCCTCGCCCAGCTCGGCCAGCGGGTCGAGGAGGCGGTGCGCGCCACCGGCAGCGCCGAGCTGACCACCCACGACGTGGGTCTGGCCATACTCGGCCCCCTGCAGGAACTCGACCTCGTCGCGTACCTGCGGTTCGCGTCCGTCTACCGGGCGTTCGACTCGCTCGAGGACTTCGAGGCCGCCATCGCGGAGCTCCGCGGGGGGCGGCCACCTGGGAACGAGCGCGGGAGCACGGGGGCCGCCGAGGTCCCCGTCCCCGCCACCGCCGCCGACTGAGGGACAGCGGCCGGCCGGGTCGGAGACTGCCAGGCAGTCTCCCCGGCCGACCGGGGCGGCACACATACCTGTCCGGGGCACCGCCGTGCGGCGTCCGGGGCGACAGACACAAACCGTGCCACGGGAAGATCTGGGCACATCAGGGCGTTTTTGCCCGTATATGGGAGGCGGCATGACCGAGACGACGAGCGGCCCCGCACGAGGGTCCCGCACCAAGGGAGCCAAGGCGAACAAGGGCCTGCGTGTCGAGCGCATCCACACCACCCCCGGAGTGCATCCGTACGACGAGGTGGCCTGGGAGCGCCGTGACGTCGTCATGACCAACTGGCGTGACGGCTCGGTGAACTTCGAGCAGCGTGGCGTCGAGTTCCCCGACTTCTGGTCGGTGAACGCGGTCAACATCGTCACCAGCAAGTACTTCCGCGGCGCGGTCGGCACGCCGCAGCGCGAGACCGGTCTGCGGCAGCTCATCGACCGGATTGTGAAGACCTACCGCAAGGCCGGCGAGGACTACGCCTACTTCGCCTCGCCCGCCGACGCCGAGATCTTCGAGCACGAGCTCGCCTACGCCCTGCTGCACCAGATCTTCAG
The DNA here is from genome assembly GCF_016919245.1 of Streptomyces zhihengii. Lineage (NCBI taxonomy): Bacteria > Bacillati > Actinomycetota > Actinomycetes > Kitasatosporales > Streptomycetaceae > Streptomyces > Streptomyces zhihengii. The sequence continues at coordinate 2,317,640 of NZ_JAFEJA010000001.1, read as the reverse complement.
CTTCAACTCCCCGGTGTGGTTCAACGTCGGCACGCCCCAGCCCCAGCAGGTCTCCGCCTGCTTCATCCTGTCCGTCGACGACTCCATGGAGTCGATCCTCGACTGGTACAAGGAAGAGGGCATGATCTTCAAGGGCGGCTCCGGCGCCGGCCTGAACCTGTCCCGCATCCGCTCCTCCAAGGAACTGCTCTCTTCCGGCGGCAACGCCTCCGGGCCGGTCTCCTTCATGCGGGGCGCGGACGCCTCCGCGGGCACGATCAAGTCGGGCGGCGCCACCCGCCGCGCGGCGAAGATGGTCATCCTCGACGTCGACCACCCCGACATCGAGGGCTTCATCGAGACCAAGGTGAAGGAAGAGGAGAAGATCCGCGCCCTGCGCGACGCGGGCTTCGACATGGACCTGGGCGGCGACGACATCACGTCCGTCCAGTACCAGAACGCCAACAACTCGGTCCGCGTGAACGACGAGTTCATGAAGGCCGTCGAGAGCGGCGGGAAGTTCGGCCTGCGCGCCCGGATGACGGGCGAGATCATCGAGGAGGTCGACGCCAAGGCGCTCTTCCGCAAGATGGCGCAGGCGGCGTGGGCGTGTGCCGACCCGGGCATCCAGTACGACGACACGATCAACCACTGGCACACCTGCCCCGAGTCCGGCCGCATCAACGGCTCGAACCCGTGCAGCGAGTACATGCACCTGGACAACACCTCGTGCAACCTGGCCTCGCTGAACCTGATGAAGTTCCTCAAGGACGACGGCAAGGGCAACCAGTCCTTCGACGTCGAGCGCTTCGCCAAGGTCGTCGAGCTGGTCATCACCGCGATGGACATCTCCATCTGCTTCGCCGACTTCCCGACCCAGAAGATCGGCGAGAACACCCGCGCCTTCCGCCAGCTCGGCATCGGCTACGCCAACCTCGGCGCCCTGCTGATGGCGACCGGCCACGCCTACGACTCCGACGGCGGCCGCGCGCTCGCCGGTGCCATCAGCTCGCTGATGACCGGCACCTCCTACCGGCGCTCCGCCGAGCTGGCCGCGGTCGTCGGCCCGTACGACGGCTACGCCCGCAACGCGACCCCGCACCTGCGGGTCATGAAGCAGCACGCCGACGCCAACACGGCGGCCGTGCGCATGGACGACCTGGACTCCCCGATCTGGGCCGCGGCCACCGAGGCATGGCAGGACGTGATCCGCCTCGGCGAGAAGAACGGCTTCCGCAACGCCCAGGCGTCCGTCATCGCCCCGACCGGCACCATCGGTCTGGCGATGTCCTGCGACACCACCGGCCTGGAGCCGGACCTCGCGCTGGTCAAGTTCAAGAAGCTCGTCGGCGGCGGCTCCATGCAGATCGTCAACGGCACCGTGCCGCAGGCGCTGCGCCGCCTCGGCTACCAGCCGGAGCAGATCGAGGCCGTCGTCGCCCACATCGCCGAGCACGGGAACGTGATCGACGCGCCCGGCCTGAAGACCGAGCACTACGAGGTCTTCGACTGCGCCATGGGCGAGCGCTCCATCTCCGCGATGGGCCACGTCCGGATGATGGCCGCGATCCAGCCCTGGATCTCGGGCGCCCTCTCCAAGACGGTCAACATGCCGGAGTCGGCGACCGTCGAAGAGGTCGAGGAGATCTACTTCGAGGCGTGGAAGCTGGGCGTCAAGGCGCTCGCCATCTACCGCGACAACTGCAAGGTCGGCCAGCCGCTCTCCGCCAAGACCAAGGAGAAGGAGAAGGCGGAGGTGACCGCCAAGGCCGAGGAGACCATCCGGTCCGCGGTCGAGAAGGTCGTCGAGTACCGCCCGGTCCGCAAGCGCCTCCCCAAGGGCCGCCCCGGGATCACCACCTCCTTCACCGTCGGCGGCGCCGAGGGCTACATGACCGCCAACTCCTACCCGGACGACGGTCTCGGCGAGGTCTTCCTGAAGATGTCGAAGCAGGGCTCCACCCTCGCGGGCATGATGGACGCCTTCTCGATCGCCGTGTCGGTCGGCCTCCAGTACGGCGTGCCGCTGGAGACCTACGTCTCGAAGTTCACCAACATGCGCTTCGAGCCGGCCGGTATGACGGACGACCCGGACGTGCGGATGGCGCAGTCGATCGTCGACTACATCTTCCGCCGCCTGGCGCTGGACTTCCTGCCCTTCGAGACGCGCTCCGCGCTCGGCATCCACTCGGCCGAGGAGCGTCAGCGCCACCTGGAGACCGGTTCCTACGAGCCGTCGGAGGACGAGCTCGACGTGGAGGGCCTGGCCCAGTCGGCGCCGCTCCAGCAGGAGCTGAAGGCCGTCGCCGCCCCGGTGGCCGAGGTCCCGGCCCCGAAGCAGGCGCACACCTCGGCCGAACTGGTCGAGATGCAGCTCGGCATCAGCGCCGACGCCCCGCTCTGCTTCTCCTGCGGGACGAAGATGCAGCGGGCCGGCTCCTGCTACATCTGCGAGGGCTGCGGCTCGACCAGCGGCTGCAGCTGATCACGGGCACCGTCAGGGTGTGAACCCCCGGAGGGCGGCGGAACGGGAAACAGCTCCGCCGCCCTCCGGCGTCCGTACGGGCGGGCGGTCCGGTCTCGGATCAGCCGCCCATCAGGCCGAGGAACGACTCCGGATCCGCGTCGAAGCCACGCGGCCCGCCGGTCAGCTGCCAGGCTCCCGCCGCGTCCCGGCGGAACTCGCACAGCACCGCCGCGGTGCTGCCGGCGACGCCCGCGAAGTCGGTCGCCGCGAGCTCCGTGTAACCCTCCGCGATCCGCGCCGAGACGTTCCGTATGTCGCCGAACGTGCGGCGCCCGGAACCCTGCTGGATGACCACGCCGACCACGACCCGCTGGTACACGGGCGCCAGCCGCTCGAACTCCAGCGTCATGACCTCGTCGGCGCCGAACCCCTGCCCGGTCCTGCTGTCGCGGGTCAGGGTGATCGTCCCGTCCGGCGACCGGCTGTCGAAGTGCACGGCGTAGGCGGGCGCGCCGCCCGGGCCCTGCCCCTCGTACGTCGCCGCGACCAGATCGAGGTCATGGGCCGCCTCGCCCAGCGGGCTCGGGTCCCATTTCAGCGACACCTCGGCCTTCCGGACGCCCTTGCTGAGGCTGCTGCTCACCGGATCTCCTCCCCGTAACTGGCTTGCTCGCCTTGTGTGTTGAAGGCTCGAAGGTCGACCGTATCCGCTCAGTGCGGGATGCGGCGAGGCGGCCGGGGTGCGGCGACCCCGTCGCGGAACTCCGCGATCGCGCTGCTGACCTGGCGCATCAGATGGGTGTCCTCGATGCGGTCCAGATAGAGGCAGCGGCGCGCTATCCCCTCCAGTTCGAAGGTGAAGCACAGGGACATCAGCGGGTTGATGAACAGCTCGCTGCCGCGGGTACGCGTGGTGAACTGGATGTCGCCGAACAGCCCGCGCACCGCCGCGGCGATCGAACCGTTGACGATGCTGGGGTGGTCGGGCGTGTGCGCCTGGGCGTGCGCCACCGCGTCGAGGAACAGCGCGCCCTCCCGGGTGGTCCGGGACACCGAGAACGCGCCCAGGTAGGCACCCTCGGTCTCCAGCGCCGCGATGTTCTCCAGCACGAGGCCGTGACTGACCCCGTGGTAGGCGTCGACGCCGAACCCCACGGAGACCACCAGGCGCTCCGGCAGCTCGATTCCGGCCAGGGCGGCGACGCTCGTCATGTCCTCCTCCGGCGTGCCCAGCCCCGTCTCGTCGCCGCGCATCAGGATGTCGGTGCCGCCGTCGACGAGCACCACGGCCTCGATGTCGTGCGCCTCGATCAGCGCGCGGTAGGCGGCGCGCAGCGGCTGCACACCGACCCGCGCGAACGCGTGGACGGTGCTCGGGTAGCCGTGCAGTTCCAGCCAGGAGGCGAGGGTGCGCTCGGGGAAGTAGCTCTGGTGGAGGGAGGTCCCGGGAGTCACCCGGGCGACGTCCGGGGCGAGCCACGCGTCCAGCGGCAGTCCCTCGACGGCGCTGAAGGTCAGATTGGCGAGGGTGACGTCCTTGCCCTGGTGCATCAGGGACAGGGCCACCGGCAGACCCGCGTAGACGTCGAACCCGCCGCCGGCGCCCGCCACCAGGACGCGCCGGGCCGACTCGAGCCGGGAGAACAGCGGATGGGAGTGCAGAGCCGTCATGGAGATCATTGTCCCGGCGGCCGGGCCGCGCGGACAGCGGATCGGGCGGATCCGGCGGCTTCGGCGCCTCGGGGTGCCGGACACCGGTGGGGCGTCCGCACGGTGCCCCTGGCGCATGCCCGGCGCACCGTCGCACACCGGGGCGGGTCCCGCGGGACAGTGACCGGCGCCACGTTCCGCGCCGTACGATGGCGCGGTGCTGGTCAAGTGGATTCGCTGCACCGTCGTCGACCGACGCGGTTTCGAGCGGGGGCAGCGGAAGTGGGCGGGGCTCCCGGGTGAGCCGGGATTCCGCGGGCAGGGCGGCGGCTGGAGCCGGATACGGCCGAATGTCGCCCATGTCGTTGCGTTCTGGGAGAGCCGTCCCTTCTACGACTCCTTCATGGCCCGGTCCCACGACCGGCTCGCCGCCGGGCAGTCGGGCACGTACAAGGACATCCAGACCAAGCTGTTCGACTACCGCTTCGACGTGAAGACCGGCTTCGAGCCCCGGTTCACCGACGCGGACGTGCTGCGCGTCGCGCACTGCCGGGTCCGCGACGAACGGGTGGAGCACTTCTCGCTGATGCAGGAGAAGGTGTGGAACCCGGCGATGGCCGGTTCTCCCGGAATGGTGCGCGGGGTGTTCGGAGAGGCCCCGGGCAACGAGTTCCTGATCATGTCGATGTGGGCGTCCGCGGGCGAGCACGGCAAGTACCGCACGGAACGCATCGAGCGGCTGCTGCTGCGGGCCCAGACGGAGGCCGATGTCACCGCCCTGGCCGGGGACGTGGTGGAGCTCGAACCCTCCTGGACGGTCTGACCAGCGCGCCCGCCCGCGGGAGCGGACACCGCGGCGCAGGGGTGCGCCCGGCGTGATCCGGATGCGAGGCCCTAAGGTCGGGGTATGGCACGACCGCGACGCATCGTCCTTGTCCGGCACGGGGAATCGGTGGGCAACGCCGACGACACGGTCTACGAACGCGAGCCGGACCACGCGCTCCGGCTGACCGGCCGGGGACAGGAGCAGGCCGCGGAGACCGGCGGCCGGCTGCGCGAACTCTTCGGCGACGAGCGGGTCAGCGTCTACATCTCCCCCTACCGCCGCACCCACCAGACGTTCCGCGCCTTCGGCCTCGCCCCGGACCGGGTACGGGTCCGCGAGGAGCCCCGGCTGCGGGAGCAGGACTGGGGCAACTGGCAGGACCGCGAGGACGTACGCCTGCAGAAGGCGTACCGGGACGCCTACGGGCACTTCTTCTACCGCTTCGCGCAGGGCGAGTCCGGGGCGGACGTCTACGACCGGGTCGGGGCGTTCCTGGAGAGCCTGCACCGCTCCTTCGAGTCGCCCGACCACCCGCCGAACGTGCTGCTGGTCACCCACGGACTCACCATGCGGCTGTTCTGCATGCGCTGGTTCCACTGGTCCGTGGCCGAATTCGAGTCGCTGTCCAATCCGGACAACGGTGAGACGCGGGTGCTGGAGCTCCAGAGCCACGGCCGCTACGCGCTGGACCGGCCCTTCGAGCGGTGGCGGACCCCGGAGCCGTACGGGGCCACCGGCTAGAGTGGCGGGAAGATGACCGCTGATTCCTCATCCGAGCGGCGCTTCGCACGCGCCCTGGACAGCCTGCGCGGACTGTCCGTGGGAGACGCACTGGGCTCCCAGTTCTTCGTTCCTTCGCACTATCCCCTGCTCAAACGGCGTGAACTGCCGCCGTCCCCGTGGCAGTGGACCGACGACACCGAGATGGCCTGCTCCGTACTGGCCGTGCTCGCCCGCCACGGCCGGGTCGACCAGGACGCCCTCGCCCTGTCGTTCGCCGAGCACCACGACTTCGACCGCGGCTACGGGCCGGCGGTCAACCGGCTGCTGCGCCTGGTCCGGGAAGGGGACGACTGGCGGGTGCTCGCCTCCGGACTCTTCAACGGCCAGGGGTCCTGGGGCAACGGCTCGGCGATGCGGATCGCGCCGCTCGGCGCCTGGTACGCGGACGACCCGGAGCAGGCGACCCACCAGGCCGAGATCTCCTCCTACACCACCCACCAGCACCGCGAGGCGGTCGTGGGCGCGATGGCCGTGGCCGCCGCGGCGGCGCTCGCCGCGAACCCGGCGGGCACACCGGGCCCCGGGGAACTGCTCGACGGCGTGGTCGCCCTGGTGCCCCGCAGTGCGGTGGGCGCCGGGCTGCGCCGGGCCCGGGACATGCTCGACTACGGGGACGCGGGCACGGTCGCCGCGGTCCTCGGCAGCGGGCGGCGCACCAGCGCCCACGACACCGTGCCGTTCGCGCTCTGGTCGGCGGCCCGCTCGCTCGGCGACTTCGAGCAGACCTTCTGGACCACCGCGCAGGTCGGCGGCGACGTCGACACCACCTGCGCGATCGCCTGCGGTGTGGTGGCGGCCGCCGGGGGCCGCCCGCCCGCCGCGTGGCTGGAGCGCACCGAGGCACTGCCGGACTGGCTCCCCGGGGCCCCGGCCGCCTGAGCCCCGGACCCGCCGCGGTACGGACCGCCCCCCGCACGGCCCGTACCGCGGCGGGCCGCACGGCCCGTCACGGAGGAGGTCAGCCGGCGTGACCGCCCGGGCCCGCCGTGCCGCTCAGCGCCTCCAGGTCGCTCCTGCGCACCCGGATCACGACCAGGGCCGTCACGGCGGCGACGGCCACCAGGGCCACGCCGGCCCAGAAGGCCGTGGAGATGCCCTCCGTCAGCACCTGGTGGCCCCACGGGGCGGGCAGCTCGCCCGTCGTCGCGAAGGCCTCCTTCTGGGCGGGGGTCGCCTCCGCCAGGAACGACGGGAGCTGCCGTTCGGCCTCCTCGCGGCCGGCCGTGCCGAACAGCGTCATGAGGATCGACAGCCCCAGCGAGCCGCCGACCATCTGGGTCGCGTTCAGCAGACTGGAGGCCGCTCCCGACTCGTGCCCGGCCACACCCGAGACCGCGGTCAGCGTCGCCGTCACGAACACCAGCCCCATGCCGAACCCGAAGAGCAGCATCGGGCCGAGGATGCCGCCCGCGTAGGAGCTGTCGGGGGACATCAACGTCAGCCAGGCCATCCCCGACCCCGTCAGCACGGCGCCCGTCACCAGGAACGGCTTCGGGCCGAGCACGGGCAGCAGCAGGGAGGAGAGCCCGGAGGCGACGACGATCATCACCGTCACCGGGAGGAACGCCAGCCCGGAGGCGATCGGGCTGTAGCCCAGCACGTTCTGGACGAAGAGCACGATGAAGAAGAACATCCCGAACATCGCCGCGGCGAGGCTCATCATGATCAGGTACGTGCCGGAACGGTTGCGGTCCGCGAACATCCGCAGCGGGGTGATGGGGTCCGCCGCCCGTCGCTCGACCAGCACGAAGCCGGCCAGCAGGACGACGGCCGCGCCGAAGGCGCCGAGGGTGAGGCCGTCCCGCCAGCCGGCCTCGGAGGCACGGATGAAGCCGTAGACCAGCGAGGCCATGCCGAGCGTCGAGGTGAGCGCGCCCAGCACGTCGAAGCGGCCCGCGCCCTTCTCGGACTCGTTGATGAACATCGGCGCGAGGACGACGATCGCGGCGCCGATCGGCAGGTTCACGTAGAACACCCAGCGCCAGTCGAGCCATTCGGTCAGCATGCCGCCGGCCAGCAGACCGATGGCGGCGCCGCTGGCCGAGACCGCGGCGAAGATGCCGAAGGCGCGGTTGCGCTCGGGGCCCTCCTCGAAGGTGGTCGTGATCAGGGCGAGGGCGGTCGGCGAGGCGATGGCGCCGCCGACCCCCTGGAGCGCGCGGGCCGCGAGCATCTGCCACGGCTCCTGGGCGATGCCGCACAGCAGCGAGGCGACGGTGAACAGCACGACACCGGAGACGAAGACCCGGCGGCGTCCGAGGATGTCGCCCGCCCGGCCGCCGAGCAGCAGCAGGCCGCCGAAGGTGAGGGTGTAGGCGTTGATCACCCAGGAGAGCTGGGTGGTGGTGAAGTCGAGCGCACCCTGGATGTGGGGGAGCGCGATATTCACAATCGTCGAATCGAGGACCACCATGAGCTGGAGTGTCGCGATCACCGCGAGCGCGACACCTGGTCGTCCCGGTCGTCCGGCCGCTCCCGGACTTCTGGCCTGCACCGCTAACTGAGAGGCAGTCACGTCGTATCCCCCACAGGAAAGTTAGTGAACGCATCCGTTCACTCTCGCCGGTCAACCGTAGAGAAACCCCGACAGTGAACGCAAGCGTTCACTGTCGTCCGCAGTCCCCAACGGAGAGATGGTCATGGTCACTTCGCGCTGGGCTCCTGCCGGGCAGCCCCCGCCGGCGCCGCTGCGCCGGCGCGGACCCGTGCTGGAGCGCGCCATTCTGGAAGCCGCCCTGGAGCAGCTGAGCACCGTGGGCTGGAGCGGCCTCACCATGGAGGGGGTCGCCGCCGCGGCCCAGACCGGCAAGGCGGCCGTGTACCGCCGCTGGCCCTCCAAGGAGGACCTGGTCGTGGACGCCCTCAAGGCCGGCATCCCCGTGCTGGACGAGGCCGCCGACCGCGGCTGCATCCGGGAGGACCTGTACCAGGTGTGCCGGGACGTGCGCGACGCGATGTTCTCCCGGTCGGGGCTGGCCCTGCGGGCCGTGCTTCACGAATGCGACGCCGCCTCCGCCGAGCGCTTCCAGGGCGTCATCGTGAGCCGGGTGATCGACCCGTCCACCCGGCTCTTCCGGGACGTGGTGAAACGCGGCGTACGGCGCGGCGACGTGCGGGCGGACGCCGTCTGCGAGCTGGTCTTCGACGTGGTCCCCGGGCTGCTGATGTACCGCAGCAAGGTATGCGGAAGCGAATGGCCGGACCAGGATCTCGCCGAGATGGTGGACCGTGTGATGGTCCCCCTGCTGCGCACCGCGGACGGCTGACGGCCCGTTCCCGCCCGCCGGGGTGCGCCGCCCGGCGCGGGGCTGTCGAAGTCGTGACGGAATCCGGGTGTCGCCCGCCGTCCCCGGCGGCGTACCCTTGCTGGCGCCATGCCGTACGAACCACCCACCCACACAGTCGAGCGATCGATCCGGGCCACCACCGGAGCCAGGATCGTCGCAGGTGTCGACGAAGTGGGCCGGGGGGCCTGGGCCGGACCGGTGACCGTCTGCGCGGCGATCACCGGACTGCGCCGCCCGCCCCCAGGTCTCACCGACTCCAAGCTGATCACCCCGAAGCGGCGCACCGAACTCGCGGACCATCTGGAGTCCTGGGTCACCGCGTACGCCCTCGGGCACTCCTCACCCGAGGAGATCGACGAACTCGGCATGACGGCCGCGCTGCGGCTCGCCGCCGTTCGTGCGCTGGACGCCCTGCCCGTCCGTCCCGACGCGGTCATCCTCGACGGCAAGCACGACTACCTCGGCGTGCCGTGGCAGGTGCGCACGGTGATCAAGGGCGACCAGTCCTGCGTGGCCGTGGCGGCGGCCTCCGTGATCGCCAAGGTGCGCAGGGACGCCATGATGGCCGAACTGCAGGGCGAGTTCTCCGTCTTCGGCTTCGCCGAGAACGCGGGGTACCCCTCGCCCGTCCACAAGGCGGCGCTCGCGGAGCTGGGGCCCACCCCGCACCACCGGCTCAGCTGGGCGTATCTCGACGGGCTGCCGCGGTGGCGGCACCTGAAGAAGGTCCGGCTCACCCCGGAGGCGGCGGCACTGGAAAGCGGGGGCCAGCTCGGCTTCGACTTCTGAACCGCACGCCGCCCGGCAGCCACTCGCACTTGTGTGCCCACCCGCCGGTGCCCCGCGCACCGGCATTTGATAGACATCCACTCATGCCTCTCATCCCCGAGGAGCCTCAGATTCACGAGAGCGCCCAGGGTCCCCGCGTCACTCCGGCCGCAGGCCGCACCGCGCCGACCCCCCGTCCCGTACCCGGTCCGCGTTCCGCGGCCTCCCCGCGTCCCGGACACCCGGGCCCCGGCCCGGCCCGGCCCGCACCCTCCGCGCCGCGGCCCGCCCCCGCCGCACGGAAGCCCCAGCGGCCCGGCGAGGAGAAGCCCTCCGCGCCGCAGATCCAGCTCATCCCCGCCCCGGAGGACGGCGCCCTCGACGCCGCCGACGAGGCGGTCGACCTGCTGCTCGACTCGGGCCGTGCGCCCGGCGAGGTGCTGGTGCTCACCACCGGCGGTCAGCACCCGTGGGCGGCCCACGAACTCTCCTTCGGCGAGTCCGCCTACTGGGCCCAGCAGGTCGCCCGCGACGACGTGTTCTACGCGGACGGGGTGGCCGTGCAGCGTGCGGCAGGCCGTCCGGTGGTCGTCGTGGCCGTCAACGGCGGCTCCGACGAGGCTGCGGCCCGGGTGCTGCCCGCGGCGCTGGCCAAGGCGGCGACGCTGCTGATCGTCTGCGGCGATCCCCAGCGGATCGACGCGGTCCTCGGCGCCGGCGCCGGCGTCTGACTGCCGGCCGGCCTCCGGCCCCGCCCGGCGTTCGGCTCCTGTCCGGCCCCGCGGCCTCCGGCCCCTGCACGGCGTCCGGCTCCGTCCGCCGGAGCGGGCTCGCCGCGTACCGGCTGCCCCGCAGGGCAGCCGGCGGGCCGGGCCGGCCGTGGGTGTCCCGGGCGGGCGCGGGCACGGCGCGGACGTCCGCGCCCGGTGCTCGCCCGGTGCGGTCAGCGGGCGGCGGTGCGCCGCAGGGCCTCGGACGCCCCGCCCGCGGTGCGCAGGAGCGCCGGCGCACTGTCGAACGACGCGTCCGACAGGCGGCCCGGTCTCGTCGTCGAGCTGGGCTGCCTGCCTCCGCGCCCTTCGCCCAGCACCTGCCAGCCGCCCCGCGTCAGCGTGATGTAGGCGCCGCAGCGGAGCCCGTGGAGCGTGCACGCGTCGCGCAGCCCCCACATCCAGGCGCCGTCCTCCTCCGTCCAGCGCTCGTCGCCGTCACGGCAGTAGAGCAGTACCGCGGTCCGCACCGGGGTGCGGCGGCGCAGATCGTGCGGGATGACGCGGCGCAGGTGGGCCAGCAGCGCGTTGCGGAAGTCCCAGCCGTCCGCCGGAGCCGGGCGGCGGGAGAACGACGCGCTGGCGGCCAGTCGCTCCTCGTGGTCGAGCACGGCGACGACGGCGGTCGCCGGCGCCGGACTGTGCCGGGCATGCAGTCCACTGACCACCTCGCGGGGGTTGCGCAGCAGCGGGATCCCCGCCGCCGCCCACTCGGCGGGCTCCAGCATGCGGGCAAGGCGGCTGGCGGAGCCTGTCGACGAGGTGATCGAAGAGGCTGCGGACGAAGCGAATCCGAAGGTCACGGTCCTCCCTTCGCATACGCGCCCACAGAGCGGGCAGGGGTGTCGGGTGAGGGCGCACCGCAGCAGGGCCCATCAGGACCGATCGGGCCCGAGCGGGGAGCAGTTCAATTCTTCCTGTCGCATGACCCTGCGGCAACGAGCAATTTGGCGGGACCGACGGGAATCGGTTGATATGTGGCTCATATCCCTGCCCACTCGACGCGCATTCACTCCCTCCCGTCGCACTCTGGCCGGATCGGAACGCCCCCTTTGGGACCCTGGGCGACCGGGCGGTAGCAGTGTGCAGGCAACCTCCTTTGACGGTCCGTCAGAAATCAGGACTGGACGGCGAGCACCAGCGGGAACACCCCCTTGGCGCCTGCCTTGAGCAGCAGCCGGGACGCCACCGCCAGCGTCCAGCCGCTGTCCGCGTAGTCGTCGACCAGCAGCACGGGGCCGGCGGCCTGCGACACCGCGTCGGCCAGGCCCTCGGGGAGGACGAATGCCTCGTGCAGCGCCCGGACCCGCTGGGCGCTGTTGGTGCGGGAGAAGTGACGGTCCGCCTGCTCGGGCGCGTACTCCACGGAGCCCAGCAGCGGCATCCGGCCCACCTCGGCGATCCGGCTGCCGAGGGAGCCGACCAGCACCGGCCGCGAGCGGGAGGCGACGGTGACCACACCGGCCGGCCGGGGCGGGGCGTCGGCCGCTCCCGAGGCCCACCCGCCCGGCCCCTTCGCCCAGTCCGACAGGACCGTGACGACCGCACCGAGCATGTCGTCCGGCACCGGGCCGTCGGCCGCCCGGGCGTCGACCATGGGCCGCAGCCGGTTGCCCCAGCCGATGTCGGAGAGCCTGCCCAGCGCCCGCCCGGTGAAGGACAGTTCGCCCTCGGGGATACGGCCCTTGAGGTTGATGCCGACGGCGGTGAGCCCCGTGGGCCACATCTTGCGGGGCTCCAGGTCCACGCCCGGCCGTCCGAGCTCCCCGCGGGCGGCGTCCAGGGCCGCGGCCGACACCTTGTCGCCGAAGCGCGCCCCCGCGCAGTTGTCGCAGCGGCCGCAGGGCGCGGCCTGGTCGTCGTCCAGCCTGAGCCGCAGGAACTCCATCCGGCAGCCGGTGGACCGTGCGTAGTCGCGCATCGCCTGCTGCTCGGCCTCCCGCTGGCGGGCCACCCACGCGTAGCGCTCCGCGTCGTAGGTCCAGGGGCGGCCCGTCGACGTCCAGCCGCCCTTCACCCGGTGCACCGCGCCGTCCACGTCGAGGACCTTCAGCATGGTCTCCAGGCGGGTGCGGCGGAGCTCGACCAGCGGTTCCAGCGCCGGGAGCGAGAGCGGACGGTCCGCGGCGGCGAGGGCGTCCAGGGTGCGCCGCACCATCTCCTCGGGCGGGAACGCCACCGAGGCGAAGTACTTCCAGATCGCCTCGTCCTCCTTGCCCGGCAGCAGGAGCACCTCGGCATGCTCCACGCCACGGCCCGCGCGGCCCACCTGCTGGTAGTAGGCGATGGGGGAGGAGGGCGAGCCGAGATGCACGACGAAGCCGAGGTCGGGCTTGTCGAATCCCATGCCGAGCGCCGACGTCGCCACAAGTGCCTTCACCCTGTTGGCGATCAGGTCGTCCTCCGCCTGCTGCCGGTCCGCGTTCTCCGTGCGGCCGGTGTAGGACGCCACCACATGGCCGCACTGACGCAGATACGCCGTGACCTCCTCGGCCGCCGCCACGGTGAGCGTGTAGATGATTCCCGAGCCGGGGAGCTCGCCGAGGTGGTCGGCGAGCCAGGCCAGCCGGTGGGCGGCGTCGGGCAGTTGCAGCACCGACAGGCTGAGGCTCTCCCGGTCGAGCGGCCCGCGGAGCACGAGGGCGTCGGTGCCCGCGCCGGTGCCGAGCTGCTCGGCGACGTCGGCCGTCACCCGGGCGTTGGCCGTCGCGGTGGTGGCGAGGACGGGAACGCCCCGGGGGAGGTCCGCGAGCATCGTGCGCAGCCTGCGGTAGTCGGGGCGGAAGTCGTGGCCCCAGTCGGAGATGCAGTGGGCCTCGTCCACCACCAGCAGACCGGTGGCCGCCGCGAGACTGGGCAGTACCTGGTCGCGGAAGTCGGGGTTGTTGAGCCGCTCGGGGCTCACCAGGAGGACGTCCACCTCCCCGGCGGCCACCTCGGCCTGCACCGTCTCCCACTCCTCGGTGTTGGAGGAGTTGATCGTCCGAGCGCGGATGCCCGCACGCGCCGCGGCCTCCACCTGGTTGCGCATCAGGGCCAGCAGCGGGGAGACGATCACGGTGGGGCCGCTGCCCTGGGCGCGCAGCAGCGACGTGGCGACGAAGTACACGGCGGACTTGCCCCAGCCTGTGCGCTGGACGACCAGGGCCCGCCGCCGGTCGGCCACGAGCGCCTCGATCGCCCGCCACTGGTCCTCGCGCAGGCGGGCGGTGCCCGTGGTGTCGGACACGAGTCGGGCGAGGACGGAGTCGGCGGCGGCCCTGAGCTCCGCCCGGTCTGCGTTGGTCATGCCCCCATGCAACCCGATGGCACCGACAACACGCGAACCGCACCCGCTACCTGTGGACAAGTTATCCACAGGGGGTCGCGGCGGGGCGAAGTACGCGAGACGGTCATGCCATGAGCAAGCACCGTGAATCACTCAGCGGCCGTCCGGACGCCCAGCAGATCACCCTGCGCAGCCCCGCCGAACTCGCCGACGCCCTTCCGTACATGATGGGCTTCCAGCCCAGCGACTCGATCGTGCTCGTCGCCCTGCACGGCCGCCGCGGCCGGTTCGGGGGCCGCGTCAGGCTCGGCATCCCACGGTCCCCGGCGGAGTGGTCGCCGGTCGCGGAGCAGCTCGCCGGCTGTCTCGTCCACGGCAGCGAGCGGCGCGGGGAGCGCCCCGACGGGATGGTCGTCTTCCTCTGCCGGGATCCGGAGCCCGGCGAGAGCGGCGAGCGGGTCATGGAGCGGCTGCGGCCGCTCGCCCAGCGCCTGCGGACCGCCTGCGGGGCGCTCGACGTCCCCGTCCTGGAGGCCCTGTGCGTCTCGGACGGCCGCTTCTGGTCCTACTGCTGCCCCGATGCCCGCTGCTGCCCGCCCGAAGGGACGCCGCTCGCCCTCCCGGGCACCTCGGTCATGGCCGCCGCTGCCGCCTACGCGGGCGTACGGGTGCGCGGCAGCCAGAAGGAGATGGAGGCACGCCTCGCGCCCCGGGCCTTCTCCGGCGTCGCCGCCCAGACCCGAGCGCTGGACGACGCGGGGGCGGCGCTCCTGTCCCGGGCCCTGGAGGAGAGCGGTCGGCGCGCCATCGCCGTCGAGACGCTGGACCTCGCGCGCCGCCTCATGGACCGCCTGGCGCGGTCGTCGCCCGGAGAGGGAGCCGGCGTCTCCGCCGCCGCGGCCGATGCCGAGGACGACCGCGTCATCTCTGCCCGCGAGGCCGCGGCGCTGATCCTCGGCCTCCAGGACCGCCGGACCCGGGTCCGGGCGGCGCAATGGATGGAGGGCGTCGACGCCGCGCCCGCCCTGCGGCTGTGGCGGGCCCTGGCCCGCCGGTGCGCCGGTCTCTACCAGGCCCATGCGGCGGCCCCGCTGACGCTGGCCGGCTGGGTCTCCTGGGCGACGGGCGACGAGCCGTCGGCCAGGGTCGCCCTCGGGCTGGCCCTCCGCACCGATCCGGGCTACGTCTTCGCCCAGTTGCTGCACCAGGCCTGCAACGAGGGCATCGACCCGGAGACGCTGCGGCACTGTCTGCGCCAGGACCAGGACTGGCCCACGGCCCCCGGCGACACCTCCCGGCACCTCTCCGCGGCCCCGGGCGACGTGGCGGACTCGGGGAGCGCGGCCGCCGCACGAGGCGCCCGCGCCACAGAGGGCGAAGGCCCGCCCCGTGGTGGCGCCCCGCGCCCGCTGCCCCGGCCGTCCGCACGCCGCACCCGCCGCGGCCGCCGCGCGGCTCCGGCCGGTGCCTCCCCGCTCCCGCGGCCGGGCGGGAGCGGGAGCGCGGCCTCGGGCGCGGAGCCCCGGCAGGGCGAGGGCACCCTGCCAGGAGGCCGCCCCGTCCCGGGCGCCGGACGCAGGTCCAGTTCCTCCGCCAGGCGTCTCCGCCGCCGCACCCGCCGGATCGCGAGTGGCACCGGCCGCCCGGCCGTCGGCACCCCGGGGCGCCGGCACCCGGGCCGGGCGCCCCGCGAGCGCACCGCCGACGGCGCCGCGCATGCCCGGAGGTGATCCCGCGGCCCGCCCGCGCGCCGCGAGGGTCCGGAGGCGCCCCGCACGCTCGTGAGCGCGCCGCGAGAGCCCGGCACCGTCCCCGCGGCCCGCCCGCGCGCCACGCGGGCCCAGGAGAGGTGACTCCGCGCCGCCCGCGCCACCCGTGAGCGCGGCGCGAGCGGCCGCGGAGTGGCAACTGGGCGGCGTGCGGCCCGTCGTGCCCGCCGGGCGGCGCTCGGGCGAACCGCTCGAACACACGAGGAAGGGTGTCTTTATCGTCAGGCAGACGACTATGATCGCGGCATGTCGCCCTACGACCCGTCGGCCTTCCCGCCCTTCGCCGTCACCGTCGACCTGGTCGTGCTCACCGTGCGACGGCACGCGCTGTGCGCGCTCGTCGTCCGACGAGGGGAGCCGCCGTTCCAGGGGCGGTGGGCGCTGCCCGGAGGATTCGTCCGTGACGACGAGGACCTCGCGGGCGCGGCGGGACGCGAGCTCGCCGAGGAGACCGGCCTGAGCGCACACGACCCGGCGCTGCCGACGGGAAACGGCGCCCACCTGGAGCAGCTCGCCACCTACGGCGACCCCCGCCGCGATCCGCGGATGCGCGTGGTCAGCGTCGCCCACCTGGTGCTCGCCCCCGACCTCCCGGCACCGCGCGCCGGAGGAGACGCCAACAGCGCGCGCTGGGCGTCGGTCGAGGAACTGCTCGCGATGCGGGACGCCGGCGGAGCGGAGGAGGGCGAGCAGGCGCCGCTCGCCTTCGACCACGCGACGATCCTGGCGGACGGGGTGGAGCGGGCGCGTTCCAAGATCGAGTACTCGTCGCTGGCCACGGCGTTCTGTCCGCCCGAGTTCACCGTGGGGGAGCTGCGGCGCGTGTACGAGGCGGTGTGGGGTGTGGCGCTCGACCCCCGCAACTTCCACCGCAAGGTGACGGGGACGCCCGGCTTCCTCGTCCCCGCCGGCGGCACCACCACCCGCCAGGGCGGTCGTCCGGCCCAGCTGTTCAGGGCGGGCGGGGCGACACTGCTCAACCCGCCGATGCTGCGCCCCGAGGTCTGACGGCCCCGGCCGCCCGCCCCCGCCCGGCACCCCACACACCCGACCGGCATTCGATGCACGAAAAGTCGGAAATGTCGCGTTATCTTGCTGCGGTACCCGTGCTGCCGCTGAGCGGTCTCACCTTCCGCGAAAGATGGCGAGAGAAGCGATGCTCCAGGCCGTCGGAGTGACCAGTGTCCGCCGCGCCGAGGGCCGGCCGGCCGTCGACGACATCTCGTTCGAATGCCTGCCGGGCCAGGTCACCGTCCTGCTCGGGGCGCGGGGCGCGGGGAAGACGGCGCTGGTCCGGCTGATCGCGGGGCTCGACGCGGGCCGGGGCGTGACCTACTTCCGCGGCACCCCCCTCCACCGCGTCTCCGACCCGGCGCGGGAGGTGGGCCTGGTCCTCGGTGAGGTGCCCGGACACCCCGCCCGCACGGCGGGCGGGCACCTGCGGATGCTGAGCGCCGCCGTGGGAGTGCCCGCAGCCCGCGCGGACGACCTGCTCGACACCGTCGGTCTCGGCGCCCTGCGGGACGAGCGACTGGGCCTGCTGTCCCGGGGCATGGACCGCCGACTGGCCCTCGCCGCGGCGCTGTTGGGCGACCCGCACACCCTGATTTTCGACGAGCCGTGCCGGGACCTCTCCGCACGTGACGGCGCGTGGCTCCTCGGGCGCATCAGGGACCACGCGACTGCCGGCGGCACCGTCCTGTGCGCGACCCGCGACCCGAAGGCGGCGGCCAGGTTCGCCGATCATGTGATCACCGTCGACGGCGGAAGGGTCGCCGCCGACCAGGACGTGGAGGCGTTCGCGCGCACCAGACTCCGGCCGCGCGTCAGCGTCCGCACACCCCATGCCGCGCGGCTCTCGGACGCCGTGCGCAGGGAGGCGCGCGCCGCCAGGCGCTCGGTGGAGGTGGTGAGCGAGAGCAGCAGCCTGCTGTCGGTGTACGGGAGCAGCTGCCCGGAGATCGGCGAGACGGCCTTCCGGCACGGGGTGCTCGTCCACCGGCTGACCGAGGAGGTCGGCGACACCGGCACGGCGGTGGCGCCGCACCCGCGCGCGGCAGGCGGCGAGGCGGTGCCGCCGCACGAGTCCGCGTCCGCCGGCTCCCCGGCCCGCGTGGCGACGACGACCCCGCCTCCAGAGCCGGCTGCCGCCCCCGCCGCCCCCGGGCTCACTGCCTCTGAGTCCGCACCCCGGATCGCGCCCCCTGAGCCCGGCGGCGCCCCCCCTGCGACCGCACCCCAGGCCGGCTACCCCCACGCCCCCGCCCCTCGGACGCCCCACGCCCCCGCTCCCCAGGCGCGCCCCGCGACCGCCACGGCGCCCCCGGCGGACCCCGTTGACGCGCTCCGGGGCGCGGACGAGGCGCCCGCGGTGCGGCCGGGGAGGTCGCGGAGTCCGCGCCGAGCGCTGCGGTACGAGGTGCGGCGGCTGCTCGGCGTCCGCACCGCGCCCCTGATCGCGGCGGTGGTCGTGGCCTCGTCGCTGGCGCTGTGCGTCCTGCTCGCCCGGGGCGGGGCCGCTCCCCGGCCCTCGGTCCTGGTGGCCTGGCCGGGCTTCCTTCCGCTGCCGCCCGCCGCCTTCGGTGCCGGTCTGATCGGCGCGCTGTCCTTCGGAGAGGAGTTCCGCTTCCCCGCGCTCACGGCGGTGCGCGGGGTCTCCCCGCGGCGTCCCGGACTGCTGGTGGCCAAACTGGCCGTGACGGCAGTGGCGGCGGTGACCCTGGCGGTGCTCGCCGTCGTCGCCGACGCCCAGGTCCTGCGCCTCGTCCACGGCGCAGACTTGGGCGCCTTGCGGGCGAACTGGGCCGACCTCGGCATCCGTTGGCTGGGGCTGTGCGTCGGCTGCGCCTGGGCGGGGCTGCTCGCCGCGGCCGTGTTCCGGGTCACGGCCGCCGGGGTGGCGGCCGTGCTCGCCGTCCCCGTACTGATCGCCCCGCTGGTCGAGTTCGCGCTGCTCGGACCGGCCGTCCGTTCGATCGCCGGTCTCCCCGGGCGAATTCGGTCCGTGGCGCAGGGCCGCCTTCCCGAGAGCGCGGACCCCTGGATCCGCGGCGCCCTGGAGCTGGTGGCCCAACCGGTCGGAGCCGCCATGGTGTTGTCGTTGTCGGCTCTGATCTGCGCGTATCTGTTCATCGCGCTCCGGCGCAGGACGACTTGGTGATCGTCCGGGACCGCATCGTGGCGCGGTGGCCACAACTTCAGTGAAAGGGCCCGATTCCTTCCGATGAGGCGTCAATGGGGGAGCGGGCGCTGATCACCCTTTCGTGTGCTTTTCACCAAAGACCTCAAGGGGTCCGGAAACCGCGCCGACAAAGGATGCGTGAGTACCCTTGCGCACACCATGATGACCGCCGCCCGTCCCGCCGAGTCCGGCCTGACCGGCCCGGGCGAACTCGACCGATACCCCTATGCGGAGTCGCCGGGCGCCGACCGCGTCCCGCCCCCCGCGTGGCAGGGCGCGGACGCGGACCTGGGGCGGGCGCCCCGTCGTACGGCCGGCAGCCGCGGCCGCGGGCTGCACGGCCAACTCGTCCAGCAGCTCGGACAGATGATCGTCTCCGGTGACCTCGGGGCCGACCGGCCGCTGGTCCCCGAGGAGATCGGCCAGCGTTTCGAGGTCTCGCGCACCGTCGTGCGGGAGTCGCTGCGCGTGCTGGAGGCCAAGGGGCTGGTGAGCGCCCGCCCGAATGTCGGTACGCGGGTCCGGCCGGTCAGCGACTGGAACCTCCTCGACCCCGACATCATCGAATGGCGCGCCTTCGGTCCGCAGCGCGACGACCAGCGCCGCGAGCTCAGCGAGCTGCGCTGGACGATCGAGCCGCTCGCGGCCCGGCTCGCGGCAGGGCACGGCCGCGACGAGGTGCAGCAGCGGCTGGGCGACATGGTCGAGATCATGGGCCATGCCCTCGCCCAGGGTGACGGCCTCACCTTCTCCCGGGCCGATGCCGAATTTCACTCGCTGCTCATCCAGCTCGCCGGCAACCGCATGCTGGAGCACCTCTCCGGGATCGTCGGTTCGGCACTCCAGGTGTCCGGAGGTCCCGTCACCGGCTGTGACCGTCCGACCGAGGCGTCCGTGGCGCACCACGCCCGGATCGCCGACGCCCTCGCGTCCGGCGACCCGCACGCGGCAGAATCCGCCATGCGGCAGCTCCTCACGGTGCATCCGGACGTGGACCGCGTCGTCCCCGCACCGCGCGAGCACTGACCGCGGCGGGCGCGCGGGAGAGGCGTCCGTGCGGCGTGTCGCCGGATTCCGCAGGGGATCCGGCGACACGCTGTACGTGGTCTGTCGCGTTACGTCCGGACTTGCCCCCTACGAGGTGTGACTCGGGCCACGCGAATTGGGCGTAACACTCCTCGAGACGCTGCGATGACCTAAGAGGTGACAGCCGAAGAGGGAATACAGCCGCCGGGGACGGCGCTGTGACAGCTCCCAGGTTCAGCCCGCGCCCACCGGTACATCCGCGACCCGGTGGTCGTCGGCTCCGGCCCGATCATGGGCGGGGCCGGAAGCCGTTTCCATCGTTCCGAGAGGTTGTTCGTGTCGGCCAGCACATCCCGTACGCTCCCGCCGGAGATCGCCGAGTCCGAGTCTGTGATGGCGCTCATCGAGCGGGGAAAGGCTGATGGGCAGATCGCCGGCGATGACGTGCGTCGGGCCTTCGAGGCTGACCAGATTCCGCCAACCCAGTGGAAGAATGTTCTGCGCAGCCTCAACCAGATCCTCGAGGAAGAGGGTGTGACGCTGATGGTCAGTGCAGCGGAGTCGCCGAAGCGCGCCCGCAAGAGCGTCGCAGCGAAGAGCCCGGCAAAGCGCACCGCCACCAAGACCGTCGCCGCCAAGACGACCACGGCGAAGACCGTTGCCGCCACCGCGGCGCCGTCCGCCGAGACCGTCGAGGCCACGGCGGACGACTCGGCGGCCGCCGCTCCTGCCAAGAAGGCCGCCGCCAAGAAGACGGCGGCCAAGAAGACCGCGGTCAAGAAGACCGTCGCCAAGAAGACCGCCGCGAAGAAGACCGCGGGCAAGAAGGACGACGAGCTCGCCGAGGGCGAAGAGCTGCTCGACGACGTCCAGCCCGGCGGCAAGGGCGAGGAGGAGGAGACCGAAGGCGAGAGCAAGGGCTTCGTCCTCTCCGACGACGACGAGGACGACGCGCCCGCGCAGCAGGTCGCCGTCGCCGGTGCCACCGCCGACCCGGTCAAGGACTACCTGAAGCAGATCGGCAAGGTCCCCCTGCTCAACGCCGAGCAGGAGGTCGAGCTCGCCAAGCGCATCGAGGCCGGTCTGTTCGCCGAGGACAAGCTGGCGAGCGCCGACAAGCTGGCGCCGAAGCTCAAGCGCGAGCTGGAGATCATCGCCGAGGACGGCCGCCGGGCCAAGAACCACCTGCTGGAGGCCAACCTCCGGCTGGTCGTCTCGCTGGCCAAGCGCTACACCGGCCGCGGCATGCTCTTCCTGGACCTGATTCAGGAGGGCAACCTCGGTCTGATCCGCGCGGTCGAGAAGTTCGACTACACCAAGGGCTACAAGTTCTCCACGTACGCCACCTGGTGGATCCGTCAGGCGATCACCCGCGCCATGGCCGACCAGGCCCGCACCATCCGTATCCCGGTGCACATGGTCGAGGTCATCAACAAGCTCGCGCGTGTGCAGCGCCAGATGCTCCAGGACCTGGGCCGCGAACCCACCCCGGAGGAGCTGGCCAAGGAGCTCGACATGACCCCGGAGAAGGTCATCGAGGTCCAGAAGTACGGCCGCGAGCCCATCTCGCTGCACACCCCGCTCGGCGAGGACGGCGACAGCGAGTTCGGTGACCTCATCGAGGACTCCGAGGCGGTCGTGCCGGCCGACGCGGTCAGCTTCACCCTGCTCCAGGAGCAGCTCCACTCGGTGCTCGACACCCTGTCCGAGCGTGAGGCGGGCGTGGTCTCCATGCGCTTCGGTCTCACCGACGGCCAGCCGAAGACGCTGGACGAGATCGGCAAGGTCTACGGCGTGACGCGTGAGCGCATCCGTCAGATCGAGTCGAAGACGATGTCCAAGCTGCGCCACCCGTCGCGTTCCCAGGTGCTGCGCGACTACCTCGACTAGGCCGCCGCGCACCGCGCCCGCAGGGGCGCCGTGACGACACCGAAGGGCCCGGACCCCGTGAGGGGGCCGGGCCCTTCGGCGTGCCGTGGAGGGCCGCGCGGGTGCGGGCCCCGGTCCGCTGCACGACGCTGAGTGCAACCGAGTCACGCAGAGTCAGGAGTGCGTATGCGTCGTCCCAGCGTCCGAGGCCCGGCCCGACTGTCGGCCCTGATCGCAGCCGTGATCGCGTCCCCACTGGTGGTGGCGGCGCCCGCGGCGGCCGACAGCGTCGTCATCGGCGGTTACGAGGTGAGTGCGGAGAGCAGTCCGTGGGTGGTGGCCCTGTCCAGCCGTGACCGGTTCGGCGCAGCGCGTGCCGGTCAGTTCTGCGGGGGTGTGGTGGTCTCGCCCACCACGGTGATGACGGCGGCCCACTGTCTCAGCCCGGCGGTGCTGGGCAAGGATGTGCGGCTGGTGCGGGATCTGCGGGTGGTGTCGGGCCGAGCCGACCTGGAGGCCGAGGGCGGCCAGGAGGTCGCCGTGCGGTCGAGCTGGATCCCGCCGGAGTACGACCCCGAAGCGAACAGCCCCGACATGGCCCTGCTCACCCTCTCCCAGGCTCTGCCGGCGTCCCGGGTGCTGCCCGTCGCCCGGGCGGGGGACGAGGCGTACACGCCCGGCACGGAGGCCGTCGTCTACGGCTGGGGTGACACCACGGGGGCCGGCGGTTACGCCTCGAAGCTCCGGGCGGCACGGGTGTCGGTGCTCCCGGACGAGAACTGCGCCACGGCCTATCCGGGCGGCGCGGACGGGCGGTACACGCCGGCCACGATGCTCTGCGCCGGTGACACCGCGGGCGGGCACGACGCCTGCCAGGGCGACAGCGGAGGGCCGCTCGTGGCCGGGGGGCGTCTCATCGGCCTGGTCTCCTGGGGGAGCGGCTGCGGGCGCCCGGACGGCCCGGGCGTCTACACCCGGGTCTCCGCCGTGCTGCCGTCGGTGCCGGGCGTACTGCCCGGCGGCGGGGACTGAACGCGGATCCGGGCCGCCCCCACGGGGCGGTGACGGTACGAGAACGGGCGGCCGCTCCTGGTGTGCAGGGGCGGCCGCCCGTCGCCGGTCCCGGGACCGGCCTTGGCTCGTCGCGGGTGAGGGTCAGCGATCCTCTTCGCCGGTGCCGGTCGGCACAACCGTCAGCCGGTCCGTCTCGTCCTGTATCTCAGCGGCGATCTTCTTGAGTTCCGGCTCGAACTTGCGCCCGTGGTGGGCGCAGAAGAGCAGTTCGCCGCCGCTGATCAGAACAACGCGCAGGTATGCCTGGGCGCCGCAGCGGTCGCAGCGGTCAGCGGCCGTCAGCGGGCTCGCGGGGGTCAGAACAGTAGTCACGTCGCCTCTTCTCTAGCTCGACGAGCTGTCGTACCAGGGTCAACATCCAACCAGCCCGAAAACGTTCCCGCTCGTGGCTTTTCCTCGAAACTTTTCCCGAGGTGGCTGTCTGTTGCCGGTTGGCGGCGAATGAGCCGTATTGCTTCGCTCTACGGATTTCGCGTTGCTTGTCTCGTTTGGCCCTCCCGGCTGGGTTGCCGGTTGTTGATGAGGACGTGCCCGGAGCCTAAATGGTTCATGCCTCGAAGGGAACGTGATGTTCACGTCACCCCATCGAGGGATCGAACACGCATGCGATGCTGGACTAGCATGAGAAATCATGTGGGTGGCGTTACATCGGCTCTACCAGGCCTCGGTACGCTCTGTGCGGCGACCGACGCCCGGGCCCTTACCCCACTTGGCCCCATCTGAAATTCAGCGAGGAGCGAACCGCGTGACCGCCGAAACGTCCGTGCCATCCACGGCGCTGCTGACCGCAGACCGTGACGGCTCCAACTACACCGCGCGGCATCTGCTCGTCCTGGAAGGCCTCGAAGCGGTCCGCAAGCGACCCGGCATGTACATCGGGTCCACCGACAGCCGCGGCCTGATGCACTGCCTGTGGGAGATCATCGACAACTCCGTCGACGAAGCCCTCGGCGGCCACTGCGACCACATCGAGGTCCTCCTCCACGAGGACGGCTCAGTCGAGGTCCGGGACAACGGGCGGGGCATCCCCGTCGACGTCGAGCCGAAGACCGGCCTCTCCGGCGTCGAGGTTGTGATGACCAAGCTGCACGCCGGCGGAAAGTTCGGCGGCGGCTCCTACGCGGCCTCCGGCGGCCTCCACGGCGTCGGCGCCTCGGTGGTCAACGCCCTCTCGGCCCGGCTGGACGTCGAGGTGGACCGCAGCGCGGCCACCCACATGATCAGCTTCCGCCGCGGCGTCCCCGGCATCTTCACCGAGTCCGGCCCCGACGCCCCCTTCGACCCGTCCGGCGGGCTGCTCAAGGGCAAGCGCGTGCCCAAGGCGCGCACCGGTACCCGTGTGCGGTACTGGGCCGACCGCCAGATCTTCCTCAAGGACGCCCGGCTCTCCCTGGACACGCTCCACCAGCGGGCCCGCCAGACGGCCTTCCTGGTGCCCGGCCTGACCATCGTCGTCCGGGACGAGCGCGGACCGGCCGGCGGCGACGGCGAGGGCAAGAGCGTCGAAACGTTCCACTTCGACGGCGGCATCAGCGAATTCTGCGAGTACCTCGCGCAGGACAAGGCCGTCTGCGACGTGCTGCGGCTGAGCGGACAGGGCACCTTCAAGGAGACCGTCCCCGTCCTCGATGACCGCGGCCACATGACGCCCACCGAGGTCACCCGGGAACTCGCCGTCGACATCGCCATGCGCTGGGGCACGGGCTACGACACCACCCTCAGGTCGTTCGTGAACATCATCGCCACCCCCAAGGGCGGCACCCATGTCACCGGCTTCGAACGCTCCGTGACCAAGACGATGAACGAGGTGCTCCGCTCCGCCAAGCTGCTGCGCGTGGCCGAGGACGACATCGTCAAGGACGACGCCCTGGAGGGCCTGACGGCGGTCGTCACGGTCCGGCTGGCCGAGCCGCAGTTCGAGGGGCAGACCAAGGAGGTCCTCGGCACCTCGGCGGCCAACCGGATCGTCGCGAACGTGGTCGCCAAGGAGCTCAAGGCGTTCCTGACCTCCACCCGGCGGGACGCCAAGGCGCAGGCCAGGGCCGTGCTGGAGAAGGCCGTGGCCGCCGCGCGCACCCGCATCGCGGCCCGTCAGCACAAGGACGCCCAGCGCCGCAAGACGGCCCTGGAGTCCTCCTCGCTCCCCGCGAAGCTCGCCGACTGCCGCAGCGACGACGTGGAGCGCAGCGAGCTGTTCATCGTCGAGGGCGACTCGGCGCTGGGCACCGCCAAGCTGGCCCGCAACAGCGAGTTCCAGGCGCTGCTGCCGATCCGCGGCAAGATCCTCAACGTCCAGAAGTCGTCCGTCTCCGACATGCTGAAGAACGCCGAGTGCGGGGCCATCATCCAGGTCATAGGAGCCGGCTCGGGCCGCACCTTCGACATCGACGCGGCCCGCTACGGCAAGGTCATCATGATGACCGACGCCGATGTCGACGGATCCCACATCCGCACCCTGCTGCTCACGCTCTTCCAGCGCTACATGCGGCCGATGGTCGAGGCCGGCCGGGTCTTCGCCGCCGTGCCGCCGCTGCACCGGATCGAGCTCGTCCAGCCCAAGAAGGGCCAGGACAAGTACGTGTACACGTACTCCGACAACGAGCTGCGCCAGACCCTGCTGGAGTACCAGCGCAAGGGTGTCCGCTTCAAGGACTCGATCCAGCGCTACAAGGGTCTCGGCGAGATGGACGCCGATCAGCTCGCGGAGACCACGATGGACCCGCGCCACCGCACCCTGCGCCGGATCAACATCGGCGACCTGGAGTCCTCCGAGCAGGTCTTCGACCTCCTGATGGGCAACGAGGTCGCCCCCCGCAAGGAGTTCATCACCAGCTCGGCGGCCACGCTCGACCGGTCGCGCATCGACGCCTGACCGTCCCTCCCCGGGGCCCTTCATCACCTGATGGGGTGAAGAGCCCCGGGGAGAGAGTCCGGGATGCTCCCGCTCTGTCCATCCTTGTGCGTGCGTACCGAAACGGTTCGCTGACAAGGAGAGTTGAGCGTGGAGAAGCAGGAAGGGCGGGACGCCGCCGGTGTGCGGCTCGAGGACCCGTGGGCCGACGTCCCCGCCACCGGCTGGGGCGACACCGGCCGCAGGCACGTCCCGGCCCCGGCCGCCGGTCCGGACGAGCAGGACGCGGCGCCCAGCGCCGCCGACATCTACCTCCAGGTGCAGCGCAGCCCCGCCTTCCAGGAGGTGCGCCGCCGCTACCGCCGCTTCGTCGTGCCCGCCACGCTCGCCTTCCTGCTCTGGTACCTGGCCTATGTCGTGGCGGCGACGGCGGCACCCGGGCTGATGGCCCGGCCGGTCGCCGGCGCGCTGAACGTGGCCATGGTGGCCGGGCTCGCGCAGTTCCTCACCACCTTCGTCCTGACCTGGGCCTACGCCCGGCACGCGCGGCTGCGCCGGGACAGCGCCGCCCTGGAACTGCGCTGGGACACCCAGGAGATGACACGCGGAGCCGGCCGGTGAGCGGCGACCACCAGGCACTCGCCCTCGTCCTGTTCAGCGCCTTCGTCGCGGTCACCCTCGGCATCACCACCTGGGTCGGCCGCAACCGCCGCGGCTCCGCCGAGGAGTTCTACGCCGGAGGGCGGCTGTTCTCCCCGATGGAGAACGGCTTCGCCATCGCCGGCGACTACATGTCGGCCGCGTCCTTCCTCGGCATCTCCGGTCTGATCGCCCTGTTCGGCTACGACGGGATGCTCTACTCCGTCGGATTCCTGGTGGCCTGGCTGGTGGTGCTGTTCCTCGTCGCGGAACTGGTGCGCAACTGCGGCCGGTTCACCCTCGCCGACGTGGTCGCCTCCCGGATGAGCGCACGCAAGGTGCGGATCGCCTCGGGAACTTCCTCGGTCACCGTGTCCGTTCTGTATCTGGTGGCGCAGATGGTGGGAGCCGGGTCCCTCGTCGCGCTGCTGCTGGGCGGTTCGAGCGAAGCCGCGCGCTCGTGGACCGTCGTCGGCGTCGGTGCCCTGATGGTGATCTACGTGTCGATGGGAGGGATGCGGGCCACCACCTGGATCCAGATCGTGAAGGCCGTGCTGCTGATGGCCGGGGCGATCGCCATGACCGTGCTCGTGCTGGTGCGCTTCGGCGGGGACGTCGGACACCTCCTCACCTCCGCGGCCGAGCGCAGCGGCCACGGAAGCGACTTCCTGGCCCCGGGGCTGAGGTACGGCGGGGACTGGACCTCCCGCCTGGACTTCATCAGCCTCGGCCTGGCACTGGTGCTCGGCACGGCGGGACTGCCGCACATCCTGTCGCGCTTCTACACCGTGCCGACCGCGCGGGCCGCCCGCCGCTCGGTCGTCTGGTCGATCGGACTCATCGGCAGCTTCTACCTGATGACGATCGTGCTCGGCTTCGGCGCCGCCGCCGTCGTCGGCACGGCCGAGGTCCGCGAGTCCAACGCGGCGGGCAACACGGCCGTCCCCCTGCTCGCCCTCGACCTCGGCGGCGGAGCCGGGTCGACCGGGGGCACGGTGTTGTTCGCGGTCGTCGCCGCGATCGCCTTCGCGACGATCCTCGCCGTCGTCGCGGGCATCACGCTGGCGTCGTCCGCGTCCGTCGCCCATGACCTGGTGGCCTCGCTGCGGCGGCGTCCCGGCCGTGACCGGGCCCGTGACGGGCGCCCGCCCCGGCGCCGGCTGGGAGAGGTCGCCGTCGCGCGGCTCGCCGCCGTCGGCATCGGCGCGGTGGCCATCGGGCTCGGACTGCTCGCCCGCGACCTGAACGTGGCCTTCCTGGTGGGACTCGCGTTCGCCGTCGCCGCCTCCGCCAACCTGCCGGTGCTGCTCTACTCGCTGTTCTGGCGGGGCTTCACCACCCGCGGCGCGCTCTGGTCGGTCTACGGCGGCCTGGTGCCGGCCGTGCTGCTGGTGGTGCTGTCACCGGTGGTGTCGGGGAGCGAGCAGGCGCTCTTCCCGGGCGTCGACTTCCAGGTCTTCCCGCTGGAGAATCCGGGGCTGGTGTCGATCCCGCTGGGCTTCCTGGCGGGCTGGATCGGCACGGTGACGTCCCCGGAGCCGCCCGACGACGCCCGGCACGCCGAGACGGAGGTGCGCGCGCTCACGGGAGCCGGTGCGGTGTAGCACCACACCCGGCGGGAGAGGGCCGACCGGGGCGAGGTCAGGCGCTTCTGGTCCACAGGTACTGGTGCTCCGGCCGCCCCGTCTCGCCGTACCGCAGGCTCAGGCGGACGCGGCCGGCCTTCTCCAGCAGCTTCAGATAGCGCTGCGCCGTCTGGCGGCTGATCCCCGCGTGCTCGGCGATCTCCTGCGCCGACAGCGGCGCCTCGGCCGCGAGGAGCACCTGGCGGACCACGCCGGCCGTGGTGGGCGAATGCCCCTTCGGCAGCTCCGGCGCGGCCGTCCCGGCGGCCAGGGTGCCGAAGATGCGGTCCACGTCGGCCTGTTCGGCCTCGCCGCCGCCGTCGAGGGTCCGCCGCAGGGCCGCGTACGCCTCCAGCTTGGCGCGCAGTCCGGCGAAGGTGAACGGCTTGACGAGGTACTGGAGCGCGCCGTGGCGCATCGCGGCCTGCACGGTGGCCACGTCGCGTGCCGCGGTCACCATGATCACGTCGGTGTGGAGTCCCAGGCGGCGCAGTTCGCGGACGACGGCGAGGCCGTTCTCGTCGGGCAGGTAGTGGTCCAGCAGGATCAGGTCGACGGGTGTCCCGGCGACCTGGGCGAGGGCCTCGGCCGCCGAGTGCGCCCGGGCCACGACCCGGAAGCCGGGGAGCTTGCCGACGTAGGCGGCGTTGATCTCCGCGACCCGGGTGTCGTCGTCCACGACCAGTACGTCGATCATCGTGCCCGCCCGCTCTCCTCGGCCGCCGGCGAGGGCGACTCCTGCGGTGCCGGTGCCGGTGCCGGTGCCGGTGCCGGTACCGATGACGTTGTCCGGGCCGTCGCCGGCAGCGCCGACCGCTCCGGTGCCGCGGCCGTCTCCGTCAGGGCCTCCGGCAGGACCACGGTGAACTCCGCGCCTCCCGCCGGGGCCTCCCGGACCACCGCGCCGCCGCCCTGGCGCTCGGCGAACCGCCGCACCAGCGCGAGACCCAGGCCCCGCTTGCCGTGGGTGGGCAGTTCCTTGGTGGACCAGCCCTCGGCGAAGATCAGCTCCCGCCGCTCCTCCGGCACGCCGGGCCCGCTGTCGGTGATCCGGATGCGGACCGTGCGTCCGTCCGCCCGCAGCGCGACCTCCACCGCCGCCCGCGGCGTGCCGGCGGCCGCGTCCAGCGCGTTGTCCACGAGGTTCCCGACGACCGTCACCAGCCCCCTCGGGTCGACCAGCCGGTCGGGGAGCAGCGAGGAGGGCGCCATGCGCAGCGACACACCGCGCTCCGCCGCCACCGCCGCCTTGCCCACCAGCAGCGCGGCGAGCAACGGGTCGTGGACCTTCTCCGTGACCTGCTCCGCCGTGGCCCGGTGCACGCCCACCACCTCGGTGACGTACTCCATCGCGTCCTCGTACATCTCCAGTTCCAGCAGGCCCAGCAGGGTGTGCATCCGGTTGGCGTGCTCGTGGTCCTGCGCACGCAGGGCGTCGATGAGACCGCGGGTGGAGTCGAGCTCCCTGCCGAGCTGCTCCAGCTCGGTGCGGTCGCGCAAGGTCACCACGGCGCCGCCGTCGTCCGTGGGCATGCGGTTGGCGATCAGGACCCGGCTGCCCCGTACGGTCAGCAGGTCGTCCCCGGTGACCCGGCCGGCCAGCACGTCCGTGGTCCGCCCCGGTCCCATCGCCTCCTCCAACGGACGGCCCACAGCATCGGTTCCGACCGCCAGCAGACGCTGGGCCTCGTCGTTCAGGAGCCTGACCCGGCCGCCCCGGTCGAGGGCCACCACGCCCTCCCGGATGCCGTGGAGCATGGCCTCCCGCTCGGCCAGCAGCGCGGAGATGTCGGAGAAGGCCAGGTCGTGGGTCTGGCGCTGGAGCCTGCGGGAGATCAGATAGGCGGCGAGCGCGCCCGCGGCCAGCGCGCCGCCGGCGTAGGCGAGCAGCCCGGGGATGGCCTCCAGCAGCCGGGCGCGGACGCTGTCGTACTCGATGCCGACGGACACCGCGCCGACGATCCGGCCCTCGTCGTCGCGCAGCGGGACCTTGCCGCGCGCCGAGCGGCCGAGGGTGCCGCTGTCGATCTCCATCACGGCACGGCCGGCCAGCGCGTCGCTCGGGTCGGTGGAGACGGGCCGGCCGATCTCGTCCGGTGAGGTGTGGGACCAGCGGACGCCGGCCGCGTTCATGACCACGATGTACTCGGCGCCGGTGGCCAGCCGGATGCGCTCGGCCTCCCGCTGCACCGCGCCGCCCGCGTCGGGCCGCGTGGTGGTCAGCTCCCCGGCGAGCGCGGGGGAGGCGGTGGTCTGGGCGATGGCCAGCGCACGCCGCATCGCCTGGTCGTCCAGCTGGTCGCTCAGCGGGGCCAGGAAGAGGCCGGTGGCCAGTGCGGTGACTCCGGTGGCGACGGTCAGCTGCATCAGCAGGACCTGGGAGAAGACCCGCTGCGGCCAGCCGAACCGCCGTCGGCGGGCGGGGCCGGTCGGTACGGGGCTCATGTCCGAAAACGGTAGACGGCGCCGCCCGCTTTCGGAAACGTCCAGGTCGGACGGGGTGGCCCGGACCGGTGGGAGGGCTCGGGGACGGCGGTCCGCGCGCACGTGGGGGCGTGCCGCACGCCTATCCTGGTGCACCCGGACGGACCGCGCCGTCGGGGCGGGCGGTGCCGGGCAGCGGCCGGCCGTGAGCCGTCCGGAGCGTGCGAGCCGTCGTCGTGATGTCGTGAGTCGAGAGGTGCCGCAGTGAGTCCGAGCAGGTCCCAGATCCCCGTCGTCGTCCTCGCGGGCTTCCTCGGATCGGGCAAGACCACGCTCCTCAACCATCTGCTGCGGCGCAACGGCGGCAACCGCATCGGGGTCGTCGTCAACGACTTCGGGTCCATCGAGATCGACGCCATGACCGTGGCCGGACAGGTCGGCTCGACGATCTCCCTGGGCAACGGCTGTCTGTGCTGCGCCGTCGACGCCGGGGAGCTCGACGAGTACCTGGAGAAGCTCACCAGGCCCTCGGCCCGGATCGACGTCATCGTCGTCGAGGCCTCCGGCCTGGCCGAGCCCGAGGAACTCGTCCGCATGGTCCTCGCCAGCGAGAACCCCCGCGTGGTCTACGGCGGTCTCGCCGAGGTCGTCGACGCGGTCGAGTTCGACGCCACCCGGGCCCGGCACCCCGGGATCGACCGGCATCTGGCCCTCGCCGACCTGGTGGTCCTCAACAAGACGGACCGGGCGGGCGCGGCCTCGGTCGCCCGGGTGCGCGAGGCACTCGCCGGGATCGCCCCCGGGACCCCGGTGGTGGAGACCGCGTACGGCCGGATCGACCCCGAGCTGCTCCTGGACCCGGCCGTCCGGCCCGAGCGCGACGAGAAGGTCCGCCAGCTCTCCTTCGAGGACCTCCACGCGGACGCGTACGACGCCGAGCACGGCCACGAGGGGCATCTGCACGCCGCGTACGAGAGCGTCTCCGCCGTCTCCGCGGTGCCGCTCCATCCGCGGCGGCTGATGGACTTCCTGGACACCCGGCCGCCCGGCCTCTACCGGATCAAGGGCTGGGCCGACTTCGGGGACGCCGACCCCGACCACCGCTACGCGCTCCACGCGGTGGGCCGGTTCCTGCGCTTCTACCCGGAGCCGTGGCCGCCGGGCGAGCCCCGGCGGACGCAGCTCGTGCTGATCGGCTCGGGCACCGACGCGGACGCGCTCCGCAAGGAGATCGACGGCTGCGCGCAGACCGGCCTGCCCGGGGACGTGCCGGACGAGCGGAGCATGTGGGGCGTCCTGCGCTACGTCCACCGCGACCCGGAGGACGGACAGGACGCCGCGGAGCAGGGCGAGCCGGACGACCCGCGTCACCCCGCGGAGGCGGACGACGCGGATGACTCCGGCCGCCAGTACGGCTGACACGGATGTGCCCCGGGCGGGACGCCCGGGGCACATCCGTGTCAGCTAGGCCGCCGGGCCCGCCAGCACCGCCACGGGCGTCGCCAGCGGGGTACCGGAGCCGTCCCGCCGGGGGTCGGCGTCGGGCAGGTCGACCGGGGTGCCGTTCGCCTGCGCGGCGCGTGCCGGGGCCGCGCCGGCCCAGGCGAAGACCAGCATGTCCTCGCCCTTCAGGAACCGCTGGCAGCGCACACCACCGGTGGCGCGGCCCTTGCGCGGGTACTGGTCGAAGGGCGTGAGCTTCGCCGTCGTCGGCGCGTCGTCGAGGGTGTCGCGGGAGCCCGCCACGGTGAACACCACCGCGTCCACGGCCGGATCGACCGCGGTGAACGAGAGGACCTCGGCGCCGTCCGCCAGCTTGACGCCCGCCATACCGCCCGCGGCCCGGCCCTGCGGCCGCACCTGGGAGGCCGGGTAGCGCAGGAGCTGGGCGTCGGACGTGATGAAGACCAGGTCCTCCTCGCCGGTGCGCAGCTCCGAACCGCCGACGATCCGGTCCCCGTCCCTGAGGGCGAAGACCTCCAACTCGTCCTTGTTGGACGGGTAGTCGGGCACGACCCGCTTCACCACGCCCTGCAAGGTGCCGAGGGCGAGACCGGGCGAGGACTCGTCGAGGGTGGTGAGGCAGACGACGGACTCGCCGGCCTCCAGCGTGAGGAACTCGGCGAGCGGCGCGCCGCCCGCCAGGTTCGGGTCGGACGCCGTGTCCGGGAGCTGCGGCAGGTCGATCACGGCGATGCGCAGCAGCCGGCCGGCCGACGTCACCGCGCCCACCTCCCCGCGCTGCGTGCCGAGCACCGCGGAGACGATCACGTCGTGCTTGGTGCGCCGGCCGCCCTGCTCGGGCAGCGGCTCGCCGGTGGCCGTGCGGGCCAGCAGCCCGGTGGACGACAGCAGCACCCGGCACGGGTCGTCGGCGACCTGGAGCGTGGCGGTGGGGGCCGGGGAGCCCGCGGACTCCAGCAGCACCGTCCGGCGGGGGGTGCCGAACTTCTTCGCCACCGAGGCCAGTTCGGCGGAGACCAGCTTGCGCAGCTCGGCGTCCGACTCCAGGATGCCCGTCAGCTCGTCGATCTCGCCGTTGAGCCGGTCGCGCTCGCTCTCCAGCTCGATCCGGTCGAACTTGGTCAGCCGGCGCAGCGGGGTGTCGAGGATGTACTGCGTCTGGACCTCGCTCAGCGAGAAGTGCCCGATCAGGCGCTCCTTTGCCTGGGCCGAGTTCTCGCTGGAGCGGATCAGACGGATGACCTCGTCGATGTCGAGCAGGGCGACGAGCAGGCCCTCGACCAGGTGCAGCCGGTCGCGGCGCTTGGTGCGGCGGAACTCGCTGCGCCGGCGCACCACTTCGAAGCGGTGGTCGAGGTAGACCTCCAGCAGCTCCTTGAGACCGAGGGTGAGCGGCTGTCCGTCGACCAGGGCGACGTTGTTGATGCCGAAGGACTCCTCCATCGGCGTCAGCTTGTAGAGCTGCTCCAGCACGGCCTCGGGGATGAAGCCGTTCTTGATCTCGATGACCAGCCGCAGGCCGTGCTGGCGGTCGGTGAGGTCCTTGACATCCGCGATGCCCTGGAGCTTCTTGGAGCCGACCAGGTCCTTGATCTTCGCGACGACCTTCTCCGGGCCGACGGCGAAGGGGAGTTCGGTGACGACCAGGCCCTTGCGGCGGGCGGTGACCGTCTCCACCGAGACGGTGGCGCGGATCTTGAAGGTGCCGCGGCCCGTCTCGTACGCGTCCCTGATGCCGCCGAGGCCCACGATCCGGCCGCCGGTGGGCAGGTCGGGGCCGGGGACGTGGCGCATCAGCGTCTCGAGGTCGGCGTTCGGGTGGCGGATGAGGTGCCGGGCCGCCGCGACGACCTCGCCGAGGTTGTGCGGGGGCATGTTGGTCGCCATGCCGACGGCGATGCCGGCCGCGCCGTTGACCAGCAGGTTGGGGTAGGCGGCGGGGAGGGCGACGGGCTCGCGCTCCTGGCCGTCGTAGTTGGACTGGAAGTCGACCGTGTCCTCGTCGATCGACTCCGTCATCAGGCTGGTGGCGTCGGCCATCCGGCACTCGGTGTACCGCATGGCGGCCGGCGGGTCGTCGTTGCCCAGCGAGCCGAAGTTGCCGTGCCCGTCGACGAGGGGGAGGCGCATGGAGAACGGCTGCGCCATGCGCACCAGCGCGTCGTAGATCGACGCGTCGCCGTGCGGGTGGAGCTTGCCCATCACCTCGCCGACGACGCGGGCGCACTTCACGTAGCCGCGGTCGGGGCGCAGGCCCATCTCGTTCATCTGGTAGACGATGCGGCGGTGCACCGGCTTCATGCCGTCACGGGCGTCGGGCAGGGCACGGGAGTAGATCACCGAGTACGCGTACTCGAGGAAGGAGCCCTGCATTTCGTCCACGACGTCGATGTCGAGGATCTTCTCCTCGAACTCCTCCGGCGGTGGGGTCTTCGTGCTGCGGCGGGCCATCGCGGCGGCTGCTCCTTCACGTACCAGTCTGGATCCGACGCACACCATTGTGGACCGTCCCACTGACAGCACCGACGCGACCCGGAAGAGGGACGTGGTGCGCGGGCGGGAACTTCGCCAGGCCCCGGTGCGCTTGCATAGGGTGGCAGGACTCTTTCACATCGCGATCGAAGGGACGTACATGCCCATGGGTCACACGGCCACAGGCCAGGCCGGCTCCGGCGGCCTGACAGCGACCGAGCACCGCCTGGCCAACGGCCTGCGCGTGGTGCTCTCCGAGGACCACCTGACCCCCGTCGCCGCGGTGTGCCTCTGGTACGACGTGGGCTCCCGCCACGAGGTGGCGGGGCGCACCGGCCTCGCGCACCTCTTCGAGCACCTGATGTTCCAGGGCTCCGCACAGGTGAAGGGCAACGGGCACTTCGAGCTCGTGCAGGGCGCCGGCGGATCGCTCAACGGCACCACCAGCTTCGAGCGGACCAACTACTTCGAGACGATGCCGACCCACCAGCTGGAGCTCGCCCTCTGGCTGGAGGCCGACCGCATGGGATCCCTGCTCGCCGCCCTCGACGACGAGTCCATGGACAACCAGCGCGACGTCGTGAAGAACGAGCGCCGCCAGCGCTACGACAACGTGCCCTACGGCACCGCCTTCGAGAAGCTGACGGCCCTCGCCTACCCGGCGGGCCACCCGTACCACCACACGCCGATCGGCTCCATGGCCGACCTCGACGCGGCCACCCTCGAGGACGCCCGGGCGTTCTTCCGCACCTACTACGCGCCGAACAACGCGGTGCTGTCGATCGTCGGCGACATCGACCCCGAGGAGACCCTCGCCTGGGTCGAGAAGTACTTCGGGTCGATCCCCTCGCACGACGGAAAGCAGCCGCCGCGCGACGGCACCCTCCCCGACACCATCGGGAGCCAGCTCCGCGAGGAGGTCGTCGAGGAGGTGCCCGCCCGCGCCCTGATGGCCGCCTACCGGCTGCCCCACGACGGCACCCGCGAGTGCGACGCCGCGGACCTGGCGCTCACCGTCCTCGGCGGCGGGGAGTCCTCCCGGCTGCACAACCGGCTGGTCCGCCGCGACCAGACGGCGGTGGCCGCCGGCTTCGGGCTGCTGCGCCTGGCCGGCGCCCCGTCGCTGGGCTGGCTGGACGTCAAGACGTCCGGCGGCGTCGAGGTCCCGCAGATCGAGACCGCGGTCGACGAGGAGCTGGCCCGCTTCGCCGCCGAGGGGCCGACCCCCGAGGAGATGGAGCGCGCGCAGGCCCAGCTGGAGCGCGAATGGCTGGACCGGCTGGGCACCGTGGCCGGCCGCGCCGACGAACTCTGCCGCTACGCGGTGCTGTTCGGCGACCCGCAGCTCGCGCTGACCGCCGTCCAGCGCGTCCTCGACATCACCCCCGAGGAGGTGCAGGCCGTCGCCAAGGCGCGACTGCACCCGGACAACCGGGCCGTGCTGGTCTACGAACCGATCACCGCCGACGAGAACGACGACACCGAGGGGGCGGACCAGTGAGCGACGCTGCCGTGACCATGGACTTCCACCCGCAGCCGGCCGCCGGTACGGCCCGTCCCTGGGCGTTCCCCGCGCCGGAGCGCTCCACCCTGGACAACGGGCTCACCGTGCTGCGCTGCGACCGCCCCGGTCAGCAGGTCGTCGCGGTGGAGGTGCTCCTCGACGCGCCGCTCGACGCGGAGCCCGCGGGCCTCGACGGCGTCGCCACGATCATGGCGCGGGCCTTCTCCGAGGGCACCGACAAGCACAGCGCCGAGGACTTCGCCGCCGAACTGGAGCGCTGCGGCGCCACGCTGGACGCGATGGCGGACCACGCGGGCGTCCGGGTCTCCCTGGAGGTCCCCGCGTCGCGTCTGCCCAAGGCGCTCGGCCTGCTCGCCGACGCCCTGCGCGCCCCGGCGTTCGCCGACGGCGAGGTCGGCCGGCTGGTGCGCAACCGGCTCGACGAGATCCCGCACGAGATGGCCAACCCGGCCCGCCGGGCGGCCAAGCAGCTCTCCGCCGAGCTGTTCCCGCCCACCCTGCGTGTCTCGCGTCCGCGCCAGGGCACGGAGGACACGGTGTCGCGGATCGACGCCGCGGCCGTGCGCGCCTTCTACGAGGCCCACGTCCGGCCGGCCACGGCGACCTGTGTGATCGTCGGCGATCTCGCGGACACCGACGTGGACGCCGTGCTCGCGGAGACCCTCGGCGCGTGGACGGGCGACAAGGCGTCCCCGCGTCCGGTCCCGCCGGTGACCGCGGACGACACCGGCCGGGTGGTCATCGTCGACCGTCCCGGCGCCGTGCAGACCCAGCTCCTCATCGGCCGTGTCGGTCCCGACCGCCACGCGAGCGTCTGGCCGGCCCAGGTGCTCGGCTCCTACTGCCTCGGCGGCACGCTGACCTCCCGTCTGGACCGGGTGCTGCGCGAGGAGAAGGGGTACACCTACGGCGTGCGGGCCTTCGGGCAGGTGCTGTTGTCGGCCCCCGACGGATCGGGTGCCGCGATGCTCGCCATCAGCGGCTCGGTGGACACGCCCAACACCGGTCCCGCGCTGGACGACCTGTGGAAGGTGCTGCGCACCCTGGCGGCCGACGGCCTCACCGACGCCGAGCGCGACGTCGCCGTGCAGAACCTCGTGGGTGTCGCCCCGCTGAAGTTCGAGACGGCGGCCTCCGTCGCGGCGACCCTGGCCGACCAGGTGGAGCAGCACCTCCCGGACGACTACCAGGCCCGGCTGTACGCGCGCCTGGCCGACACGGGCACGGTGGAGGCCACCGCCGCGGCGGTCAGCGCCTTCCCGGTGGACCGCCTGGTGACGGTCCTGGTCGGCGACGCCTCGCAGATCGCGGAGCCCGTCAAGGCGCTCGGCATCGGCGAGGTGAGCGTCGTCACCGGCTGACCGGCCGGGCCCCGGCAGGCGCGAAAGCGCCCGAAAAGGGGCGAAGAGGTGGCGAGGGGACCCCGGTGCGATGCGTGATGCCGGGGTCCCCTCGTTTCCCGTCCCTTGTCCCTTTTGGGGAGAGCGTCCTTCTCTGTCCTGTGGCATGCGTGACAAAAGCGCCGTTCCGTTTGGTGATCGACTGGCGGCCTGCCTAGCGTCGATCCGGCTGTTCGCCGAAACCCCGCCGCGCCCGCGGCATCGGACAGTCATCGCCGAGTCCCCGTCAGGCGCGAGCCTGGGGAGCCGGGGACCCATGCAGTCCCTGGGGTGAATCGGATGCCTTCGTCCGCGGAGGTGCCCGTAGGAGACCTTCCTGCTCCGAACCCGTCAGCTAACCCGGTAGGCGAGAAGGAAGGAAAGGACCAGCCTCTTCATGGCGTTCACCCGTGCCACCGGGAAGCACCGTGCCCCGAGCCGCCTGACGCGCAGGAGCGCGAACCTGGCCGGCGTCGCGACCCTCGCCACCGCGGGCGTCATCGGCACCCTCGCCTCCCCGGCGGTCGCCGCCGACGCCGAGGCCGCCGCCTCCGTCGAGGACACCGGCCTCACCCAGATCGTGTCCATGGGGTCCATCGCCGACGAGATCGCCGACCAGGCGGCCGCGCAGAAGAAGGAGGCCGCCGAGGCCGCCGCCCGCGCCAAGGCGAAGGCCGAGGCCGAGGCCGAGGCGAAGCGCAAGGCCGAGGCGCGCGCCAAGGAGATACGCGAGGCCAAGGAGCGCGCCGCCCGCGAGGCCGAGCGCAAGCGGCTGAACGCCTTCCGGATCCCGGTCGCCGGCTCCCATGTGACGACCGGCTACCAGACCGGCGGCAACCTCTGGTCCTCCGGCAGCCACTCCGGCGTCGACTTCCGCGCCGCGTCCGGCAGCACCGTCGTCGCGGTCGGCGCCGGCACCGTGGTCGAGGCCGGCTGGGGCGGCGCGTACGGCAACAACGTCGTCCTCCGTATGAACGACGGCACGTACACGCAGTACGGCCACCTGTCGTCGATCGCCGTCTCCGTCGGCCAGCAGGTCATGGCGGGCCAGCGGCTCGGACTGTCCGGCTCGACCGGCAACTCGACCGGCCCCCACCTGCACTTCGAGGCCCGCACCACGGCCGAGTACGGCTCCGACATCAACCCGGTCGCGTATCTGCGCGCCCGCGGCGTCAGCGTCTGACCCGCACCGCCTCCGACAGCCCCCGGCACCGCGCCGGGGGCTGTCGTGCGTGGCAGGGGTGCACGAGGGGCGGCGGGGCCGTCCCCGCGCCCGCTGTCCGGCCGCCCGGCCGGCGGGCCCGTCCCGCTCCCGCGATGCGGTAGGGACGGTCCGGCGGGGTCGTCCGCTCCCGCGATCCGGCCGCCCGGTCCGGCGGGGCCGTCCGCGCCCGCGATCCGGCCTTCCGATTCCGGCCAAAAGCCCAGAAGATATCCACGGATTCCCCTCGGCCTTCGGAAAATCCCGCGGACTGGAATAGAGTCGCCGGACACGAGTCAATCGGTGCAGATTTTCGTGCGGATCAGACGGAGGTTCGGCCATGCGCATTCCCGCGCACTCTGTATGCACGGCGATTCGCGACGACATCGTCACCGGTGTCTTCGAGCGCGGCAGCCGGCTCACCGAGGAGCAGCTCGCTCGCCGCTACGGGGTCTCCCGCGTCCCCGTGCGGGAGGCGCTGCGCACGCTGGAGTCCGAGGGCTTCGTCGTCACCCGCCGTCACGCCGGGGCGCATGTCGCCGAGCCGACCGACCAGGAGGCCGCCGATCTCCTGGAGATCCGGCTGCTGCTGGAGCCCCTCGGTGCCGCGCGCGCGGCACAGCGGCGCACCGAGGCCCATCTGAAGGTGCTGCGCGGCCTGGTGCGCCTCGGTCAGGACCGCGCACGGCGCGGTCAGGGCGAGGATCTGCGCTCGCTGGGCGCCTGGTTCCACGAGACGCTCGCCCAGGCCTGCGGCAGCCCCGGGCTCACGGCGCTGCTCACCCAGCTCCGCCACAAGACCGCGTGGATGTACACGGTCGACCAGCCCGCGGCGCCCGTGGAGTCCTGGGCCGAGCACGGCGCCATCGTGGACGCGGTCGCACGCGGTGACGTGGAGCGGGCGCGTGCGCTCACCGCCCTGCACGCCGAGCGCGCGGCCGCCGCGCACCGGCTGCGCCGCCCGGAGCGGGTGAGGACTTCGCAACACGCCGTAAACATCGGGAGCGCCCGCAATTAACAGAGGGGCCGTATACAAAGAGGAGCCATTCGCGGGCGCCTCTTTCTGCTGCCCGAATTCTCCCGGCCGGTAATTCATTAGCCGTGCCGGGCCTGTGAATTACCGGCAAGCGGCACAAAAAAGCCGCGGCGCCCTCGGGGGGTTGCCGCGGCTTTTCCGCGAAGCGTGCGGGGGTGCACCCGCGGGGCCCGTGGCCCGGCCGCCGTTCAGACGGTCTCGGGCAGCTCGTCCAGGCCCTCGGCGACCAGCTTGGCCAGGCGGTCCAGCGCGGCATCGGCGTTGTCCGCGTCGGAGGCCAGCACGATCTCCTCGCCGCCCTGGGCGCCGAGGCCGAGCACGGCCAGCATGGACGCGGCGTTGACCGGGTTGCCGTCGGCCTTGGCGATCGTCACGGGGACGCCGGAGGCCGTGGCGGCACGGACGAAGATGGACGCGGGGCGGGCGTGAAGGCCCTCGGCCCAGCCGACATTGACGCGACGCTCAGCCATGGTGTTGCCCTTCAAGTCTTAACGGGTTGTCTAGACCATTCTCTCATGTGGTGCGACGTGCTCCCGCCGACGGAACGAGGCCCGGCGGCCCGGCCCGGAGGCCCTCTCAGCGTGCCTGTCCACACCCCTCCACGCGACCGGTGACACGGCCGTACGCTTGGCCCATGCAGACGCCGCCGGAGCACGCCTACCCCGATCACTGGGAAGCCGACGTGGTCCTGCGCGACGGCGGCACGGCCCGGATCAGGCCGATCACCGCCGAGGACGCCGACCGCCTGGTGAGCTTCTACGAGCAGGTCTCCGACGAGTCGAAGTACTACCGCTTCTTCGCGCCCTACCCCCGTCTGTCCGACAAGGACGTGCACCGCTTCACCCACCACGACTTCGTGAACCGCGTCGGGCTCGCCATGACCGCGGGCGACGAGTTCATCGCCACCGTGCGCTACGACCGGATCGACGCGACGGGCCGCCCCGCCGGGCCGCCCGCCGACGAAGCCGAGGTCGCCTTCCTCGTCCAGGACGCCCACCAGGGCCGTGGCGTGGCCTCCGCGCTGCTGGAGCACATCGCGGCGGTCGCCAGGGAGCGCGGCATCCGGCGCTTCGCGGCCGAGGTGCTGCCGGCCAACAACAAGATGATCAAGGTGTTCCGGGACGGCGGCTACACCCAGCGGCGCAGCTTCGAGGACGGCTCCGTCCACCTCACCCTCGAACTGGAGCCGACCGAGGCGTCCCTCGCCGTCCAGCGCGGCCGGGAACAGCGCGCGGAGGCCCGGTCCGTGCAGCGGCTGCTCGCCCCCGGCTCCGTCGCCGTGGTCGGGGTCGGCCGACGGCCCGGTGGTGTCGGGCGCACCGCGCTGCGCAATCTCCTCCAGGCCGGATTCACGGGCCGGGTCCACGCGGTGAACAGCGCCTTCCCCGAGGAGCTCGACACCGTCGACGGCGTGCCGGCCGTGCGCTCCCTCGGCGAGATCGGCGAGCCCGTCGACCTGGCCGTGATCGCCGTACCGGCGGACCGGGTCCCCGAGGCGGTCGCCGACTGCGGTGAGCACGGCGCCCGCGGCCTGGTCGTGGTGAGCGCCGGGTACGCGGAGACGGGCTCGGGCGGCAGGGAGCGGCAGCGGGAACTGGTCCGCCAGGCGCGCTCGTACGGCATGCGGATCATCGGACCGAACGCCTTCGGGATCATCAACACCGCCGACACCGTCCGGCTCAACGCCTCGCTCGCCCCCGAGTCGCCCGCCCCCGGCCGCATCGGGCTGTTCACCCAGTCCGGCGCCATCGGCATCGCGCTGCTCGCGGGGCTGCACCGGCGCGGCGCGGGGCTCTCCTCGTTCATCTCCGCCGGGAACCGGGCCGACGTCTCCGGCAACGACTTCCTCCAGTACTGGTACGAGGACACCGGCACCGACGTCGTCCTGCTGTACCTGGAGTCCATCGGCAACCCGCGCAAGTTCACCCGGCTCGCCCGCCGCACGGCCGCGGTCAAGCCCGTGGTCGTCGTCAAGGGCGCCCGGCACAGCGGCAGCGCGCCCCCGGGGCACGCGGTGCCGGTGACCCGCATCCCGGACGCGACGGTCGGGGCGCTGATGCGCCAGGCCGGCGTGATCCGTGTCGACACGGTGACCGAACTGGTCGACGCGGGGCTGATGCTCGCGGGCCAGCCGCTGCCCGCCGGGCCCCGGGTCGCGATCCTCGGCAACTCCGAGTCCCTCGGTCTGCTCGCCTACGACGCCTGCCTCACGGAGGGCCTGCGCCCGCTGCCCCCGCTCGACCTGACCACGGGCGCGACGCCCGCCGACTTCCGGGCGGCGCTGGCCGGTGCGCTCGGCGACGACCGCTGCGACGCGGTGATCGTGACGGCGATCCCGTGGGTGGGGGAGGACGGCGTCACCGAGGCCGGTGACGGGGAGAGCCTCGCGGCGGCGCTGACGGACGCGGCCGCGGCGAGTCCGGCGAAGCCGGTGGCGGTGGTCCATGTCGAGATGGGCGCGCTGGCGGACGCCCTGGCGGCGGCCACCAGCACCCGCCCGGCCTCCCCCCTCCGCGCCGCCGGCCCCACGGGCGCCGAGCCGCCCGCGCGACCCTCGACAGCGGTCCCGGGCCCGACCCCCGACGCGGGGGCCGACCCGGCCGCCTCCGGCACGGGCACCACCTCCGGCACGGCCGCGTCCAGGACGGGCACCGCCTCTGCCCCGGCCGCTTCCGACGCGGGCCCGGCCGCCGACTCAGGTCCGTCCAGCCGCGCGGCTGCCGCGCCGGCGACCGCCGCCGACCCGGCCACCCCCGACCCGGCCCCCACCCCCGACCCGGCCCCGGAGCCCCCCGCTACCGACGCCCCCGACGCCTCCGGCGCCCCCCGCTCCGAGCCCGGGTCACCGCACGGCACCCCGCGGTCCACGGCCGGGCGGGGCCGGAGCTGGTTCGGGCTGCGCGGGCGGTCCGCCGGCGGACCCGGGCCGACCGCCCCCGTCCCCGCCGCGGCCACCACCGCCACCCCCACACCCCCGACGTCCCCCGCTCCCGTGTCCGCGCCCGCCCCCGTGACGGCGCTGCCCGCCGGTGAGGCGCAGGGCGCGGACGGGCCGGTCGGGGAGGCGCGGCGGATTCCGGCGTATCCGGCGGCGGAGCGGGCCGTGCGCGCGCTGGCCGAGGCGGTCAGGTACGCGCAGTGGCGGCGCCAGGCCGCCGAGCCCGGCAAGGTGCCCGAGTACGACGACATCGACGAGTCCGGTGCCGCCGCCCAGATCGAGCGACTGCTCGGCCAGGAGGCGGACACCCGCGGCTTCACCCTCAGCACCCCCGACGCCCACGAGCTGCTCGCCCGCTACGGCATCACGGTGCGCGCCGCGCTGCCCGCGTCCGACCCGGACTCCGCCGCCGACGCGGCCGCCCGGCTGGGCTACCCCGTCGCCCTGAAGACCACCGCCCCCCATCTGCGGCACCGTGCCGACCTCGGCGGGGTGCGCCTCGACCTCGCCGACGAGCACCAACTGCGCCAGGCGTACCACGAGCTGACCGAGACGCTGGGCAAGGCGGCGGAGCTGCAGCCGGTCGTGCAGGCGATGGTCCCGCGCGGGGTGGACACCGTCGTGCGGGCGTCCATCGACCCGGCGGCCGGGTCCGTGCTCTCCTTCGGCCTCGCCGGCGCCCCCTCCGAACTGCTCGGCGACACCGCGCACCGCCTCGTCCCCGCCACCGACCGGGACGCGGCGGAGCTGATCCGCAGCATCCGCACGGCGCCGATGCTCTTCGGGTGGCGGGGATCCGCCCCCGTCGACACGGCGGCGCTCGAAGAACTGCTCTTGCGGGTCTCCCGGCTCGTCGACGACCACCCCGAGGTGGTGTCGATCGGACTGGAGCCGGTCGTCGTCGCCCCGCACGGCCTGTCGGTGCTGGACGCCTCCGTGCGGCTCGCCCCTCCTCCCACCCGTACCGACCTCGGCCCCCGGCGGCTGCCGAGCTACTGAGCCTGTGAGCGATTCGGACCCCCACGGCCCTTTAGGATGGACGGCATGGCGAAGACCGGCACGACGACCCAGGGGCTGCGCGCGGCGATCGAGCGCAGCGGCTACTACCCGGCCCTCGTGGCCGAGGCGGTGGAGGCCGCTGTCGGTGGCGAGGCCATCTCCTCGTACCTCGTGCACCAGGAGACGACCTTCGACGCCAACGAGGTCCGCCGCCATGTCACGGTCCTCGTCCTGACGGCGAACCGCTTCATCGTCAGCCACACCGACGAGCAGGCCGCCGACTCCAGCTCGCCGACGCCGTACGCCACCACCTCGACCGAGTCGGTCAAGCTCGGCCGGATCTCGTCCGTCGTCGTCAGCCGCGTCGTCGCCAACCCGGAGTCGTACACCCCGGGCACCCTGCCCCGCGAGGTCGTCCTGACCATCGGCTGGGGCGCGGTCTCCCGGCTCGACCTGGAGCCCGCCGCCTGCGGCGACCCGAACTGCGACGCCGACCACGGCTACACCGGCAACTCCACGGCCGACGACCTCAGCCTGCGGGTCAGCGAGGCGGGCGACGGCCCCGACACCGTGCGCCAGACGCTCGCCTTCGCGCAGGCGCTCTCCGAAGCCACGGCCGCCACCCGCTGATGGTGCAGAGCACGCACAGCGATTTCTGGCCCGACGACGCCCCGGCGTCCGCCTGGGGAAACGGTCATCCCGCACCCCTCGCGCCGGAGTCCGCGCCCGTGCCCGAGTACGGCCGCGGATCCCTCGCCGATCTGCTGCCGACGCTCGCCGCGGGCCAGGGCGTGCCCGGGTTCGAGGCGCGTATCCCCGAGCTCACCCCGGCCGACCGCAACTGCGTCTTCCTGATCGACGGGCTGGGCTGGGAGCAGATCCGGACGCACCCGGACGAGGCCCCCTATCTGAACTCGCTGCTCGTCACCTCCCGCGGCGGCACCGGCCGCCCCATCACCGCCGGGTTCCCCGCGACCACGGCCACCTCGCTGGCGTCCGTGGGCACCGGCCTGGCCCCGGGGTCCCACGGGCTGCCCGGCTACACCGCGCGCAACCCGGAGACCGGCGAGCTGATGAACCAGCTCCGCTGGAAGCCCTGGACCCCGCCGCAGGTCTGGCAGCCCTATCCGACGGTCTTCCGGCTCGCCGACGAGGCCGGCGTGCACACGGCGCAGGTGTCCTCGCCGACCTTCGCGCAGACGCCGCTGACCAAGGTCGCCCTCAGCGGCGGCACCTTCCACGGCCGCCTCTCCGGCGAGGAGCGGATGGACCTCGCGGCATCGCAACTGGCCGCCGGGGACCGCTCGCTGGTCTACACGTACTACAGCGAGGTCGACGGCAAGGGGCACCGCTTCGGCGTGGACTCCGACGCCTGGCGCGGCCAGCTCATGTACGTGGACCGGCTGGTGCAGCGCCTCGCCGAACAGCTCCCGCCCCGTGCCGCCCTGTACGTCACCGCGGACCACGGCATGATCGACATCCCCTTCGACGAGGAGTCGCGGATCGACTTCGACGAGGACTGGGAGCTGAGCGCGGGAGTGGCCCTGCTCGGCGGCGAGGGCCGGGCGCGGCACGTCTACGCCGTGCCGGGTGCCGAGCGCGATGTGCTCGCGGTCTGGCGCGAGGTGCTGGGGGACCGGTTCTGGATCGCGGGCCGTGACGAGGCCGTGGCGGCCGGCTGGTTCGGCGAGCGGGTGGACGACCGGGTGTACGGACGC
The DNA here is from genome assembly GCF_016919245.1 of Streptomyces zhihengii. Lineage (NCBI taxonomy): Bacteria > Bacillati > Actinomycetota > Actinomycetes > Kitasatosporales > Streptomycetaceae > Streptomyces > Streptomyces zhihengii. The sequence continues at coordinate 2,272,652 of NZ_JAFEJA010000001.1, read as the reverse complement.
ATCGGCGACGTGGTGGCCGCGGCCTGCGACGACGTGGTGATCACCGCCTCCGTCAACGAGCCGCACGAGTCCGCCATGGTCGGCATGCACGGCTCCATGACCCCGGTCGAGCAGCTCGTCCCGCTCCTCGAAGTACGCTCCTGACCCGCCCCGCGCCCCGACCCCGCAGACGCCCCCCACAGACCCGAAAGGTCATCGACTACCCATGCCCGAGCTGGTGTTCTTCTCCGGAACGATGGATTGTGGGAAGTCGACTCTCGCGCTTCAGATCGAGCACAACCGGTCCACCCGCGGGCTCCAGGGCATGATCTTCACCCGCGACGACCGGGCCGGCGAGGGCAAGCTGTCCTCGCGGCTCGGGCTGGTGACGGACGCCGTCGAGGCGGCGGAGGGCTTCGACTTCTACGCCTACCTGGTGGCCCATCTGTCCAAGGGCGGCCGCTGCGACTACGTGATCGCGGACGAGGCGCAGTTCCTCGCGCCGGAGCAGATCGACCAGCTCGCCCGGGTCGTCGACGACCTCGACCTCGACGTGTTCGCCTTCGGCATCACCACCGACTTCCGCTCGAAGCTGTTCCCCGGCTCGCAGCGGCTCGTCGAACTGGCCGACCGGGTGGAGGTGCTCCAGGTCGAGGCGCTGTGCTGGTGCGGCGCGCGCGCCACGCACAACGCGCGCACGGTGGGCGGTGTGATGGTCGTCGAGGGGGCGCAGGTCGTCGTCGGCGACGTCAACCAGGCGGCCGGCGAGGTCGGTTACGAAGTCCTGTGCCGCCGCCACCACCGCCGCCGGATGACGGCCGCCAGCGCCCGGGCGGCCGCCCTGTCGCCCGACGTGCTCCCCGTGGAGCACGAGGACGCCGCACGCGGCACGGCCGCCCCGACCAGGACCTGAAGGCGGCGGCCGGGTCCTCCGGCCCGGCCCGGGACGCCGGCCGCCCCTCGGCCGGGCTCCGGGTCGTCCCAGCGGCCTGGCTCCGCGCTGCACCGTCGTCCGAACGGCGGGCTCCCGGGCCTCCCCGTCGTCCGCCCGGGCCGCCCGGTCAACCCGCCGGGGCCGTCGTCACCAGGGTGAACACCGCGCCCTCCGGGTCGGCTACCGTCGCCTCCGGGCCCGCGGCGCCCGGCCCCGGCGGCCGGAGCACCTCGCCGCCCAGCCCGGCCACCAGGCCCGCCGCCGCATCCACGTCCGCGACCTCGAAGTACGTCATCCAGTGCGGGCCGCGGGGCCGCGGCAGCGCGGAGCCGAGGCCGTGCACCGAGGCCACCGGCCGGCCGGCCACGGAGAGCGTCAGCCGATCCCCGTCGTCGTCCGGGTCGCAGGGACGGGCCTCGTGCCCGAACACCACCTGGTAGAACTTGCCGACCGACGCCGTCTCCCGGGTGATCAGCTCGTGCCAGACGGGCGTGCCGGGCGTGCCCCGGAGCGCGGTGCCGGCGTGCGCCCGCGCCTGCCAGGCGCCGAAGACCGCGCCGCCGGGATCGGAGCCGATCACCAGCCGGCCCGCCTCACCCGCGTCCAGCGGCCCGACGCCGATCGTGCCGCCGCAGCTCCTGATCGACTCGGCGGTCGCGTCGGCGTCCTCGGTGGCCAGGTACGGCGTCCAGGCGACCGGCAGATGACGGTCGGCGGGCAGCCGGCCGAGGCCCGCCACCTCCCTGCCGTCGAGCAGCGCGCGGACGTACGGCCCCAGGTGCTGGGGGCCGGGCTCGTACTCCCATCCGAACAGGTCCGCGTAGAACTCCTTGATCGTGTCAAGGCTGTGCACCATCAGGCTGACCCAGCAGGGTGCGCCGGGCTCGTGCCGAGTCGCCTCGGTCATCGTCACTCTCTCCTCGGACCATCGTGGTGGCCGTGCAAGGGGGACGGGCGCGCCGTCGTGCGGGCCGATCTGCGCCCAGGGGCCCTCCCGGGCGGAAGTCGTACTGCGCGGGGAGGGATCCTGGCCGATGTTTTCACCACCTGGCGTCCGTTGCGCCCGGGCCGCGCCGCATATGGCGGGTTCCCGCCGGAGGATGCCCGCTTTGGCACGTCTCATCCGCTTCGGCGACGACGGCCCGGCGGGCGGGTGCGCGAGGATGGCCGTATGACACCCATCATCTCCGCGGCCGACCTCGCGACCGAGCTCGCCGGCCCCACTCCGCCGGTGCTGCTCGACGTCCGCTACCGGCTCGGCGGACCGCACGGCCGGCCCGACTACGAGGCCGGGCACCTCCCCGGCGCCGTCTTCGTCGATCTCGACGCGGAGCTGGCCGGGCCGCCCGGGGACGGCGGCCGCCATCCGCTGCCGGACCCGGAGGCCTTCGGCGCGGTGATGCGCCGGGCCGGTGTCTCGGCGGGCACGCCGGTGGTGGCGTACGACGGCGACAAGGGCTGGGGCGCGGCGCGCCTGTGGTGGCTGCTGCGCTGGGCCGGTCACGGGCAGGTGCGCGTGCTCGACGGCGGGCTCGCCGCGTGGGAGGGGCCGCTGGAGACCGAGGTCCCGGCTCCGGCGGAGGGCGATTTCGCGCCCCGCCCCGGCGCGCTGCCGCTGCTGGACGCGGACGAGGCGGCGGCCCTCGCCCGTGACGGGCTGCTGCTGGACGCCCGCGCGGGGGAGCGGTACCGCGGCGAGACGGAGCCGATCGACCGGGTGGCGGGCCACATCCCCGGCGCGGTGTCGGCCCCGACCGGCGACAACCTGGACGCCTCGGGCCGCTTCCTGGCGGCCGGTGACCTCGCCGCCCGCTTCGCGGCACTGGGGGCCGGCGAAAAGGACCGGACGGTGGGCGTCTACTGCGGATCGGGTGTCTCCGCGGCGCAGCAGGCCGTGGCGCTGGAACTGGCGGGATACGTGCCCGCCCTGTACGCGGGCTCCTGGTCCGAGTGGTCCCGCGACCCGGCCCGCCCGGTGGCGACGGGCCCCGACCCGTCCTGACACACGTGCCGGAGGGACGGCGCGGGAGCCGCGCCGTCCCTCCGGTACCGTCCGCTGCGGTCAGTCCTGCTTCTTGCGGCGGGTGCCGAAGACGATCTCGTCCCAGCTCGGGACCGCGGCACGGCGGCCCGGGCGGACGCCGTCCGCCTCGGCCTGGCGGTCCGTCGTGCCGGTCAGCCGGTCGCGGTGACCGGCGACCGAGCGCGGCATCAGCACATCCGCGTAGGCCGAGCCCGCGCCCGCCGAGGCGGCCGGCGCGACCGGCTCCTCCTCGGCCTCCGGCTCCTGCACCGGTTCGATGGCGGCCGGTTCGGCCGGAGCGGGGCGCTCCGGCACCACCATGTCGCCACGGAAACTCGGGACCGCCTCCAGGAGGCTGGTCAGCGAGTCGCGTTCGCCGTCCTCGGGGTCGGCCGGCGGGGCCGGCCGCTCGATCTGGCGGTCCAGGGCGCGGTCCAGCGGCCGGTCCCGGGGCAGCCGCGCGATGCGCGGGACGAACGGGAAGCTCGGCTCCTGGGCGATCGTGTCGTCGGTCTCGCCGATGAGCGCGCGGGCCTCGTCGTCGACGGCCTGGACGAGCCGCCGGGGCGGGTCGTACGTCCAGCTCGCCGAGTGCGGCTCGCCCGCCACCCGGTAGACCAGCAGCACCTCCCAGGTGCCGTCGTCGCGGCGCCAGGAGTCCCACTGGACGGTGTCCTTCTCGGCACCGCGGAGCAGCAGCCGCTCCTGCACGGCCTCGCCGAGCTGGGGGCCGGTGTTCTCGCCGGGGCGGCGGACCGGTGTCTTGCGGGCGCGCTCCGCCATGAAGGCGCGCTCGGCGAGCACCGGGCCCTCGAAGCGGCGGACCCGTTCCACCGGGATCCCGGCGAGCTGGGCCACTTCCTCGGCCGAGGCACCGGCCCGTATGCGCGCCTGGATGTCGCGGGGGCGGAGATGGCTCTCCACCTCGATCTCGATCTGCCCCAGCCGTGCCCGGTCGTTGCGCACGGCGGCGCGCAGCCGCTCATCGATCGGAAGTGTGTATTCCGTGCTGTCGGCAGCCTTGAGCACCAGTCGTGTGCCGTCGTTTGAGACGGCCACGACACGCAGTTCGGGCATGGGGACCTCCCGGGTGGTGCCTGCCGACGTCACCTGCGTCGCTGCTTCCGCTAGTCGAGTGTGGCCTGCCCGGGTGCAGCCTGCCACAACCTTGCCGAGTTCCCCGGCGTGTCGGGCACAGGCCCTTGATCGCCGGTGTGACACGGTGGACTGTTGAACACCCAGAGTGAACGAACATCACTCTCGGTGACAGAACTCCGTGCGATACCAAGGCGACGCCGGATCGAGCGCCGCATCCGGCCCCCTACCTGGGGTCCGATCGCCACAAAAGCGATCGTGCCCAGGGTTCGCCACAGTACTCCATTCGGGCCATCGGGGTGGACTGCCGCGCCGCCGAACTTCTCCCCGGCGATGCGGGGTCGGGACCCGTAACGCCTCTGACCGGGTGTTGTGCTTCACAGAATCGGCGGAAGCGGAACTATCGGCTTCGCCCAACTGTCACTAGTTGGTGCACGAAGGACAGATGGGCGGACAGAGGCCGGAGATGCGACAGAAGCCGGATGACGGGACGAATCACGGAGAACGGGCCGACGAGCGGGAGGCGACGGCGGGACGGCGGATCGAGCTGAGCGTGCCTCAGGTCGCCGGCAGCGTCCTCGCCGCCGTGACCGCCGCGATCCTCGCCTCCCAACTCGGCGTCTACGGGACGATCGTCGGCGCCGGGGTGGTCAGCGTCGTGGCCACCTGCGGCGGTCCGCTGCTCCAGCACGTCTTCAAGCGGACCGGCGAGCAGCTCCGGGAGGCCACCGCCCAGGCGCGGGCCGTCGGCCCCGCCCCCGCGCCGTCCCTGCCCGCCGCCGCACCGACCCCCGACGGTGACGGGAAGGCGCCCCGCGAGGGGGAGTTCGGCGCCCCGCGCACCTACGGCACCCGGCGGCGGGGCTGGAAGCGCCCGGTCGCCGCGGCGGCCGTGGTCTTCGGCGTCGCCATGGGCGGGATCACCGTCTACGAGGTGGCGGCCGGCCAGGAACTCGGCGGCGGCGCGGGCACCACGGTCGGCTCGGCGTTCCGCCCGGGCGGCACCGGTGGGGACGACCGCCGCTCCGAACCCACGGACCCGGCGGGCGACCGGCGGGACGGCGAGGACCGCGATCGCGGCACGGCCGACCCGTCACCCACGCCCTCGGCGGGCACCGGGGAGGGCTCCGGCGGCGAGGACGGCTCCGCGCCCGGCGACGGGGACACCTCGGCGGACCCCTCCGGCAGCGCCTCGCCCGACGGCGCCGGCACCCCGGCCCCGAGCCCTCCGGCCGAGCAGTCCCCGGAGGCCACCGCCCCCGCGCCCGACCCCTCCGGAAGCGGCGCCCCCGCCGACGGGGACACCCCCGGACCCTCCGCGTCCACCGGCAGCGGGTGACGGGCGGAGCCGTTCAGTCGCCCAGGACCCTGCGCAGATAGGCGTTCTGGAAGAGGCGGCCGGGATCGAGGCGGTCGCGCAGCGCCGTGAACTCCCCGAACCGCGGGTAGTTCTCGGCCAGATACGCGGCGTCCCTGGTGTGGATCTTGCCCCAGTGGGGGCGGCCGCCGTGGGCGGTCATGATCCGCTCCACCGCCGAGAAGTACCCGCGGTAGGGCGTGCCCCGGTACATGTGCACCGCGATGTACGCGGTCTCCCGGCCGGACGCCGTGGAGAGCGCGATGTCGTCCGCGGGCGCGGTGCGCACCTCGACCGGGAAGCTGATCCGCAGCGGGGAGCGTTCCACCATCGCCCGCACCTCGCGCAGCGCGGCGACCGCGGCCTCACGCGGAACGGCGTACTCCATCTCCACGAACCGCACGCGGCGCGGAGATGTGAAGACCTTGTAGGGGATGTCCGTGTACGTCCGCGCGGACAGGGCCCGGCTGGAGAGGCGGGCGATCGCGGGGACCGCGGCGGGCACGGCCCGGCCCAGGGAACAGGCGACCTGGAAGGCGCCGTTGGAGAGCAGCTCGTCCTCGACCCAGCCGCTGACCCGGCCGGGAGGCGCCGCGGGGCCCGCGCTGCGGTTGTTGCGCTTGGTGTTGCAGTTGCCCGTGTGCGGGAACCAGTAGAACTCGAAGTGCTCGTTCTCCGCGTGCAGGGCGTCGAACTCGGCGAGGACCCGGTCGAACGGCATCGGCTCCTCGCGGGCCGTCAGCAGGAACTCCGGCTCCACGGCGAACGTGATCGCCGAGACCACGCCCAGCGCACCCAGGCCGATCCGGGCGGCCGCGAAGACCTCGGGGTTCTCCGTCTCGGAGCAGCTGAGCACCGAACCGTCCGCCGTGACCAGCTCCAGGCCCTTGATCTGGGCGGCGATCGAGGCCGAATCCCGGCCCGTGCCGTGGGTCCCGGTGGACGTCGCGCCGGCGACGGTCTGCTCCATGATGTCGCCCATGTTGGTGAGCGACAGGCCCTCGCGGGCGAGGGCCTCGTTCAGCCGCTTCAGCGGAGTGCCGGACTCCACCGTGACCGTCATCGCCGACCGGTCGACACGGCGGATGCCGGTGAGCAGGTCCGGGCGTATCAGCACCCCGTCGGTGGCGGCCACCGCCGTGAACGAGTGCCCCGTGCCGACGGTCTTGACCCGCAGACCGTCCTCGGCGGCCCGGCGCACCTCCTCGGCCAGCTCGCCGACGGACGCCGGACGCGCCTCGCGGACCGGGGTCACGGAGACCGTCCCCGCCCAGTTACGCCACGTGCTCCGTCCGGTCCCCGGAATGCTCGGCCTGCTCGCGGTCCTGCTCACGCTGCCCCTCCCGCGTCGGCACCGGCCTGCGCAGCCGGCGGTACCCCAGGAACGCCACCAGTGCCGCGAACACTCCCGAGACCCCGGGCACCGCGTACCCCGCCGCCGCTCCGTGCGCGTCGACCACCCAGCCGGCGGCCGACGAACCGAGAGCCACGCCGACCGCGAGCCCGGTACTGGTCCAGGACATGCCCTCGGTCAGCTTGCTGCGTGGCACGTGCGCTTCGACGAGGGCCATGGTGGTCACCATCGTCGGTGCGATGGCGAGACCCGCGACAAAGAGCGCCACGGCCAGGAAAGGCAGGCTCCCGGCCAGTTGGAGGGGGATCATACTCACGGCCATGGCGCAGATGCCCAGCAGCCACCTGCGGGACGGGTCGCCCTTGAGGTGCAGCAGGCCGAAGACGGCCCCGGCGAGGCAGGAGCCCAGCGCGTAGACCGCGAGCACCCAGCTCGCCGCCGCCTTGCTGCCCACCTCCTCGGCGTACGCGACCGTCACCACGTCCACCGCGCCGAAGATCGCGCCCGTCGCGACGAACGCGGCCACCAGCACCTGGAGTCCGGGGGAGCGCAGCGCCGAGCCGCCGGTGTGGTGCTCTGCCGGATGCGGCTTCGGCTCGGTGGAGCGCTGCGCGGTCAGCCACCAGACGCCCACCGCCAGGAAGCCGGCCGCCAGCAGCGGGCCGGCCTCGGGGAACCACATCGTCGACAGACCGATGGAGATGATGGGCCCGAAGATGAAGCAGACCTCGTCCACGATCGACTCGAACGAGTACGCGGTGTGCAGCTCGCGCGGACGCCCCTGGTAGATCGCCGCCCACCGGGCGCGGGTCATCGCCCCGACGCTCGGCACGCAGCCGCCCATCGCCGTGAAGACGAACAAGGTCCAGTCGGGGGCGCCCTGCTGCGCGCAGATCAGCAGGCCGGTGACCGCGAACAGCGCGATCAGCGTGGCCGGACGCAGCACCCTGCGCTGCCCGTGCCGGTCGACCAGCCGGGAGATCTGCGGGCCGAGGACCGCGGCCGACAGGGCCAGCGTCGCGGTCAGCGTCCCCGCCAGCCCGTAGCGGCCGGTGATCTCGGAGACCATCGTCATGATGCCGATGCCCATCATGGACAGGGGCATCCGGCCGAGGAGGCCGGCGGCGGAGAACCCCAGGGTGCCGGGGGTGGCGAAGATCGCGCGGTACGGACTGGGCAAGGGGGACTCCGGTAAGGCGTAAGGGCAGCCTTCACAGATTACGCGCAGGATGTCCTCGGATGCACGGGGGTTTCCCCGCTGCCCCGGTACCTGCCGCGAGGGTCCGCGCCCCGCGCCGCCGGGGGCCTTATCGGCACCGCCCGGACCGGGGTGGCAGGATCGTCCCCATGTCCGATCTGCGTGATCCAGCGCCCTACGACGCCCTTCTGCTGCTGTCCTTCGGCGGTCCCGAAGGTCCCGACGACGTCGTCCCGTTCCTCGAGAACGTGACCCGTGGCCGGGGCATCCCCACGGAGCGCCTGAAGGAGGTGGGGCAGCACTACTTCCTGTTCGGCGGGGTCAGCCCCATCAACGCCCAGAACCGGGCGCTGCTGGACGCGCTGCGGGAGGACTTCGCGGGCCACGGGCTCGGCCTGCCGGTGTACTGGGGCAACCGGAACTGGGCCCCGTACCTGACCGACACGCTGCGGGAGATGACGGAGGCCGGGCACCGGCGGGTGGCGGTCCTGGCGACCAGCGCGTACGCGTCCTACTCCGGCTGCCGCCAGTACCGGGAGAACCTCGCCGACGCGATCGCCGCGCTGCGCGCGGAGGGCCTGCACCCGCCGCGTGTGGACAAGCTGCGCCACTACTTCAACCACCCGGGCTTCGTCCGCCCGATGACCGAGGGCGTCCTCGCCTCGCTCGCGGAGCTGCCCGAGGAGATCAGGGCGGGCGCGCACCTGGCGTTCACCACCCACTCCATCCCCACCGCGGCGGCCGACGCCTCGGGGCCCGCCGGCGAGCACGGCGACGGCGGCGCCTACGTCCGCCAGCACCTGGAGGTCGCCCGGCTCGTGGCCGGCGCGGTCCGCGACGAGACGGGCATCGACCACCCCTGGGAACTCGTCTACCAGTCCCGCAGCGGCGCCCCCCACATCCCGTGGCTGGAGCCGGACATCTGCGACCACCTCGAAGCGCTGCACACGGCCGGGGCGCCGGCCGCCGTCATGGTCCCCATCGGCTTCGTCTCCGACCACATGGAAGTCCTCTACGACCTCGACACCGAGGCCACCGCCAAGGCCGCCGAACTGGGCCTGCCAATCCGCCGCTCCGCCACCGTCGGCGCCGACCCCCGCTTCGCCGCCGCCGTCCGCGACCTGCTCCTGGAACGCGCCGCCTCCGAACGCGGCATCGACGCCGAACGCTGCGCCCTCGGCTCCCTCGGCGCGAGCCACGACCTCTGCCCGGTCGGCTGCTGCCCCGCACGGGCCCCCCGCCCCGCGGCCGCCGGAGCCGACAGCCCGTACGCGTGAATCGCCCGAAGGAGACCCCCGTGACCGACGAGCGGACATCCGAACTGCTCACCCTCGCCCTCGAAGCGGCCCACCGGGCCGGCGCGCTGCTGCGGGACGGCAGGCCGGACGACCTCGCGGTCGCCCGCACCAAGTCCAGCCCGATCGACGTCGTCACCGAGATGGACATCGCGGCCGAGAAGCTGATCACCGGCTATCTGGAGGACCACCGGCCGGACGACGGCTTCCTCGGCGAGGAGGGCGCCTCGCGCGACGGCACCAGCGGTGTGCGCTGGGTCATCGACCCCCTGGACGGCACCGTGAACTACCTCTACGGGCTGCCGACCTGGGCGGTGTCCATCGCGGCGGAGATCGACGGCGAGACGGTCGTCGGCGTCGTCGAGGCCCCGATGCGGGGCGAGACCTTCCACGCCGTGCGGGGCGGCGGGGCCCGCCTCGGCGACCGGCCGCTGCGCTGCCGCCCGGCTCCGCCGCTGGACCAGGCCCTGGTGTCCACCGGCTTCAACTACGTCCACACCGTCCGCACCCACCAGGCCGACGTGGCGCAGCGGCTGATCCCCCGGCTGCGCGACATCCGCCGCAGCGGCTCCGCGGCGATCGACCTGTCGGACGTCGCGGCTGGGCGGCTCGACGGCTACTACGAGCGGGGCCTGAGCCCCTGGGACCTGGCGGCCGGCGACCTGATCGCCCGCGAGGCCGGCGCGCTGACCGGCGGACGCCCCGGCGAGCCGCCGTCCGGCGACCTCACGGTCGCGGCCTCGCCCGGGGTCTTCGAACCCCTCCAGGCGCTGCTGGAGGAACTGGGCGCCTGGCACGACTGACCCCGGGGCACCCGGGCGCGCCCGGCCCCGGCGGAGGCCCGCGCCCCGGTGCACCGCAAGCCCGTCCCGTCCCGCGGCGGGTGGCACGGCGGACGAAAGCCCCGGCGCCGGGGATACGGCGTCGGGGCTTCCGTGTCGTCACGGGTGCGCGGCGGTGGGCCGGCCGTCGGGTCCTGCCGGCCGCGGGGCGGGGTGCGGAGCCTCGCGGTCCGGCGGAAGCGTCAGGCCGCGGTCACCCGCACACCGTGCTCGGCGGCCAGGCGGTGCAGGTCCTCCAGCTCGGCCTGCTCGACGTCCGCCAGGAAGTCGTCGCCGGTCTCGCGGGCCATCGTCAGGTCGGACTCGGCGGCCTTTATGCGCTGCAGAAGTCCTGTGGTGAAAGCGTCCATGATGCGCCCCCTCGGCTAGGTCGTTGGCACGGGGGTGTGCCTATGGGGTCCCCCTCGCGGGGCGAGAGGCGGGTGATCAACCCTGGAACAGGTCGTACTGCGCCACATACAAGGCGTGATCGTGGGGTGTTCAGACGTCATCCCCAGGCGTTACCTCATGGAAACCTCAACCGCCGGGCCAATCCGGCGCATTCCCGGGCCCCTGCCCACCCGCCTCCGCCTTACCGCCGGTTTACGCGCGTAACGGGCAGGATGGGACCCGCACAACCAGTGCGGAGACTCGGTCCTGTCCGGCGTGGCGGGCACAAGGGAAGGAAAGCGACGTGCGCGTACTCGTCGTCGAGGACGAGCAGCTGCTCGCGGATGCGGTGGCCACCGGGCTGCGCCGGGAGGCCATGGCCGTCGACGTCGTGTACGACGGTGCCGCCGCCCTGGAGCGCATCGGCGTCAACGACTACGACGTGGTGGTGCTCGACCGCGACCTCCCGCTCGTGCACGGCGACGACGTCTGCCGCCGGGTGGTGGAGCTGGGCATGCCGACCCGGGTGCTGATGCTCACCGCCTCCGGTGACGTCAGCGACCGCGTCGAGGGGCTGGAGCTCGGCGCGGACGACTACCTGCCCAAGCCTTTCGCCTTCACCGAGCTCACCGCACGGGTGCGGGCGCTCGGCCGGCGTACCACCGTGCCGCTGCCCCCGGTCCTGGAGCGTGCCGGGATCAAGCTCGACCCGAACCGCCGCGAGGTGTTCCGGGACGGCCGGGAGATCCAGCTCGCCCCCAAGGAGTTCGCCGTGCTGGAGGTCCTGATGCGCAGCGAGGGGGCCGTGGTCTCGGCCGAGCAGCTCCTGGAGAAGGCATGGGACGAGAACACCGATCCCTTCACCAACGTGGTGCGCGTGACGGTCATGACCCTGCGCCGCAAGCTCGGCGAGCCGCCGGTGATCGTCACCGTGCCCGGCTCGGGCTACCGGATCTGATCCGCGTGGCCGCCGTACCCGCGCCTCCCGAGGCGCCTCCGAAGCCGACGTGGGACCCGAGGGACCCGGTGCAGCCCTGGCTGCGCCCCACCATCCGGATAAGGCTCACCCTGCTCTACGGCGGGATGTTCCTGATCGCGGGCATCCTGCTGCTGTCGATCATCTACCTGTTCACCGCGCAGGCCCTGCACAACATCAGCGAGCTGCCGTTCCGGCTGCTGCCCGACAGCAAGATCGAGCTGACCGACAACTCCTGCGAGGCGCTGCGGGCCGGCCTCTCCGCGGACCAGGCGAACGCGGCGCTGAAGTCCTGCTTCGCGCACCAGCGCGAGCTCGCGCTGGACGATCTGCTGCGCCGGTCGCTCTTCGCGCTGCTGGGCCTGAGCATCATCGCCTTCGCCTTCGGCTACGCCATGGCGGGCCGGGTGCTGTCGCCGCTGGGCCGCATCACCCGCACCGCCCGGCAGGTGGCCGGATCCGACCTCACCCGCCGGATCGAGCTCGACGGGCCGGACGACGAGCTCAAGGAGCTCGCGGACACCTTCGACGAGATGCTCGACCGGCTGGAGCGGGCGTTCACCGCGCAGCAGCGCTTCGTGGCGAACGCCTCGCACGAGCTGCGCACCCCGCTCGCGATCAACCGCACGCTGCTGGAGGTGCATCTCTCGGACCCGGGGGCGCCGGTGGAGCTCCAGCAGCTCGGCAAGACGCTGCTGGCCACCAACGAGCGCAGCGAGCAGCTCGTGGAGGGCCTGCTGCTGCTGGCGCGCAGCGACAACCAGATCGTGGAGCGCAAGCCCGTCGACCTCGCCGAGGTCGCCTCGCGCGCCATCGACCAGGTGCGCGCCGAGGCGGAGGCGCTGGGCGTGGAGGTGCGCGGGGAGCGCGGTCCGGCGGTCGTGCAGGGCAACGGCGTCCTGCTGGAGCGCATCGCGCTCAACCTCGTGCAGAACGCCGTGCGCTACAACGTTGCCGAGGACGGCTGGGTCGAGGTGTCGACGGAGATCCGGCAGGGCGAGGCCGTGCTGGTCGTCTCGAACACAGGACCAGTGGTTCCCGCTTACGAGGTGGACAACCTCTTCGAGCCGTTCAGAAGGCTGCGGCAGGAGCGTACGGGCAGCGACAAGGGCGTCGGCCTGGGCCTGTCCATCGCGCGTTCCGTGGCGAGGGCGCACGGTGGACGTATCATCGCGGAGCCCCGCGAAGGAGGCGGCCTTGTGATGCGCGTCACGCTGCCGACCTGACATCCTGGACGGCGTTCGCTTTAAGCGGAATTTTCGGGATCGACACCCGGGAAGTCCGTGTGTGATCGCTCACAGGACCGCAGGACACCTGATCTACTCTCCGTGATCGTCACCGCCCCGGGAAAGCCGGAAAAAGCCCGAGTTTTCGGGGGCTGTGAGCACGGGAAGTACACGGGGTGGCGCCCGTGAACCCGGTCCGCCGGACCGTGTACGGTCACCGTCGCCACCCGGCCCGATCACCCTCGGGAGGTCCGGCTGGGTGTCGATTGAGTAACAGACCTTGATGTGAGGCAAAATCTCCGCCTCAGGTCGGGCACAAGTCCGGCCTCTCGCGCGTTACGTGCGCTGGAGACACCGCATACACCCAGAGGGGGAGAGCGACATGGCAACGGATTACGACACCCCACGCAAGACCGACGACGACGTCGATTCGGACAGCCTTGAGGAACTGAAGGCCCGGAGGAACGACAAGTCCACCTCGAACGTCGACGTCGACGAGTTCGACGCCGCCGAGGGCATGGAGCTCCCCGGAGCCGACCTGTCCAACGAGGAGCTCGCCGTCCGGGTCCTGCCCAAGCAGGCCGACGAGTTCACCTGCATGAGCTGCTTCCTCGTGCACCACCGCAGCCAGCTGGCGCGCGAGAAGAACGGCCAGCCGATCTGCCGCGACTGCGACTGAGGACCGGTCGCCAGTGGCAGCCGGGAAACCGTCCAGGAAGCGGCGCTTCCGGCGTCAGAAGCCGTCGGAGGCGCACCAGGCCGGTCAGGGCACCCCGTCGGGCGAAACACCGTCCGACGGGCAGCAGGACGCCCTGCTGCCGTACGGCACGGGTGACGCGGAGCGAGGCCCCGGGACCTCGCTCGAAGCAGCGCACCCGGCAGAACCTCCGGCCAGGGCCCGGCGCCTCGATGCCGTACGTCACGGCGTCGCCAGAGGCAGCGCCGGTGCCATGGCCGGACTGACACGGACGGGACGGGGCGCACGCACCGGGTTCGTCCGCACACGGGAAGGCGCCAAGGCGGCCCTGGGCCACCTCGCCGACCGGCTCATCGAGAACGCGCCGCGCGTCCCCGTACGGGACCTCGCGACGCTGCGCCGGCAGTTCCCGGGGCTCGGCCCCGAGCAGCTCGCCGACAAGCTCGTCTCGGGGGCGGCCAACGCCACCTCCACGGTCGGTGCCGGCATCGGCGCCGCCGCGATGATGCCGGTACCGCCGGCCATGCCGACCGAACTCGCCGCCGAGGTGGTCGGGGTCGGCGCGATCGAGCTGAAGCTCATCGCCGAACTGCACGAGGTCTACGGCCTGCGCCCGCCGGGCAACCTCAAGGACCGCAGCGTCGCCTACCTCAACTCCTGGTCGACCGAGCGCGGCATCGACGTGACCAAGCCCTCGACGTACGACATGTCGATGGGCTCCCACTTCAAGCGCCAGCTCCGCCAGCAGATCATGAAGCGCATGGTGCGCAATCTGCCGAACCTGATCCCGTTTATGGTCGGCGCGGCCGTCGGGGCCGTGATGAACCGCCGGGACACCCGCAAGCTGGCCGACCACATCCGGGCCGACCTGCGCAGACGCCAGGTGCCCTGGGAAGCGCTGGAGGGCCTCCCCGCCCTGGACCAGCCCGCGGACGCGCTGCCCCGGGAACTGCTGGAGGGCCGCCGCCCGCTGCCGCCCCGGCACTGAGCCCGCGTCCGTCCGGAGCGCACGGCGCCCGGCCGAACCCGCCACACGCCCCCGCCACGCCCCGCGCACGGGCGCACCCCGGCCGCGACCGGCCCGGTGCCCCGGCCCGGGCGGCCCGGGACGCCGCTCAGGCGGCCTCGGACGTCCGGACCGCGGCCAGTGCCGCCGCCAGCTCCTCGGGGTGCCGCGTCGACACGTAGAGGTACGGCGTCGGGTCCGCCGGATCCGTCACCTCGATCCGCACCGCCGTCGGCACATAGCTGCGCAGCAGCATGAACGCGCGGGGGTCCGCCTTGTACGACCGCCAGGCCCGCGCCTCCTCGGCGTCGAGCACCTCGGCCTCGCCCAGCGCCGCGGCGGGCACCCGGGCGTCGCCCGCGACCAGCGAGCCGGCCACCACCCGGATCCGGGCCGAGCCGTAGGCGCTGACCACCGCACCCGCCAGCGCCGCCGCCCCGATCAGGCCGCCCAGCATGGGCAGCGTCCCCAGCGGAAGCGTGACGAGACCGCCGGAGATCCCGAAGAGGGCGGTGACGACCCACCACGAACGGGGCGCGGTGAGACGTTCTGAGTACTGCGGGGCGGAAGGCTGCATGGATCCAAGCTTGGCACGGCGCGACCGCCGGACAGCCGCGCGGGTAAGGTCTGCGCCTGTGACCAACGAGAACACCCGAGGGGCGAGTGGCGGCCCCTCGTCCGGCCCCCCGACCGGCTCCCCGGCCCTGACCCCGCCCGCCGACGCCACGGCGCCCGTCCGCCACCCCGAGGCGCCGGCCCCCGGCGAGCTCCTCGGCGCGCACTACGGCCAGTGCTTCGGCTGCGGCGGGGAACAGCAGCACGGCCTCCACCTGGAGGCGCGGGCCCAGGACGGCGTGCGGGTGACGGCGGAGTTCACCGTCAAGGCCGCCCACCAGGGCGCCCCCGGACTGGCCCACGGCGGAGTCCTCGCCACGGCCCTGGACGAGACCCTCGGCTCGCTGAGCTGGCTGCTGCGCGTCATCGCCGTCACCGGCAAGCTGGAGACCGACTTCGTCCGGCCCGTGCCCGTCGGCACCGTGCTGCACCTGGACGCCGAGGTCACCGCCGTCGCCGGACGCAAGATCTACTCCTCGGCCGTCGGCCGCATCGGCTCCCCCGAGGGACCCGTCGCGGTACGCGCGTCGGCGCTGTTCATCGAGGTCAAGGTCGACCACTTCATCGACAACGGCCGGCCCGAGGAGATCCGCGCGGCCATGGCCGACCCGGACCAGGTGCGCCGTGCCCGCGCCTTCGAGGTGAACCCCTGATGCGCGAGCCCGTCGACGTCCTCATCCGCCGCGTGGACCCCGAGGTCCCCCTGCCGTCCTACGGTCACCCCGGCGACGCCGGGGCCGATCTCATGACGTGCGAGGCTGCCGAGCTGGCCCCCGGCGAGCGCGCCGTGCTGCCCACCGGCGTCTCCATCGCCCTGCCCGACGGGTACGCGGCGTTCGTGCACCCCCGCTCGGGGCTGGCCGCCCGCTGCGGAGTGGCACTCGTGAATGCCCCAGGGACGGTTGATGCCGGGTACCGTGGGGAGATCAAGGTGATCGTGGTCAACCTCGACCCGCGCGAGACCGTACGGTTCGAACGGTTCGACCGGATTGCCCAACTGGTCGTCCAGCAGGTCGAGAAGGTGCGCTTCCACGAGGTGGCGGAGCTTCCCGGCTCCGCGCGGGCCGAGGGGGGCTTCGGGTCCACCGGCGGTCATGCCGCCGTGGACGGCTCTACGGGTGGGAATCGATACGCTTCGGTCGTATCCGACCGGGAAGGACAGTGACGTGTTCGGACGTCGCAAGAAGAGTGGTTCCGCCGAGGACGCGGCGGACGCAACGGGCGAGGCCGAGCGAGTCGCCGACGAGTCCGCCGAGCTCGGCGAGGACGCCGGGGAGTCCCGTCGGGTGAACCTCCCGCCGGCCCCGCGGCCCGACGGACCCTGGGACGCCTCCGAGGTCTCCCGGCCCGGCGAGGGCCGGGTCGACCTGGGCGGCATGTTCGTGCCCGGGGTCGAGGGCATGGAGCTGCGGGTCGAGGTCGCCGGCGACGCGATCGTGGCGGCCACGGTCGTGCTGCGCGACAGCGCCGTACAGCTCCAGGCGTTCGCCGCGCCCAAGAAGGAAGGCATCTGGGGCGAGGTCCGCGAGGAGATCGCCACCGGCATCACTCAGCAGGGCGGCATCATCGACGAGGTCGAGGGCCCGCTCGGCTGGGAGCTGCGGGCGCAGGTGCCCGTGCAGCTCCCCGACGGCAAGGGCGGCGTGCAGCTCGTGCGCTTCGTCGGCGTCGACGGCCCCCGCTGGTTCCTGCGCGGAGTGATCTCCGGACAGGGCGCGGTGCAGCCGCAGGCCGCCGGGCTGCTGGAGCAGATCTTCCGCGACACCGTCGTGGTGCGCGGCGACGGCCCGATGGCGCCGCGCGACCCGATCGTCCTCAAGCTGCCGGACGACGCGCAGATGGTGCCCGAGGGTGTCCAGCAGACCGAGCAGGAGGGCTCCCGCTTCTCCGGCGGCATGGGCCAGCTCCAGCGCGGCCCGGAGATCACCGAGGTCCGCTGACGGATCCACGGCCGGCCCCGGGCCGGCCGGCACGGCGGGCGGGGCGCACCCGGGCACGGGCGCGCCCCGCCCGCCGTCGTGTGCCGCCGTCCCGCCGTCGTGGTGTGCCGTCGTCGCGTGGCGGCCGTCCCGGCCGTTGCCCGGCCGTATGGCCCCTGCACATACTGTGGCCACACCGATCCGGCACACACCGCCGGCACACCGCGCCGGCAGCTTTGGGGGGACTCGGCATGACCGAGAGCAACAGCGAGCACGCAGGCACCGCCGTCATGGAGCCGGGCGACGGCCCGATGGTGCGGGTGAGCGGCCTGCGCCGGTCCTTCGGCAGCGGGGCCGCGGCCGTGCACGCGCTGCGCGGGGTCTCCTTCGAGATACCCCGCGGCGAGCTCGTCGCCCTCAAGGGCCGCTCCGGCTCCGGCAAGACCACCTTGCTCAACCTCGTCGGCGGTCTGGACTCGCCCGACGGCGGGAGCATCACCGTCGACGGCACCGAACTCGCCGGCCTCGGCGAGAGCGGTCTGCTGGAACTGCGCCGCGACCGCATCGGCTTCATCTTCCAGTCCTTCGGCCTGATCCCCATCCTCAGCGCCGCGGAGAACGTCGGCGTCCCGCTGCGCCTGCGCAGGACGGAGCCGCGTGTCCGCGAGGAGCGGGTCGCGCTGATGCTCGCGCTCGTGGGCCTCGCCGACCACGCGGCCCAGCGGCCCGGCGAGCTCTCCGGAGGCCAGCAGCAGCGCGTGGCCATCGCCCGCGCGCTGGCCAACCGTCCCGCGCTGCTGATCGCCGACGAGCCCACCGGCCAGCTCGACGCCGAGACCGGCCTCGCGGTGATGGAACTGCTGCGCGCCGTGGTCCGCAGCGAGGGCGTCACCGCCCTGGTCGCCACCCATGACGCCCAGCTCCTGGACCTGGCCGACCGCGTCCTGGAGCTCCGCGACGGCGAGATCGTCGAACACTGACCCCGCCCGCCCGGGGCGGCCGGGGCCACCACCCCAACAGCCACCCCCCCACCCCCGCCGCCGGCCCCGCCCCGGGGCGGGCGCTCGCCGGCCCCACCCGGCGTCACGCCCCGCCCCACCAGGCGTCTTCCGACGCCGCGCGGCGCCGCGCGGCGTCAGAATCCCGTCAATACGGACCCCGAGGGGCCCGCTCGGCCCGTTCCGGCCACCTCGCGGACGTAGGGTCGACGCTGCGCGCGGCGGCGGCGGGAGCCGCCGGTGGGTGCGCGGCACAGAGATGACAATGGGGCCATGGGACGCGGCAAGCTTCGGATCTATTTGGGCGCGGCGCCCGGAGTCGGCAAGACCTACGCGATGCTCTCCGAGGCGCACCGGCGCGCCGAGCGCGGCACGGACTGCGTCGTCGGGTACGTGGAGCACCACGGCCGGCCCCGCACCGAGGTGCTGCTGCACGGGCTGGAACAGGTGCGGCGCCGGGAGCTGACGCACCGTGGCGCGCAGTTCACCGAGATGGACGTCGACGCCGTCCTCGCCCGGCAGCCCGCCGTCGCGCTGGTCGACGAACTCGCCCACACCAACGTCCCCGGCTCGCGCAACGCCAAGCGCTGGCAGGACGTCGAGGAGCTCCTCGCCGCGGGTGTCGACGTCATCACCACCGTCAACATCCAGCACCTCGAATCACTCGGCGACGTCGTCCACTCGATCACCGGGGTCCGGCAGCGGGAGACCGTGCCCGACGAGGTGGTCCGCCGGGCCGACCAGATCGAGCTCGTCGACATGGCGCCGCAGGCGCTGCGCCGCCGGATGGCGCACGGCAACATCTACCAGCCGGACAAGGTGGACGCCGCCCTCTCCAACTACTTCCGCCCCGGCAACCTCACCGCCCTGCGCGAGCTGGCCCTGCTCTGGCTCGCCGACCGCGTCGACGAGTACCTCCAGCAGTACCGGGGCGAGCACAACATCCGCTCCACCTGGCAGGCCCGGGAGCGCATCGTCGTCGGTCTCACCGGCGGCCCCGAGGGCCGCACGCTGATCCGGCGGGCCGCGCGGATGGCGGCCAAGGGCGCAGGCGGCGAGATCCTCGCCGTGTACATAGCCCGCAGCGACGGCCTGACCTCGGCGTCCCCGAAGGAACTGACCGTCCAGCGCACCCTGGTCGAGGACCTCGGAGGCACCTTCCACCATGTGATCGGCGACGACATACCGTCCTCGCTGCTCGACTTCGCCCGCGGCGTGAACGCCACCCAGATCGTCCTCGGCTCCAGCCGCCGACGGTCCTGGCAGTACCTCTTCGGCCCCGGTGTGGGCGCGACGGTGGCCCAGGACTCGGGCCCCGACCTGGACGTCCACATCGTCACCCACGACGAGGCGGGCAAGGGGCGCGGACTGCCCGGGAACCGCGGCGCCCGGATCGGCCGCAGCCGCACGATCGCGGCCTGGCTCGTCGGTGTCGCCGCGCCCGTGCTGCTCACGCTGGTGCTGCTGAGCGTCGAGGACGGACCGGGGCTCGCCAACGACGTCCTGCTCTTCCTCTTCCTGACCGTGCTGGCCGCCCTGCTGGGCGGTCTGCGGCCGGCGCTCGCCTCCGCCGCCGCGGGGTCGCTGCTGCTGAACTACTACTTCACCCCGCCGCGCCACACCCTGGACATCGCCGAACCGCAGAACCTCGTCGCCCTGGTGATCTTCTTCGCCGTCGCGGTGGCCGTCGCGTCCGTCGTCGACCTGGCCGCCCGCCGCACCCATCAGGCGGCCCGGCTGCGCGCCGAGTCGGAGATCCTCTCCTTCCTCGCGGGCAGCGTGCTGCGCGGCGAGGCCGCGCTCGACGCCCTGCTGGAACGGGTCCGCGAGACGTTCGCCATGGAGTCGGTCGCCCTGCTGGAGCGCGCCGGCGACATAGACCCCTGGACCTGCACCGCCAGTGTCGGCCCCGCCCCCGCCGCCCGGCCCGACGACGCCGACGTGGACATGCCCGTGGGCGACCACATGGCGCTCGCCCTGTCGGGCCGGGTGCTGCCCGCCGAGGACCGCCGGGTGCTCGCCGCGTTCGCCGCCCAGGCGGCCGTCGTCCTGGACCGCCAGCGGCTGGTGGGGGAGGCGGAGGCGGCCCGCGCGCTCGCGGAGGGCAACCGGATACGGACCGCGCTGCTCGCCGCCGTCAGCCACGACCTGCGCACCCCGCTGGCCGGCATCAAGGCCGCCGTCACCTCGCTCCGCTCCGACGACGTCGCCTGGTCCGAGGCGGACGAGGCCGAACTCCTCGCCGGCATCGAGGAGGGCGCCGACCGGCTCGACCACCTGGTGGGCAACCTCCTCGACATGTCCCGGCTCCAGACCGGCACCGTCACCCCGCTGATCCGCCAGACCAGCCTGGACGAGGTCATCCCGCTCGCCCTCGCGGGCGTCCCGCCGGAGAGCGTCGGCCTCGACATCCCCGAGACGCTGCCGATGGTGGCCGTGGACCGGGGCCTGCTGGAGCGGGCCGTCGCCAACATCGTCGAGAACGCCGTCAAGTACACCCCCGACGGCACCCCGGTCGTCGTCGCGGCCAGCACCCTCGGCGACCGGGTCGAACTGCGCGTGGTGGACCGCGGCAGCGGCGTCCCCGACGACGCCAAGGAACGGATCTTCGAGCCGTTCCAGCGGGTCGGCGACGCCCCGCGCGGCGCGGGCGTCGGTCTGGGGCTGGCGGTGGCGCGCGGCTTCGTCGAGGCGATGGGCGGCACGCTCAGCGCCGAGGACACCCCCGGCGGCGGCATGACGATGGTGCTGACCCTCGGCGCGGCGCCGGGCCCGCGGCCCGGGACGTCCGCCGAGATGCCGGCGGAGGCGACCTCATGACCCTCCGGCCACCGCCGCCCGTCCCCGACGGCCGGCCGCGGCCGCAGCCCGATCCCCAGCCCACTCCCCAGTCCCATCCCGCACGGCAGAAAGGCGGACCGGTCATGACCCGGGTGCTCGTGGTCGACGACGAGCCGCAGATCGTGCGCGCCCTCGTGATCAACCTGAAGGCGCGCAAGTACGAGGTGGACTCGGCCCACGACGGCGCCACCGCCCTCGAACTCGCGGCCGCCCGCCATCCCGACGTCGTCGTGCTCGACCTCGGGCTGCCCGACATGGACGGCGTCGAGGTGATCAGGGGCCTCCGCGGCTGGACCAGGGTGCCCATCCTGGTGCTCTCCGCCCGCCACTCCTCCGACGAGAAGGTGGAGGCGCTCGACGCCGGCGCCGACGACTACGTCACCAAGCCCTTCGGCATGGACGAGCTGCTCGCCCGGCTGCGGGCCGCCGTGCGCCGGGCCGAGCCCGTCGGCGGGGGCGACGACGACGTGGTGAGCGTGGACACCGCGTCCTTCACCGTCGACCTCGCCGCGAAGAAGGTGCACCGCGACGGACGCGACGTGCGGCTCACCCCCACCGAGTGGCACCTGCTGGAGGTCCTGGTCCGCAACACCGGCCGGCTGGTCAGCCAGAAGCAGCTCCTCCAGGAGGTCTGGGGCCCCTCGTACGGCACCGAGACCAACTATCTGCGCGTGTACATGGCGCAGCTCCGCCGCAAGCTGGAGGCCGACCCCTCGCACCCCCGCCACTTCGTCACCGAGCCGGGCATGGGCTACCGCTTCGAACGTTGATGCGTCCCTGAGGGGGGCCGGTACGCTTTCCGTATGAGTGCAACACCCCGCTCCGAGAAGGCGGCGCGCGACGAGAGGGCGGTCAGACCGGCCGGCCGCTTCCGCCGCATGTTCGACCGGCTCGCGTCCTCGCAGCAGGACCTCGAGTCGGAGGAGCTCCAGGAGGACACCCAGGCCTCCGGGTGCACCCGGATCTGCGACTGCGACGACCGCGCGATCGTCCGGGTCACTGGTACCTTGCGCACGGTGACCCTGCGGCCGCGGGCCGGGGTGCCGGCGCTGGAGGCGGAGCTCTTCGACGGCACCGCCCCGCTGGACGTCGTCTGGCTCGGCCGCCGTTCCATCGTCGGCATCGAACCGGGACGGCGACTGATCGCCTCGGGCCGGATCTCGATGAGCCACGGCCGCCGGGTGCTGTTCAATCCCAAATACGAACTCCGACCGCTCGGACAGGAGTAGCCGGTGACGTCCGCAGACAAGCCGACCCCCACGACCAACGATCAGCAGCCGGGCGACCCGGGTGACCCGGCCGACTCCAGGGCAGTCACGGAGGCGGCGCTGTTCGAGGCGTTCGGCGGCGTGCGCGGCATGGTGGAGACGGTCCTGCCGGGCCTGCTCTTCGTCACGATCTACACCGTCAACAAGAACCTGCAGATGTCGGCGATCGCGGCGGTCGCGGTCTCGCTGGCGCTGGTCGCCGTCCGGCTGATCCGCAGGGACACCGTCAAGCACGCCTTCAGCGGCGTCTTCGGCGTCGGCTTCGGTGTCGTCTTCGCGATGATGACCGGCGACGCCAAGGACTTCTACCTGCCGGGCATGCTCTACACGCTGGGCCTGGCGACGGCGTACCTCGTCACCGCCGCCGCGGGCGTCCCGCTGATCGGGCTGATCCTCGGGCCGGTCTTCAAGGAGAACCTCTCCTGGCGCACCCGCAACCCCGGCCGCAAGAAGGCGTACACCAAGGCCAGCTACGCGTGGGGGCTGATCCTCCTCGCCAAGTGCGCGATCCTCTTCCCGCTCTACTGGTGGGCCGACACCACCCAGCTCGGCTGGGTGCTGGTCGCGCTGAAGATCCCGCCGTTCCTGCTCGCCGTCTGGCTGACCTGGGTCTTCCTGGCCAAGGCGCCGGCGCCGATCGACGTGTTCGCCGAGATGGAGGCCGAGGAGCGCGCCGAGGAGGCCCGCAAGGCCGCGGCCCGGCAGGACACCGTGCAGTAGACGTACCGCGTACACGCCGTACATCGAGGGGGCCCGGAACCGGTCACGGTTCCGGGCCCTTCGCTGCGAGGCGTCCCGTGCTCGGGGACGTGCGGGCGGCCCGAGCACGGGACGCGCGGGCGTCCTGTACTCGGGGGCGCCCCCCTGTGCTCAGGACTCGCGGCGGACCGACAGCAGGTCCTCCAGCTGCTCCTCACGGGCCTGGGCCGCGACGAAGAGCAGCTCGTCGCCGGCCTCCAGCGACTCCTCCACGCTCGGCGTCAGTACCCGGGAACCGCGGATGATCGTGACCAGCGAGGTGTCCTGCGGCCAGTCCACCTCCCCGACCCGGGTGCCCGCGAGGGCCGACTCCGGCGGCAGCGTGAGCTCGACGAGGTTCGCGTCGCCGTGGCTGAAACGGAGCAGCCGGACCAGGTCGCCGACGCTCACCGCCTCCTCGACCAGCGCGGACATCAGCCGCGGCGTCGAGACGGCGACGTCCACGCCCCAGGACTCGTTGAACAGCCACTCGTTCTTCGGGTTGTTCACCCGGGACACCACCCGCGGCACCCCGTACTCGGTCTTCGCGAGCAGCGAGACGACCAGGTTGACCTTGTCGTCACCGGTCGCCGCGATCACCACGTTGCACCGCTGCAGGGCGGCCTCGTCGAGCGAGGTGATCTCGCACGCGTCGGCCAGCAGCCACTCGGCCTGCGGCACCCGCTCCACCGAGATCGCGGTCGGCGCCTTGTCGATCAGGAGCACCTCGTGCCCGTTCTCCAGCAGCTCGGCGGCGATGGAACGACCCACCGCGCCGGCGCCCGCAATAGCGACCCGCATCAGTGACCGCCCTCCTCGGGGCCCTCGGCGAACGCCGCCTCGACCTTTCCGATCTCGTCGGTGCGCAGCATCACGTGCACGAGGTCGCCCTCCTGGAGCACGGTCTGCGACGTCGGCAGCACCGCTTCACCCAACCGGGTGAGGAACGCCACCCGCACCCCCGTCTCCTCCTGGAGACGGCTGATCTTGTGGCCGATCCACGCCGGCGAGGTGTGCACCTCGGCCAGCTCGACCGTCCCGCTCGGATCCCGCCACAGCGGCTCCGCGCCCGACGGCAGCAGCCGGCGCAGCATCTGGTCGGCGGTCCACCGGACGGTCGCGACCGTCGGGATGCCGAGGCGCTGGTACACCTCGGCCCGGCGCGGGTCGTAGATACGGGCGGCGACGTTCTCGATGCCGAACATCTCGCGGGCCACCCGGGCCGCGATGATGTTGGAGTTGTCGCCGCTGCTGACCGCCGCGAACGCGCCGGCCTCCTCGATGCCCGCCTCGCGCAGGGTGTCCTGGTCGAAGCCGACACCGGTGACGCGGCGACCGCCGAACCCCGATCCCAGGCGGCGGAAGGCCGTGGGGTCCTGGTCGACGACGGCGACCGTGTGCCCCTGCTGCTCCAGGGTCTGCGCGAGAGCGGCTCCCACTCGCCCGCAACCCATGATGACGATGTGCACGACCGTCCTTCCGGCTGTCTCTTGGTCTCATCTCGCTGTCAAGGCCCTACAGGGTCTCAGACCACGACCCCAGCCAACCACGCGCGGTCATACCGTGGACCGCTGTGTCATGGCGAGATGACATTCCGCTAAGACGCAACAGGATTCCGTTAAGGCCCGCATGGTGTGTGCGGTCGGCGCATTTCGAACGCTTACGATCCTCTGCGTGTCCAAACTGACCGACCTGCCCAAACGGATTCTGATCGGCCGGGCGCTGCGCAGCGACAGACTTGGCGAGACCCTTCTCCCCAAGCGCATCGCACTTCCCGTCTTCGCCTCCGACCCGCTCTCCTCCGTGGCGTACGCACCCGGCGAAGTACTGCTGGTCCTGTCCATCGCAGGTCTGTCGGCGTACCACTTCAGTCCCTGGATCGCCGTCGCGGTCGTGGTGCTGATGTTCACCGTCGTCGCCTCGTACCGCCAGAACGTCCACGCCTACCCCAGCGGCGGCGGGGACTACGAGGTCGCCACCACCAACCTCGGGCCCAAGGCCGGACTCACCGTCGCCAGCGCCCTGCTCGTCGACTACGTGCTGACCGTCGCCGTGTCGATCTCCTCCGGCGTGGAGAACCTGGGCTCGGCCGTCCCGTTCGTCGTCGAGCACAAGGTGCTCAGCGCCATCGTGATAATCGTGCTGCTCACGCTGATGAACCTGCGCGGGGTGAAGGAGTCGGGCAAGCTCTTCGCGATTCCCACGTACGTCTTCGTCTTCGGCGTCTTCGTCATGATCATCTGGGGCGCCTACCAGGGACTCGTCCTCGACGAGAGCATGCGCGCGCCGACCGCCGACTACGAGATCAAGCCGGAACACGGCGGACTCGCCGGCTTCGCGCTCTTCTTCCTGCTGCTGCGCGCCTTCTCCTCCGGATGCGCCGCGCTCACCGGTGTGGAAGCGATCAGCAACGGCGTCCCCGCCTTCCGCAAGCCCAAGAGCCGTAACGCCGCCACCACCCTGCTGCTGATGGGCACCCTCGCCGTCACCATGTTCTGCGGCATCATCGGGCTCGCCATGGCCACCGACGTCAAGATGGCCGAGAACCCGGCGAAGGACCTGATCAGCAACGGCGTCCCGGTCGGCTCCGACTACGTCCAGCACCCGGTGATCTCCCAGGTCGCGGCCGCCGTCTTCGGCGACGGCACCTTTTTCTTCGTCCTGCTCGCCGCCGCCACCGCGCTGGTGCTGTTCCTCGCCGCGAACACGGCCTACAACGGCTTCCCGCTGCTCGGCTCGATTCTTGCCCAGGACCGCTACCTGCCGCGCCAGCTCCACACCCGCGGCGACCGCCTCGCCTTCTCCAACGGCATCGTGCTGCTCTCCGGCGCCGCCGTCCTGCTGGTCTGGGCCTACGGAGCCGACTCCACCAAGCTGATCCAGCTCTACATCGTCGGCGTCTTCGTCTCCTTCACCCTCAGCCAGACCGGCATGGTCCGGCACTGGAACCGGCACCTGCGCACCGAACGCGACAAGGCCAAGCGGCGCCACATGATCCGCTCCCGCGCGATCAACACCTTCGGCGCCTTCTTCACCGGCCTGGTGCTGGTGGTCGTGCTCGCGACCAAGTTCACCCACGGCGCCTGGGTCGCCCTGCTCGGCATGGTCATCTTCTTCGGCACCATGACCGCGATCCGCCGCCACTACGACCGCGTCGCCGAGGAGATCGCCGCCCCCGACGAGCCGAGCGACGACACCGTGCGCCCCTCCCGGGTGCACTCCATCGTCCTCGTCTCCAAGGTCCACCGCCCCACCCTGCGCGCCCTCTCGTACGCCCAGCTGATGCGCTCCGACAAGCTGGAGGCCGTCAGCATCAACGTCGACCCGGTGGAGACCAAGGCGCTGCGCGACGAATGGGAGCGGCGCGGCATCAACGTGCCGCTGAAGATCCTCGACTCGCCCTACCGCGAGATCACCCGGCCGATCATCGAGTACGTCAAGGGCCTGCGCCGCGAGAGCCCGCGTGACGCGGTCAGCGTGATCATCCCCGAGTACGTGGTCGGCCACTGGTACGAGCACCTCCTCCACAACCAGAGCGCGCTGCGCCTCAAGGGGCGGCTGCTGTTCACCGCCGGTGTGATGGTGACCTCCGTGCCCTACCAGCTCGAATCCTCCGAGGCCGCCAGGAAGCGGGCCCGCAGGCGTGCCGACTGGGACGCGCCCGGGTCGGTGCGGCGGGGCCCGGTCGACCGCAGGCAGAAGGAGCACAGCGGCAAGTCGTGAGGCGGCGGCCTGCGCGGGGGCGGGGGGTGCTCTCCGGGGTGCGCCGGAGCGCTTTCGGGGACGGGCGCCCGTGCGGACGGCGGCCGACGGACGGCGCGGACGGCGGACGGCGTCTGGAGGCACGCTGGGGCGGGCCGTACGTGTACGCGTGGCGCTCGGAAGGCTGACGGGCGGCCCGTGCCCGGGCCGTCGGAAAACTGGCGGGCGGCCCGCGTCCGGGCCGTCGGAAACACGCTCAGCCCGGCGCGTGCGCACAGCGGTCGGAAGCACCCCGGGGCGGACGTAGACTGGTGGGTCGTTGTCCGCGCGCGGGTCGTCCCCACGATCCCCACCGTCCGCGGCCGCCCCCGATCACTGGAGTCACCCCCTCATGCAGAACGCACCCGAGACGTCGCCGTCGCTGGTCGGGGAGGAGTACGAGGTCGAGGTCGGGCCCGTCGCGCACGGCGGCCACTGCATCGCCCGCACCGACGAGGGCCGCGTCCTGTTCGTCCGGCACACGCTGCCCGGCGAGAAGGTCGTCGCCCGGGTCACCGAGGGCGACGAGGGCTCCCGCTTCCTGCGCGCCGACGCCGTCACGATCATCGAGGCATCCAAGGACCGCGTCGAGGCCCCCTGCCCGTTCTCCGGGCCGGGCAGGTGCGGCGGCTGCGACTGGCAGCACGCCAAGCCGGGGGCGCAGCGCCGCTTCAAGGGCGAGGTCATCGCCGAGCAGCTCCAGCGGCTCGCGGGCCTCACCCCCGAGGAAGCCGGCTGGGACGGCACCGTCATGCCGGCCGAGGGCGACAAGCTGCCCGCCGGCCAGGTCCCGCAGTGGCGCACCCGGGTCCAGTACGCGATCGACGAGGCCGGCCACGTCGGCCTGCGCCGCCACCGCTCCCACGAGGTCGAGCCGATCGAGCACTGCATGATCGCCGCGGAGGGCGTCAGCGAGCTCGGCATCGAGGAGCGCCTCTGGGAGGGCATGGAGACCGTCGAGGCCATCGCCGCCTCCGGCTCCAGCGACCGCCAGGTCATCCTGACCCCGCGCCCGGGCGCCCGGCTGCCGCTCGTCGAGCTCGACAAGCCCGTCTCGGTGCTCCGCGTCGACGAGAAGGACGGCGGCGTCCACCGGGTGCACGGCCGCGCCTTCGTCCGCGAGCGCGCCGACGAGCGCACCCACCGCGTGGGCAACGGCGGCTTCTGGCAGGTCCACCCGCAGGCCGCCGACACCCTCATGCGCGCCGTGATGCAGGGTCTGCTGCCCCGCAAGGGCGACATGGCCCTCGACCTCTACTGCGGCGTCGGCCTCTTCGCGGGCGCCCTCGCCGACCGCGTCGGCGACAAGGGCGCGGTCCTCGGCATCGAGACCGGCAAGCGCGCGGTGGAGGACGCCCGCCACAACCTCCAGCAGTTCGACCGCGTCCGCATCGAGCACGGCAAGGTCGACGCGGTCCTGCCGCGCACCGGCATCGACAGCGTGGACCTCATCGTCCTCGACCCGCCCCGCGCGGGCGCCGGCAAGCAGACCGTCCGCCACCTCGCCTCGCTCGGCGCCCGCCGCATCGCGTACGTCGCGTGCGACCCGGCGGCCCTGGCGCGCGACATCGCCTACTTCGCGGAGTCGGGCTACAAGCCGCGCACGCTGCGGGCGTTCGACCTGTTCCCGATGACGCATCACGTGGAGTGCGTGGCGATTCTGGAGCCGGTCAAGAACGACGCCTGACCCGGGGTGTCGCACGGGCTGTCCCGCACGCGCGGCCGGGCCGTGTCCTGAGACCGGCTCGACAGGGGGCCGGGCCTCAGCCGACGGAAGCGGAAGAGGGCGTGCGATGGCGACGTTCGACCAGCTGACCGGGTGGGCCGGCGTCCGGGCAGGTGACGCGAGCCGGACGGGACGTTGTGGCCGGCCGGCGGATCCCGGGGCTCATGAAGGCGCGGCTCGTCCAGGTGGACATCCCGGCGGCCCCGCGCCTCATCGGACGGGTCGGGATACAGAGCGAGGCCGAGCCGGCCCTGCTCACGTCCCGGGGCCCGCTCTACCGTCTCACCGAGCATGCGGAGCCCGGTGATCAGGCCGAGCGGTCGTCGTTCGGCGTCGAGCCGGAAGCCGGGGCCGTCTACTTCGTCCTGCCGGACGGGGAGGCGGTCTTCGCGGACTCGGGTGTCGGTGTGGGGCTCGACGTCCTGCACCGTTACGGCAGTCGCGTCACAGCCTCGGAACTCCTCGGCGAGCCGGAGGGCCCCGAGGAGTACCTCTCGGAAGACGAGGAAGAGCGGGCCGTCGCCGAGTCGGACCGGCTGGCCGAGGAGCTGAAGGAGATCGATCCGGCGGCCTTCGACGGCTACGAGGGGTTCCTCTGGCCAGGGCTCCTGGACCGCCGGCTCCACTGACCGCGGTCGACGGATTCAGGGCTTGGGAAGCGATCCCGCGCAGCCCGCGGATCGCCGGAGCGTTCCCGTTTCGGCAACAAGTGTTGTCGCGACGCGGAGTTCGGTCCCAGCATGAGGCCACTGGTGATCACCGTGATCGGGCGGGCCGCCGCAGTCGTCAGACCGGCGCGCGACCGCCCTGCTCCGTATGCCCGAACCGTCTCGACGAGGAGTCCCCTCATGTCTCTGGCCGCCCCCGTGGCTGTGCGACGCGTTCCCCCGCTTCCCGTTCACCTCGCAGTCCCGCACCCGGCCCCGACCACGGGGACCGCGGGCACGCGGGTGGGCGGTGGTTGCCGATGAGCGTCCGGACCGGCCAGGAAGCCACCGCTCCGGCGGCCGGCGGAAGGCTTCCCCTCGCCGTCCATCTGCTCGCGTTCAGCCTGTTCGCGATGGGCAGCGCGGAGTTCCTGCTCGCCGGTGTCCTTCCGGACGTCGCCGACGACCTCGACATCTCGCTCTCTTCCGCCGGTGCCCTCATCTCGGCCTTCGCCTTCGGGGTGGTGATCGGCGGGCCGACGTCGGCCGTCCTGACGCTGCGCCGGCCGCGCCGGACCACTCTGGTGGTCTCCCAGGCGGTGTTCGCCGCCGGCGTGGCCGTGGGTCTGCTGACCGACGAGTTCGCCCTGCTGCTGGTCACCCGCTTCGTGACCGGCCTGGCGTACGCCGGGTTCTGGGCCGTCGCCGCGGTCACCGCGATCTCCCTGGTCACCCCCGACCGCACCGCCCGGGCATCCGGCGCGGTGGTCAGCGGCCTCAGCATCGCGATGGTCGCCGGCGGCCCGGCCGGTGCCTTCCTCAGCCACTTCACCGGCTGGCAGGGCGGGTTCTGGGCGGTGGTCGCGCTGACGGTGACGAGCGCGGTCGCCACGGTCGTCGCCGTGCCCGCCACCAAGGCCGCGCAGGAGCCGAGCGTGCAGCGCGAACTGCGGACGATGCGGCAGCCGCAACTGTGGGTGGTGTACGCCGCGACCCTGCTCAGCACCGCCGCGTACATGATCTCGTACAACTACCTCGCGGCCTTCCTCACGGACATCACCGGTGTCGACCCGGTGTGGGTGCCCGGCATACTCGTCCTCTTCGGCATCGGGGCCTTCACCGGCCTCTCCGTCGGCGGCCGGTTCGCCGACGGACGCCCCCACGGCGCCCTGCTCACCGGAGCCGGCGGGATCCTCGTCTGCTCCGTGCTGCTCGCGCTCCTCGCCGATCACGCGGTGGCCGTCGTCCCTCTGGTGCTGCTCCTGGGCATCGCCGGTTTCGTCCTCAACCCGGCGCTCTACGGACGGGTGTTCAGCGTCGCATCCGGCGCTCCGACTCTCGCCGGGGCGACGGCCGTCTCCATGTTCCAGCTCGGCATCAGCGTGGTTCCCGTCCTCGCCGGGACGGCGCTCGGCACCGGTGCCGGCCTCACCTCGATCCCGTGGCTGGGCGCGGGGCTGGCCGCCGTCACCCTCCCGGTCGTCCTGGCCGAGCGCACGATGGCCCGCAACCGGGCGGCCCGCCCGTCCGAGCCCACGAGTGCTCCGGCGGGCACGGCCGCGCAGGAGGTCACCGGTCGGCCGACCACCGGTGCACCGGACATCCCCGGCGCGCGGCCCCCGGCCCGGGGTGGTGCGAGCAGTGCCTCGTGACCCGCGAGGAGACCTTCGGCGAGGCAGCCCGCCCGGCACGCGCCGTCCGGGAACAGCATTCCTCTCTGCCCGTTCGGGGTCCGGCGCATGCCATGACGGCATGGAGCGGTGTTCGTCCATCACCCAGGCCCTGGCCGCCGTCGGTCCCCGGCTGAAGCGCGTGCGCAGCGCTCGCGGCGTCACCCTCGCCGGGCTTTCGGAGGTGACCGGCATCTCCAAGAGCACGCTCTCGCGCCTGGAGAACGGCCGGCGCCGCCCCAGCCTGGAACTCCTGCTGCCCATCGCCCGGGCCCACCGGGTCCCGATCGACGAGCTGGTCGGCGCCCCCGAGGTGGGCGACCCCAGGGTGCGCCTCAAGCCGCACGTGGTCAGCGGCAACACGGTGCTGCCGCTGACCCGTCGGCCGGGCCCGCTGCAGAGCTACAAGATGGTTCTCCCCGCGAGCCGCGACACCCCCGAGCCGTGCACCCACGAGGGGTACGAGTGGCTGTACGTGCTCTCCGGGCGGCTTCGGCTCGTGCTGGCGGAGCATGACATGGTCCTCGACCCGGGCGAGGTGGCCGAGTTCGACACCCGCCTGCCGCACTGGTTCGGCAGCACCGGGCAGGGCTCGGTCGAGGTGCTCAGTCTCTTCGGACGCCAGGGCGAGCGGATGCACGTCCGCGCCCGGCCGGCCGGGGGAACGCCCGCCTCCGGCGAGTGACCCGAAGGCGGGCGGGGAGGCGGCGACGCCGGGGCCGGTGCCGTCGCGGCGGCGCCCCGCCTCACTCTCCCGAGCGCAGAAGCTGCCGGGCGAAGTCCGCGAGGGAGCGGCCGAGGCGTGCGGTCGAGAGGCCGAGTCCGTGCCGCTGGAACTGGAAGAGTTCGGGTGACAGCGGGCTGAGGGCGATGTCGACGAGCGCGTCCGGGTCCTGGATCCCGTGGTCGACGAGCAGTGTGCGGACGTGCACGCGCCAGAAGCCGTAGGCGCCCGTGCGGAAGCGTGCGGGTCCGGTCTCCGCGCCGAGCGCCAGGGGCAGGTGCTGTTCCAGGAGGTCGAGCATCGCGAGGTAGAACGCCGCGAGCCGCTCGCCCGCAGGGGCGCCGGGGCCGAGCGGCGGTGGACCGTGGATGAGCCGGCCCTGGAGCGTGCGCTCGTGCTCGTCGAGCAGCGCGACGGCGACCGACGAAGGGTCCGGGAAGCTCCGGTAGAGCGTCGCCCGGCCCACCCCCGCGGCCTTGGCGATGCGGTCCATGGTGACCGTGCGCGGGTCCTGTTGGGCGAAGAGCTGCTCGGCCGCGGCCAGGATCCGGGTGCGGTTGCGCTCGGCGTCCGCGCGTCTGGGCGGCGCGCAGGGCTGGTCGTCCGCGGCCCGGAGATCGTCGGGTCGGAGATCGTCGGGTCGCCCTCCGGTCCGGTGGACGGAGGCGGCTGCGCGGCCCCGCCGCTCGTCGTCGCTCATGGAGCAGACCCTACTTCCCCCGGAAAGCAAGTGGACAGCGTGTCCGCTTCCCGTGCATCATCTGGGTGCAAGCGGACACGCTGTCCACTTACCTCCTCGCCGTTCCCGTCCCAGGGAGATCCAGATGCACACCGCGCTGCTCGCCGCGGCCCTGCTGGTCGGTTGCCTCCTGGCCGTCCAGGCCTCGGTGAACCTCCAGCTCAACTCGGCCGTCGGCACCCCCTACGGCGCCTCGGCCGTCCAACTCGGCGTCGCCACCGGACTGCTGGCGGTGCTCGCGATCGCGGCCGGAGCGCTCGGCGCTCTCGGCAGGCTGCCCGACGTCGCGCCCTGGCACCTGCTCGGCGGACTCGCCAGTCCGCTCTACATCACCAGCGGCATCCTGCTCTTCCCCCGGCTCGGCGCCCTGGCGGCCGTCGGGCTCTTCGTCACCGGCCAGATGTTCGCCTCGCTCGCGCTCGACCTCTTCGGCCTGCTCGGCCTCCGGCAGCAGGACCTGAACGCCGGGATCTTCGTCGGCGCCGTGGCCGTGCTCGCCGGCATCGTCGTGATCATTCGGGGTGTGAAGGCCGCGGCCCCTCCCGGTGTGCCCGGGATGTCGAGCCCCCGCCGGGCCGGCTGGCTCGCCCTCGGCATCGTCGCCGGAGCCGGCCTGCCCGTGCAGGGCGCGGTCAACGCCCGGCTGCGCACACAGCTGCAGGAACCCGTCGTCGTCGCCGCGATCAGCTTCGCCGTGGCGACCCTCACCATCGCCGTCGTCCTGCTCGTGCTGTCCGCGACTCGGAGGACGCCGAAGCCCAGGATCGCCCCGTTGAGAAGAATGCCCTGGTGGGGCTGGCTCGGCGGCGTCTGCGCCGCCGCGTATGTCACCGGCACCTTCCTGCTCATCCCCGAGATCGGCGCGGCCGTGACCATCGCACTCACCGTCACCGGGCAGCAGCTCACCTCGGCCCTCATCGACCACCGGGGTCTCTTCAGGCTCCCCCGGCGCTCCCTCACGAAGCCGCGCGCCGCGGGCCTCGCTCTGCTGATCGCCGGCTCCCTGACCATCCAGCTCGTCTGACCGGCGAGGGTGCCGTCGGGGCGGGCCGGGCTTCGCGTCGAACTGCTCGGCGACGCCCCGAGCCCGTGCCCCGACCCGCGGCTCAGCCGCCCTGCGTGTCCTTCCACTCCTGCACGTAGTCGTCGAAGATCACCCTCAGGTGGTGGCCGATCTTGAGGTAGTCGAGGTCGTCGAGGTTGGCCAGGGAGACGCGGACCGACCACTGCGGGCCCTCGAAGCCGCCGCCGTTGAGCAGGACGACGCCGGTCTGCCGGGCGAGCCGGAACAGGGCGTCGACCGGCTCGTAGGTCGCCTGCAGGTAGTCCGCGAAGGGTGTGCCGTGGACGCGCTCGGCCTCGGCGAGCAGGTCCAGTTCGATGTAGTAGCCCGCCCGCTGCGGGTCCTGGCTGATCTTCATGTGGGCGCCTTCGAGCAGCAGGTCGAGGCGTTGGTGGACGATCGCGCGGATCCGGTGCTTGTACGCCTGCCCCTCGTCGAGCATGTCGAAGAGGGAGAAGAGGGTCATCATCACCTGCTGCGGCAGGGAGAGCCCGGCCGTGTGGTTCAGCGCGACCTGGCGGGAGTCCGCCACCAGGCGGTCGATGAACCTGATCTTCGACGGCTCCAGGCTCAGCGAGCCGTAGCGCTTGTCGAGGCGGTCCTTCTCCTCCTGGGGCAGGGCGGCGATCAGCTCGTCGATGACGTTGTCGTCGTGCAGGCCGATCACGCCCAGCCGCCAGCCGGTGCACCCGTAGTGCTTCGAGTACGAGTAGACGAGGAGCGTGTTGCGGGGCAGGTCGGCCGCGATGGAGCGGAAGCCCTCGACGAACGTTCCGTAGACGTCGTCGGTGACGATCACCAGGTTCGGGTTCTTCGACGCGACGATGTCCCGGATCTGCCCGGCCACCCGTGAACTCAGCGCCAGCGAGGGCGGGTTGGAGGGGTTGACCAGGCAGAGCAGCTTGATCTCCGGGTCCTCCAGCTTGGCGACCTCCTCCTCGGGGTAGCGCCACTCCCGTACGCCCGTCTCGGCGAACTTGTCGGCCGCGATGTACGTGACGTCGAATCCGTAGGTGTCGAGTTCGGCGATCTCGATGTACGGCGTGAAGAGCGGGACCATCAGGGCGATCCTGTCGCCCTTCTCGAGCAGGCCGTTCTTCATGAGGGAGTCGAAGATGTAGCACATGGCCGCCGTGCCGCCCTCGGTGGCGAACAGCGACAGGCCGCCCTCCGGGGGCCGCTTGTCGAACATCTCGTCGGCGAGGTAGCCGCGGACGACCTGTTCGCCGTGGGGCAGCATCCGGTCGGGCACGGGGTAGTTGTCGCCGATGACGGCGTCCGCGAGTTCGTGGACCCAGGCGTCCTTGTCGAACGCGAACCGCTGGATCCCGAGTTGTACGCACTGGGCGAGCAGCTCGATGCCCGGCATGCCGGGGTGGCACCGCACGAAGGTGTCGAAGCGCTCGTAGGCGCCCTGCTGCTCGGGCATGCCGCCGAGGTTGTCGGCGGTCCACACCCGGCGGGACTCCTCCAGCGCGAAGTGGCCGAGGGCGAAGAACGCCTCGCGCGGGCCGGTGGCGATCCAGTTCGGGTTGCCCCGCCCCGCGTTGAGCATCTGGACGGAGGACTTCTCCTTCTGCCCGGGCTCGTCCGCCTGCGCCTGCCGGGCCAGCTCGATGAAGACGTTCTTCAGCTCGAACGGGGACAGCTGGGCGTACCGCTGGATCTGCTCGCGGGTCAGGGTGGTCCTGGTCATCACGCGGCCTCATTCTCTTCAGGTCGGACCGGGGTCGGCCGGCTCGGTGCGGTTGGCTGGGCGCGGTCGGAGCGGTGGGTGCGGTCGGCGCGGTGGGGTGTCGGGTCGGTGCTGTCGGGATCAGTGCCGGAGGAGGACGATCACGGCGCCCCAGATCGTCAGCAGCACGTTGCCGACGGCGTAGGGGATCGTGTAGCCGAGCGTGGGCACCTGGGACCGGGAGGCCTCGTTGATCGCGCCGATCGCCGCCGTGGTGGTCTGGCCGCCCGCGAGAACGCCCATCAGGACGGGGAACCTCAGCTTCTGCACGTGGTGGCCGAACAGGAAGCCGACGGCCAGCGGGACGACGGTGGCGACCGCTCCGAAGAGCAGCAGACCCCAGCCCGCCTGGGACAGGCCCGACGTGAAGCTCGGGCCCGCGTTGATGCCGACGACCGCGACGAACAGGCAGAGCCCGAGCGTGTCCATGAACCACTGCGCACCGGGCGGGACGTTGCCGTACGTCGGGTACTTGCCGCGGATCCAGCCGAAGACCAGGCCCATGATGAGCGCGCCGCCGGAGGTCGACAGCGAGATGGGGACGCCGCCGACGGTCAGCGCGGGGATTCCGATACAGCCGCCGAGGAAGACGCCGAGGCCCACCCAGATCATGTCGGTGGCGAACGAGGTCGGCACCGGTGTGCCGATGGCCGCGCCGGCCGGGTCGACGAGTCGCTTGGGGCCGGTCAGGACGAGGGTGTCACCGCGATCGATCCTGGTGGACAGGCGGTACGGGAACTCCGCGCCGGACCGGTAGATCTTCTCGATGTAGACGCCCACCATGAACGGCTCGCTCCGGAGCCGGGCCACCGTCCTGCCCAGCTGGGCCCTCTCGGAGGCGACCACATGGAGCGACTCGGTCCGGTAGCCGAGGAGTTCGACGTCGTCGGTCTCCCCGCCGATGTGGGTGCGGGGGTCGTAGTCGACGAGTGACGTCCGCAGGGCGCTCACGGCGATGACGTCGCAGTGGGCCAGGGCCCGCCCGACCAGGAAACCGACGGCGACGGTGAGGAAGACCAGGAGTTCCGGGTAGGGCTGGAAGACGTTGCGGTTGAGGAAGTCGATCACGGGGTCTCGCGTCTGTCAGTGGCCGAGGATCCCGACGAGTACCGGACCGGTCAGCGGGAGGAGGAAGTTGGAGAGTGCGTAGGTGACCGTGTAGCCGAGCATCGGTACCGACGACTGCGCCACCTGGGTGATGGCGGTGATCGCGGGGGTCGAGCACTGCTGGCCGGCGATGGCGCCCACCAGGAGCGGCTTCTCGATCTTGAGGAGTTTGCGGCCGACGACGAGGGAGAGGGTCGCGGGCACGAGGACCATCGCGATCCCCGCGAAGGGCAGCAGCGCTCCGTACTCCTTCAGCAGCGGCCACGCCTGCGGGCCGGACACCAGGCCGGTGCAGGCGATGAAGATCGCCAGCCCCATGTCCTTGATGGTGGTGGCGGCCTGCGGCGGAAACGCTCCGAAGGTCTGGCTGCGGGAGCGGAACCAGCCGAAGAGCAGCCCCGACACCAGGCAGCCGCCGCCGGTTCCGAGGGAGAGCGGAACGTCCCCGAAGGTGACCACGACCTGGCCGAGCAGCGAGCCCGCCGCGATGCCGAGCCCCAGATAGATGAAGTCGGTGGCGTCGTTCCTGACGACGGAGCCGATCCTCGCCACCAGCTTGCCGAGCCCCGCCCGTGCGCCCACCAGCGTGAGGACGTCCCCGCGGTGCAGCACGGTGTCGCCGTTGGCGGGCAGGTCCTGGTCGCCGCGGACCACGTCGCTGACGTAGACGCCGTCCCGGTAGAACTCCGGGTGGGTCCGCTGGAGTTCGTCGATGGTGCGGCCCTCGGTGGCCTTCTCGGTGACCGACACCTGCTGGGTCGCCAGCGGGGAGTCGAGACCTGGCACGCCCGGTGTCTCGGGCCCGATGAGCCGGCCCGCCGCGATCACGTTGGCCCGGCGGCCGACCAGCAGCACCAGGTCGGAGAGGGTCAGCTCCAGTTCGGGCGTGACGTCCAGGATCACGCTGCCGCGCTTGACGGCCTCCACGGTGATCCGCTCGGCGTGCCCGGCCTCCAGCTCCGCCACGGACCTGCCGTCGGCCGTGGTGACGAGGTAGGTGCGCCCCACCACACCGGGCATCGCCGGGCGCTCGTCCGCGTCCAGGCCGCCGGAGCGGCGCGTGCGCTCCCACAGCTCCCGCGAGGCGTCCCGCAGATTGACGCGCATCAGGATCGGCATGATCTGGCTCGTGTAGAGCACGACGGTGATCAGGCCGAACAGGTAGCAGACCGTGTAGGCGGTGGCGACGTTGCCCTGGTACTCGCTGATCTGGGCCGCCGTCAGGTTCGACAGCTCGCCGATGGCCTCGGTGGCCGTGCCCACGACCGCGGACTCGGTGGCGGCGCCGGCCAGGATGCCCGACGCCGTGCCGACGTCGAGGTCGAACCACTCGGCGAGGCCGAGGGCGATGCCGAGCACGCAGACCAGCTCGATCCCGCACAGCACGAAGAACCGCAGGCTCCCGCGGTTGAGGTTCCGGAAGAACTGCGGCCCGGCCAGGTAGCCGAGGGCGAAGATGAACAGGGCGAAGAAGACGGTCTTCACGTCGTCGGAGACCTGGGCCTTGGTCCAGGCGCCGAACAGCAGGGAGACGATCAGGGTTCCGCAGATGCCGCCCAGGGTGAGCGGCCCGACCCGTAGTTTCCCCACGAGGTAGCCGAGCGCGAGGCTCGCGAACAGGACCAGTTCGGGGTTGTCCTTGAACACGCCCATGCCGGCTCAGCCGGTCTCTGTGCCGGGCTTGTACCTGAATCGGTGCATATCGGAAATATAGTGCGCACGCTGTGGCGTCGGCGGCGGGCGCGCGGACCGCGGGTCGAACCCTGCTCGGCCATGTCGTCGCCCGGGGGCGACGACACCCCGCTTCCGGCGGAGTTGACCTGCTCGTGGCGCACGCCGCCTCGGGACCCCGTGAACGGCGTCCCGCTCCTCCTCGGGACAATCGGCGGGCAAGGGTCGCGGTGAGCGGTTCCGCAGGCCCCCGGGCCCGCGTGGCACCCGTGGCGTGAACCGGAGTCGGCGCGGCCGGTGTCGGACGGTGGAGTGGGAGAGGCGGGGGCGGCGTGGAGTGGAACCGCAGGGCGAAGGGCGCGGCGGTCGCGGCGGTTGTGCTGGTCGTGGGTGGTGTGACCTGGGGGGTCGTCGGGCAGCCGGAGGATCCGCTGCGCGGCAGTTGCCGTGGGTCACTGGCGGTGGATGAGGCGAGCGGGTTCTACGGGGGCGCGGAATTGGAGTCCCGGGGGCACACGGCTGAGTGGGTCGGCCAGGAGGTCGAGTACTGCTCGGTATGGGCGCGGGACGAGGAGGACGGCGCCGTCCTCCGGTTGCAGATACGTCCTTCCGCCGCCCACCGGGCCGCCGGGGCGGCGGACGAGGCCGCCGCCGCGCCGGTCGGGTACGGCTGGAACGGGTCCTTCATCGTCCGGGGACGGCCCGAGGCGGCGGTCCTGGTGGACTGCGCGCCGCTGGCCGGCAAGGGGCTCCTCGTGCTCGCCGAGGCCACGGAGGACGCCGAGGAGCTCAGCCGCGCCCAGGTCCTCGGTGTCGCGCGCCTCGCCACGGAGACGGCCCGGCGGGCAGCCGAACGATTCGGCTGCGAGGGGACGTTGGGGCGGCGGCCCGACACGGTCGACACGACGCGGGCCACGGAGCGTCCGGCCGCCGAGGCGCGGGAGACCTGCCGCGGTGTCGTCGGCCCCCGCAGCGCCGAGGTCCTCGGCATCGCGACCGTGCACGAGTACCCTGCCGGCGCCCTGACCGAGGAGTGCGACGTGCACCTGCGGGACCACCGCATGCGCGTCAACGCGTACTACGGGCCCTCCGCGATGCAGGAGACGTATCTCGACAAGCGCTACCCCGGAAGCGTCGACGGTATCGTCACCCGCTCCCGCACCTGCCCCGGCGCGCTCGGTGCGGCGTACTTCAAGGCCACACCGCCCCAACTCCCCGACGGCAGCCCCGCGCCGCTCACCGGCCCGGAGCGGGAAGCCGTGAACCAGATCCTCGCGTCCTTCGCCGAGGCGTCCGGGGACCGGCACGGCTGCGCCGAAGGCTGAGGGGCGCGGGGGTGGGTGTGGTGCCGTCCGCCGCGAGGAGGCGGGCCGGTGCGTCGTCGTCAGTCACAGGCGCCACCGGCCCGCCTCCTCGCGGCGTCGGCCACAGGTGCCACCGGCCCGGTCCGCTCGGCGTCGGCTGACGGGAAGGTGGCGTGACCGGCCGCCCGTCCGTTCCCGGAGACGCCGACGCTCCTGTGGGGCCGTCGGCGACGGTCACACAGGACCTGGTCGCGGCCCGGGGGCCCGCGCCGCTAGCTTGTCGGGATGAGGGAGCTTGCCGTGACCGGCCGGGCGGACGGTCCGATCAGCCTGGAGGCCGCGGACGCGCTGTGGGCCGGTCTGACCGCCGGTGGTGACGTCCCGACGGTTTCCGGGGCGTGCACCCGGCCGCCCGCGCGTGCCCGGACGGGGTATGTCCTGCTCGGGAGCCGGGTGGTGACGACGGTCGCGGTGGACGGCGGGCTGTGGGGCGCTCCGGAGCGTGAGGTGCGGCTGGCGGCCGCGGAACTGAACGCGGTGGGGATGGACCGGCGGGACCTGGTGCGCGTCGGTCCGTTCCGTGAGGCTCCTGAGCCGGAGCGCGACGGCGGGACAGCGCTGCGCTGGCGGCGGCGCGTCGCGGAGGAGCTGCGTGAGCCGGGCGGTCCCCGGGACGGGGCCGACCGGACCGGCCATCTGGCGGGTGTCGACTGGCGGCAGGTGCTCGTGGAGCGCGTCCGTGACGGGTCCCGTACGTGGTGGCTGCCGCGCACGGTCGTGAGGCTGCTCGACGCGGCCGAGCACGCCGAGGCCCGGTGGCTGCGAGCCGCGCGGCCCGGTGGGCCGGGGGCAGCCGTGGCCGGGCCGCCCGCCGCCGCCCGGCGGTGGGCGTCGGCGCGGAGCAGCGCACCGCCCACCGCGCCGGCACCTGGAGTGGCCGAGGACCGGCGGGTGGCACCCGGAGTGGCCGAGGACCGGCGGGTGTCGGCGCGGAGCAGCGGACCGCCCACCGCGCCGGCACCTGGAGTGGCCGAGAACCGGCGGGCGGCACCCGGGGTGGCCGAGAACCGGCGGGTGTCGGCGCGGAGCAGCGCACCGCCCACCGCGCCGGCACCCGGAGTGGCCGAGGACCGGCGGGCGGCGGGCCCCGAGGGGCCCGATGCCGCGCCGCGCCCCTACGGGAGGGAATTCGAGGGCCGGCTGTACTCGGTGCTCAGCAGGAAGCCCGGTATCTCCCGGAAGGTCGGCGAGTGGCTCTGCGCCGTCTGCCGGGAAGCACCCGCCACCGTCCTCGACCACTGCCACGAGCACGGCTATGTGCGCGCCCCCGTCTGCCAGTCCTGCAACACCCGGGAGCGCCCCGACCACCTGTACGCCGACGACGTCCGCGTGGCGAACCGCTACACGCGCCTCTTCGGGACCGGCGCCGGGGACTGGCTCCGCCACTGGCACCGTTGCACCGGCTGCCGCGCTCGCACCGTGCTGCCGTTGCCGCACCTCGCCGCGTGGACCGCCTTCATAGCCTGCCGGTCACTGCGCCCGACCCATCGGGCCTCGCGCGGACGCGAGCCCTGCGGAGATCTGCGCGTGTCCTGGACGGGCAGTCAGAAAACGCCCCGTACCTGCCTGTTCACCGTCTCGGTCGACTTCTGCCCCGCCGGTGAGCACCGTGTGCTGGCGCGGGTGCCCTACCGTGAGGCCGCCGACCGGTTCCGCGGCTGGCTGGCCGAGACGGCCCCGGCCGTCGCCGCCGCGGCAGGCCCCGACCGGGTGGACGACCTCCCCGAACGGCCCCGGCCGGTCGTGGCGGACCCCGGCGGCGAGGGCATGGGACTGTTCTGATCCGGAGCCCGTGCCGTGTTCGGCGGCGGGGCGGGGCCGCGGGCCTTCGGTGACCCCGACCGCCCCGACACGCCGTTCGATCGGCGGCTCCTGGGCGCGGTGTCCGGCACGCGTCCCGGTCCGTGTACGCGGGGGCTGCGTACGCGGTGTTCGATGGACGGTACGCATCACGTGGCGTGACGATGAACCGGAGCAGCCGGCGGTTCGGCAGCACGGGCACGGGAGGTGGCCGCAGGTGGCCTACGAACACACAGGCGGTGACGGGGACGGTGTCGCAGGACCGACGTCGGGTCCCGGGGCGGCGGGCACCGGTGCCCAGCCCGAGGTCTCGGACAGTCTGCGCACCTTCGGCGCGGTCGTCCAGGCGTTACGCGAGCACGCGGGGCTGAGCCGCGAGGAGTTCGGCACCCTGATCAGGTACTCCAAGCACACCGTCGCCTCGGTCGAACTGGGCCGGCGCATGCCGGACAGCGACTTCGTGGACCGCGCGGAAGAGTTCCTCGGCAACACGGGGGCGCTGCGCAGGGCCGCCCCGCACCTCTCGCGGCAGGCGGGGCTGGCCAGTTGGTTCCGGCAGTGGGCGCGGCTGGAGGCGCAGGCGGTGACGCTGTGGACGTACGAGTGCCGGGTCGTGCCCGGCCTGCTCCAGACGGAGGCGTACGCGCGGGCGGTGACCGAGAGTGTGCCGCCGGTCAAGGACGAGCAGCAGGTCGCCGAACAGGTCGCGGCCCGGCTGGAGCGTCAGCGGCTCTTCGACCGCAGGCCGCCGATCGCCTTCAGCTTCATCGTCGAGCAGGCCCTCCTCGAGCGCGGCACGGGCGGTCCCGCGGTGACGCGGGGAGTGCTGGACCGCCTCCTGGAACGCTCGTCGCAGTTCAACGTCGAGTTGCAGATCATGCCGCGGCATCAGCCCGATCACGCGGGATTCGACGGGCCGTTGAGGCTCCTGGAATCCCCTAACCACAAGTGGTCCGGCTACGCGGAAGGCCAGCGCGGCGGAATGCTGATCACGGACCCGAAGGAGGTCAGCATCATGCTCCAGCGGTATGCGAGACTGCGTTCGCAGGCCCTCACCCCCGAGGACTCCAGGCGCCTGCTGAGGCAACTTCGAGGAGCGCCATGAGCAGCACCGACGAACGGGTCTGGTTCAAGAGCAGCCACAGCGGTTCCGACGGAGACGACTGTGTCGAGGTGGCCCGGGGCGCGCGGGCGGTCCACGTCCGGGACTCCAAGGACCGGCAGAGCCCCGAACTCGCCCTGTCCGCCGCCTCGTGGGCCGACTTCGTCGCCTACGCCGCGCGGGTCTGACCCCGGATCCTGGTTCCCGCGGCGAGAGGGACCGTCTCACGCGCGTCCGGGCCCCGCGTGGTGACGGTCCGCGGCGTCAGCCGGTGAGCCCGTTCACCCGGTGAGGCCGTTCACCCGGTACTGCATCACCCGGTAGTCCTGGTCGCCGTACCACTGGCTGACGGTCAGATGGAGGTCGTCGAAGGCCGAGCCGGGGACGACGAAACCCCCGTACGGACTCGCCACCGCGTTGCCGGTCTCCCGTCCGGGCACCGTGGGGACGATCATGGTCTGTTCCGGTGCGGTGAAGAGGTTCGAGGTCGGCAGGGCGAAGATCTGGGCCCGGATGTCCAGCGGGCTCATGTTCAGCCAGCTGAGCAGGTATCCGCCGCCCATCGCACGGAAGCAGATCTCGCCCCACCGGCGGGCGCGGGTCACCGACGTCGGCGGGTTGCCCCAGGCCCAGCGGCCGCCCGCGTAGCCCCAGGGCTGGTAGGCCGCGGGGTCTCCCAGCGCGTGCTGGGGCACCCGGTGGAGGAGCAGGCCGGAGGTCGTCTCCCGGTTGAAGGCGGTCGACAGGACGTAGCACCAGCCGTCGTCCGCGACCGCGTAGGTCTTCTGCTGGAACTGTCCGCCGTGCAGGTCGCCCGGCCACTGGCAGAGGTAGTGCCATGTCGCGCCGTTGTCGTCGGACCGCCAGAAGTCGGTGTGGTGGGTCCGGTGGATCACCCCGCGCATCAGGTGCATGTACATCGTCGTCCCGACGGTGAACACGTCGGAGGGGAGGGCGGTCGTACCGCCCGTGTGGCCCTCCGGGACCAGGCCGACGGCGCGCGAGCCGCCCACGGCGCCGTCGACGAGGAGCGCTTCCGGTGCCGCGTTCGAGGAGCGCAGCCCCACGGGCGAGCGCCAGTCGGGGCCGCCGACTCCGCCGCCGTCGAAGGTGTCGCCGCAGACGAGGAGCATCGACCCGTCGGGGCAGCGCGCCGGGATGCCCAGGTCGGTCCACGGCGCGGCGAACCGCCCCGTCTGCGCGGGCCCGGTGAGGTCGCGCACCTTCGTGCCGGTGATGCGCGGAGCCGCGCCCGCGCGGGGGGCGGCGAGACCCAGGCCCGCCAGCGGGAGCCCGCCGGCGGCGGTGCGCAGCAGCGTCCGGCGGCTCGGACCGGTGCCGGCGGGGGACGGGGCGGACCCGGTCCCCGGGCGGGCGGGGCGGCGCGGTGACGGTGGCTGCATGACGGGCTCCCGGTGCGTGGACGGAGGGCGAGAGGTCAGGCCTTGCGGAGACGGGCGACGATCCCGTCCAGATCCCGGCGGAAGAGGTCGGGGCGG
Organism: Streptomyces zhihengii; assembly: GCF_016919245.1. Classification (NCBI taxonomy): domain Bacteria; kingdom Bacillati; phylum Actinomycetota; class Actinomycetes; order Kitasatosporales; family Streptomycetaceae; genus Streptomyces; species Streptomyces zhihengii. The sequence goes on along the minus strand of NZ_JAFEJA010000001.1, from coordinate 2,229,334 downwards.
ACGAAGTGCCCGCCCGGGACCTCGTGCCACTCGTGCGGTATCCCGGCGGAGCCGAGCACGGACCGGAACTCCCGCTGCCCCGCCAGGACCTGTGTCTCGTTGACGGTGTCGAACCAGTTGACCGGGTCCGGGCTGGTGCCCGCCACCAGGAACACCCGCTTGTGCCGGTAACTCTCCACACGCTGCACCGGATTGTCCGCGCTGACGCGCGCCTCGTCCCACAGCGGTGCGCCGTAGACCGTGCCCCCGCCCAGTTCGACGGCCGCCGAGGAGAGGTTGGCCCAGTGGACGACGAGACCGCCGTCGCGGCGCAGGCTGGCCGGGCCGGAGTGCGAGCTGACCGAGGCGAAGTGGCCGTAGTACTTGGCCGCGTACTTCAGCGCGCCGAAGCCGCCCATCGAGAAGCCCGAGACGGCCCGGCCGTCGTACTCCGCGTACGTGCGGAAGTTGGCGTCGATCCACGGCAGCAGTTGCGCGATGTGGAAGGTCTCCCAGTTGCGGGGACCGACGTTGGAGCCGACCGGGTTGGAGTACCAGCCCGCGTGGCCCCCGTCCGGCATCACGACGATGAGCGGCTTGCCCGCCGTCCACGCGCGGATGCCCATCCGGTCGAAGGTGATGAAGTCCTGGTCGGTGCCGCCGCCGTGGAACAGGTACAGGACCGGGTACCGGCGGCCCGAGGTGTGGTAGCCGTCCGGCAGCAGCACGTTGACCCCGGGGTTCCAGCCGATGGCCGAGGTGGCGAAGCGGTAGTAGCGCATCCGGGGATCGGCCTCGCCCCGGTCCACGATGCGCAGGCCGAATCCGTCGCCGACGGCGTGGGCGGCGGCGGCCGACGCCAGGACGCCTCCCGCGCCGAGGGCGGTCGCCGCGGTGAGTCCGGCAGCGGCCCTCATGACGTTCCTGCGGGTGGGGTGGTGGGTGCTCAACGTGACCTCCGGCGAGGAAGGGGGCGGGGTGTCCGGGTGACGCGCCGGCGGCGGGGTGGCGTTTCGCCTGTGCATCGGGGCTCCTGTGGGAAGAGGCCTCGTGGAAGGGGGCGCCTCGGGGCCGCGCCCCCACCGGACGCGGTGGTGTCAGACAGCGTGTGGGCCCGCCGGAAGGGGGTGCAAGTCCTGTAAGTCCAGGCTTACGGGCCGCCTCCGGCGGCCGGTTCGGCTCCGGGACCCCGGTGCTCGGCGGACAGCAGGGCGCGTCCTTCGGCCGTCACGAGGTGGAACGCCCGGCCTGCGGTGCGGACCGTGGTGACGAGGCCGGCGGCGCGCAGCACGTTCATGTGCTGGCTCACCGCGGGGTGCGTCACCTGGAGCATGCGGGCGGCCTCCACGGTGGAGCAGCCGTTCCGCGCGGCCCGCAGCAGCTCCGCGCGGGTCCGGCCGATGAGGAGCCCGAGACGGTCCTGCGCGTGCGCCTCCCGTGACGGAGAGGCCCAGCCGTCCGTGTGGCGGATCGGGTGGACCAGGACGGGTGGCAGCGCCCCGTCCGCCAGTGTGGTGGGAGCGGGCCAGCAGAAGAACGACGGCTGGAGCACGAGCCCGCGCCCCGCCAGACGCAGGTGCTGATCGACCGGGCAGGCCACCTCCAGGACGGGCGGGCGCCAGCGGGCGTGCGGGCCGAGGCTCGCGAGGAGTCCCTCGGTGCCGCCGTCCATCAGGCTCCGCAGCCGGTGGGCCCGGTCCGCCTCGACACCGGCCCGGACGTGCCGCCAGTGCGGGACGAGCACCTCCGCCTGGTAGGAGGCGACGGCGTTCCCGAGCCGTGCCAGGACCTCCCTGTCCCCTTCCGCGAGCGCACGGGTCCAGCCCGGCAGCCGCCTGGAGCGCGCGAGCAGCGTCAGCTCCGTGCGCAGCCTGGTGAGCGGTGTTCCGAGCAGGGCGTCCACGGCTGCCTGGAGGGTGCCGTGGTCCCCGGAGGCCGGTGTGAGGAAGTCCGGCGAGTAGCCGTACGGAGGCAGCAGCGGGGAGAGCAGCCGCCGGCTCTCCGGCGGCCTCGACCGCACCCACCGGCGCCAGTCGCCGAACACCCGTTCGCCGTCCCTGCGTTGCAGCGTCTGCACGCTGTTGGTGATCTCCCACAGGAAGTCCGGTCCCTTGGCCACCCTGACACGCGTCATGTCCTCGGGCGTGAAGTGGATCCGCAGCATGGGCGCTCCGTCGGAGGGCGGGGGCGGTGGGCGGTGCGGCGGGGGAGCGCGTGGCGAAGCGGTCCCCCGGGGCTCCCGGTGGGCGGAGGGAGAGGCGGGGCGCCGGTCAAGCACCGGGGCGCCAGTCAAGCACCGGGGCGGTGGCGGCGCCAGAGTGCGTCGAGGCGCCAGGTGTCTCCAACCGCCTCTGGATCAGGGCTGGTTGTCGCGCCCCGCGGTGGCCCGTGTGCGGGCCGCGTAGGCGCGGGACTTGCTGCGGTTGCCGCACACCTTCATCGAGCACCAGCGGCGGCTGCGGTTCTTCGACACGTCCCAGAACACCCAGCCGCAGGTGTGCTCCGCGCACCGCTTGAGGCGTGCGGCGTCCCCCGTGGTCGTCAGCTCGCTCCAGGCGATGGCGAGACGGGCCAGGGGCTCCCGCGCGGCGGGCAGGCCGGGCGCCGGAGTCAGCCTCCCGTCGGCGGTGACCTGGACGGGGTGCTCGGCGAGCACCGCGTCCGCGGCGGTCAGCAGGGCTTCGTCGGGGGTGTCGCCGACGTGCGCGCCGAGCCGCTCGCGGATGCCCGCACGCAGGGCCAGGTACGCCCGGTGCGCGGTGTCCGGCAGGGGATCCGGCGTGTCCCGGAGCCCCCGGTCGTGCAGCCAGGAGGCGAGTGCCTGGGCGGTGGCGATCTCGTCGCTCGCCTCCTCCACGTCGACCGTGTTGGCGAACGCCTCCACCAGCGCCGCCGCGGAGGGCTGTTCGAGCATGCGTCCCGTCCTCGGGTCGGTTGGTCGGTGGCCGAATCCATCCACCAGTCTACCGGCTATCCGTTTAGCCGGTTGCGGCGGGAGGGTGCGTCATGCCACGCTCGTCTCACCGGTCAACGGGATAGACGGTTAGTGGGGGCGGGGATGGCGACAGCGACGCGGGGCGCAGGGGCGGCAGGGGCGGCGCCGGAGCGGCCCCCCGCGCGGCGCAACACCGCCGTGCTCGTCGCCTTCACCGCCGCCACCAATCTCGCCGACGGCGTGCTGAAGATGGCCCTTCCGATGCTCGCCGCCGAGCTGACCGATTCCCCCGCCAGGGTCGCGGCCGTCTCGCTGACCCTCACCGCGCCCTGGCTGCTGATCGCCCTGCACGTGGGCGTCCTCGTGGACCGCCTGGACCGGCGCCGCCTGCTGTGGGCCGCGAACGCCCTGCGGCTCGCCGCGGTCGGCTGGCTCGCCGCCGCGGCGGCCGGCGGCGGCCTCTCGCTGCCCCAGCTGCTGCTCGCCGGCGCGGTCCTCGGCGTGGCCGACGTGATCGCCGGCACGGCGGGCCCCGCCCTCGTACCCGCCGCAGTGCCGAGGGAGGCCCGGGGCCGCGTCAACGCCTGGATGTCCGGGGCCGAGACGGTCTGCCAGGAGTTCGCGGGACCGTTCGCCGGGGGCCTGCTGATGGCCGCCGGCACGGGTCTGGCGCTGGGCGCCACCTGGATCGCGTACGCCGTTGCCGCCCTCGCCCTGCCGTTCCTCGCGGGCCGCTTCCGCGCCGAGCGCGGCACCGCCGCCCCCGCCTCCGTCAACGCCCGCATCGCCGAAGGACTCCGTTTCCTGTGGCGGCACCACCTGCTGCGCACGATGTCGCTCGTCCTGACCGCGCTGTGCGCGGTCTGGGGCGGCTGGCTCGCGCTGATCCCGCTGTACGCGAAGCAGGAGATGGGGCTCGACGCCGGCGAGTACGGACTGGTGCTCAGCGCCCTCGGCGTCGGCGGGCTCACCGGTGCCCTCGCCGTCACCGCGGTGAACCGGCTCCTCGGCGTCCGCTGGGCGATGTTCGCCGACCTCCTCGGCACGGCGGCGATGGCCGCCCTGCCGGCCCTGACCACGCAGACCTGGGCCGTGGCCGCCGGCGCCTTCCTCGGCGGGATGGGCGGCACGCTGTGGACGGTCAACTCCCGCACCATCGGGCAGCGTCTGGTCCCCGACGGACTGCTCGGCCGGTTCGGCGCGGCGTCCCGCCTGTTCGGCTGGGGGGCGATGCCGCTGGGCGCGGGACTGGCTGGCGTGATCGGCGAACTCGTCTCCCCACGGGCCGCGTTCGTGGTGCTCGCGCTGCTCGCGGCCGCGACCGTCGTCCCGTTCCTGCGCACCGTCACACCGGCCGCGCTCCGGGCGGAGGGGTGAGCGGGGGCGAGGTGCCCCGGGCGAACGGCCCTCGCTCAGCCCGTGCGCGTCGTGTCGACCGTGTACGTCTCCTGCCGTGTGCAGCCGGCCCTGCTCGGTCTGCTCACGGCGGCGCTCCTCCCGGGCTCCGGTGCGGCTGTGCGCCGGGGGGCGCGCGTGGTCATGGCGGGCAGGACTGCACCACCGTCAAGGACCGGATCCGGGTGACCGGGATCCGCTGCGGAGCGCCGGATCCGCCGGCCGGGCGGACGGTCAGGACGGCCCCGGTACCGGTCAGTTCGCCGCAGCGGACCGCACCGGGGGTGACGACGAGGACGCGGGGGTTCGGTCCGTTGGCGGGCGCCGGGGACTCGCGGGGGAGCCACCAGGACGTCAGCGTCATGGTGACGATCAGCGGCACGGAGACCAGCAGCGCGATGCGTGCTCTGCGGATGTCCCGCCAGCCGCGCGCCGCCACGGCCGCCTTGTAGGCGGCGAGGCCGCCGTGGGCGGCGCGCACCCGGTCGCGGTCGGCGGGGCCCGAACCCCCTGCCGCGGCGGCACGCGAGGCGGCCCACAGACCGCACAGTGCCACGACGAATCCGATTCCCAGACCGGCGGTCAGGACGGCGCGCCATTCGGGGCGCAGGTCGGCCATCCTGCCGGGCCCGCCCAGCATCAGTCCGGCGGCCATCACCGTCACCAGCAGCCCCAGTCCGGTGCGCCACTGCTCTGCGCTGGACTGTGCCCGGGCCAGGGACTCCTCCGTGTACTGCCGCCAGGCCCTGTCCTCGGCGAGTTCGCGCTCGCTCGGGGGAGCGGCCGGCCTCCGGTAGCGCTCCGCTGGCGTCATGCGAGGTCGTCCCGGAACACCTCGACGGCGAAGGTGATGCCGCAGCCGGTCTTCACGTCCGCGGGCCGGTTCTCGTGACCGAGCTCGCAGTTGCAGGTCACCAGGACACGGGTGAAGAGATCCGGCGTGCCCGCCGTGCCGTCGCCGAGGACACCCTTCTCGCCGGCGGCGGTCAGGATCTCCTCGCCGGATATCTCTCCCAGGCACCGGGGGCAGAATCCGCTGACGACCACCCGGGTGATCCCCGCGGAATGCTCCACGGCCACCGTGAGCCCGGGGTCGTCCGCGGTGCACATGTCGAAGGCGGTGTCGGTCCACCGGTAGGCCAGGGGCTCGTCGAGCTCGTAGGCGAGTGCCTGGTGCGGGCGGGTGGTCATGGCCGGCCTCCGGTGGGTCGGTGGGTGCCGATGGGGACGAGGGGGGCCCAGTCGAGCACCGGAAGCGAGCGGTACTCGCGGCGGCTGAGGAAGCGGCGCGTGGCCCGGTGCACCGCCGCCGCCATGCCGTGCTCGGGCAGCGCGTTCAGCACCATCTCCACGTACCGGGTCGCGGGCGCGGAATCGCCCAGTTCCCCCACGGTGGCCAGTACCTCGTCGGAGCCTCCGGCCAGCGCCAGGGTCGCGATGCTGATCGGGTCGCCGGGCGCACGGCCCGGGGAGGTGCTGCCCCAGCAGGCGATCAGGGCCAGTCGCCGGGGCGGGCGACGGCCGAGCAGGTCGGTGGGCAGCAGCCAGGTGTCCCGGTCGAGTTCGAGGTAGTGACGGGTCTCGGGGCGGGGCCTGCCGTGCCCGGTCAGCACCATGAGCGTGCGCCCCTCGCAGACCGCGTCGCGGGCCTCGGCCGCCGAGGTGAGCCGCCGGGGGTTCCACCGGTGGTCCCGGAACAGCTCCATGGGGTGGTGCTTCACGAGCGGGCTGCGCCACACGTCGACGTCGACGGGGACGCGCGGGCCGTCCGTGGCGCCCTCGCGTGTGGCCAGTTGCCGCTGGATGGTCAGCGAGGGGCAGACCACGAAGTGCGACACCTCGCCGAGAAGCCGGCCGTCCGGCAGCGGCAGGGCGCCCCACGGCACCCGCCAGAGCTCGCCGGCCGGGAGGATCAGCAGGTCGTGCGGGCCGGCCCCGAGGAGGGCCGTGGTGAGCGGCGCCGGGAGCAGGGGGGCGGACAGCGGTCGTAGGTCCTCGGCCGTCAGCGCCTGGCGTTCGGCCGCCCGATCACCGGACCGCAGGACGGACAGCAGGTCCAGGGCGGGCGGCGTCAGCCGGAAGCTGCCCAGGGCGGCCTTGCCTCCCGGGGGCTTCCACAGCCAGCGCACCAGCTCCTCCTCCACCGGGTCGAGGAGGAGCTGGAGGGCGTGGCATCCGTCGGGCAGCGCCCCCAGCAGGGCGCCGCCCTCGTCGGCCGGGGGGAGGTACACCGCGGCGAGCAGGTCGTCGAGGGACTTGTCCGCCGGGGCCCCGGTGTCCTGCCGGGTGTCGAACGCGCCCAGCCGGCGGATGCGGCTCTCACGGCGCGTGCCGTCGGCGTCCGGCCCTGCGGCGCGCCGGTGGGCCAGCAGTCCGCGGTCCGCTCCGGCGAGCAGTTCCCGCAGCCGGTCCGGTGCCTCGCCGGCCGGCGCGGCACTGCTCGCCTCCAGCAGTCCCGCCAGCCGGCGGCCGGCCAGGAAGTCGGCCACCACGGCGAAGGTCTCGGGGGAGCGGTGCTGCTCGGCCGCGGACAGCGCTCCGCCGTAGATGCCGCGGAAGCGTCGCCGGTACTCCTCCTGGAAGCGGTCCTCCTGGTGGTCGGCGCGGTAGTGCTCGACCTCCACGACGGCTTCGCGCCAGGTACGTAACGCCTCGTCCGCGGAGCCGCACTTCTCCTGTGCCTCGGCCAGCTTGCCGAAGGCGTTGGACATGCCGAGCAGGTCGCCGAGGTCCCGGTACTCCCGCAGGGACCGGGTGAACAGCGCGACCGCCCCGGGCCAGTCGCCCAGCCCGCGTGCCGTGCGGCCCAGGTCGTGCACGGCGTGGGCGCGCGCCCGCGACAGGCCGGCGGACGTGGCGAGTTCGAGAGCCCTGCCGTGCTCGTCGCCCGCCTCCGCGAAGCGGCGTTCGTCCAGCAGGAGGTCACCGCGCAGCGAGTGCAGATTGGCCAGGCCCGTCGGGTTGCCGTCCTGCCGGAAGGCGGCCAGCGCCAGGTCGAGCCATTCCCAGGCCTCGGCGTGCCTGCCCCGGCGGTGCAGCCAGCCGGCCAGCCGCTGGGCCGCGTTGCCCTGGCCGTGCGCCGAGTGGACGGAGACGAACGTGGCGTAGGCGTCCTTGCCGTGCCGCTCCATGCGGTCCAGCTGGCCGAGCCGCTCCGCGCACTCGGCCGCGCCGAGCTGGGCGTTGCCCTGGAACACCGGGTCGTCGAGGGCCCCGGCGATGGAGGCCGCCTCCTGGAACTGGTCCAGAGCGAGTTCGGCGGAGTGGTGCCACAGGGTCATGTACGCCCAGTGGACCAGCGTCTGCGCCCGTCCGAAGCGGTAGCGCGACGCGTCGGCCGCGGCCGACGCCCGTGCGAAGTGCTCGGCCGCGGACTCGATGTCGTTCCGCTCCATGGCGACCTTGCCGAGCCCGAGGTGGGCGTGGACGGCGGCCACACGCGGCCGGTCGGGGGGCGCCTCGGCCAGAAGGGCGCGGAAGGCGTCCCGCGCGACGGTGAGCGCGCCGGACCGCACCGCGTTGTCGCCCTCGGTCTCCAGCCGCAGCTGCCGCGCCCAGCTCTCCGGCGTGAGCCCCGGGTTCCACGGCCCCGCGGGGGCCTGGGGGTCCAGCAGCATGCGGTAGCGGCTGCGCAGCGCGATGGGGCCGGGAATGCCGAGCCCTTCGACCATCGCCCGCCGCCGCTCGGCGTCGGGTGACTGCCAGGCGGACAGCAGCACCGCGCAGGCCGGGTGCTCGGCGATGTCGGTGACGTAGGAATCCCCCATCGGTCCCCCCTGGTTCCCGCTTCCCCGTGGCCGAAGATATCCGGCTGTGGCCGGTGATGTCAGCAGAAGGAGTCATCTCACTCCTTCTGGCTGCTTTCCCGTCCGCGCGGCGTGATCCGGAACCAAGGTCGCGGCCGGGGATCCGGAACCAAGGTCGCGGCCGGGGATCCGGAACCAAGGCCGCCGCCGGGGATCCGGAACGAAGGTCGCGGCCGGGATCGGTCCGGCGGCCGATGCCGGCGCCGGGAGCGGCGGTGAGCATGGGCGTCGTGCGTTCGAGCCGAGGAGGAGCCGTGCGGGTGGAACAGGTGGACTGGGTCGAGGTGCCGGCCGGGTTGCTGCGGCGGGGCACGCCCGTCGAGGAGGTGGCGGCGGTGGCGCGGCGCTATCGCGACACCGGGGTGCCGGTGGAGTGGTACCGGAAGGAGGCCCCGCGCGCGGAGATCCACGTCCCGGCGTTCCGGATCGCGCGGACGCAGGTGACGGTCGGTCAGTGGGAGCCCTTCGCGGCGGCCACCGGCCGACCGGCGGGACGGGGGCCGGCGGACCACCCGGTGGTCGGGGTCGGCTGGGAGGCGGCGGCGGACTACTGCCGGTGGCTGGGGGAGCGGCTCGGCCTCGGGGTGCGGCTGCCGACGGAGGACGAGTGGGAGCGTGCCGCACGGGGTGACGACGGGCGGGAGTTCCCCTGGGGCGAGGAGTACCGCACCGGCCTGGCCAATCTGGTGGACCTCGGGATCGGGACCACCACGCCGGTCGGTTCGTTCCCCGGGGGCGCCAGCCCTTTCGGGGTGCTGGACATGGCGGGCAACGCCGACGAGTGGACCTCCACCGTGTACGCCCCCTACCCGGGTGCGCCCGCCGGGGTGCCGGACACGGAGGACTGGGCCTTCGACCGGCACATCACCCGGGGCGGCGCGTTCCGCCACGACCGGGACCTGGCCCGGTGCGCGCGGCGGCACGGCGCCTACGAGGCGGACCTCGCGGCGATCGGCGTCGGCTTCCGGACGGCGGCACCGGCCGTCCGCGAGTGACCCGTTCGTGCGGGTGAGGCTCGGCAACAGCGGGCTGTGGCGGCCGGGTTGTTGGCTAGGGTGGCCGGTGGAGACTGATTCCTCCGCCTATGACCGGGGCGGGGGCACACGCCGGCGCGTTCGGGGCGGCCCGTCCGCGGCCCGCGCGGCGCGGACATCACGGGGGGCTCGGCGATGGGGAGTCGGTGGCGTGGCGGGGACGGCGGGCGGGTGACGGGCGCGGTGCCGGCCCGGTGGCTCGGACTGGTGGCGGGCCTCGCCGCGTTCGTGGTGCTGGGGCTCGGTGTCCTGTACGCCGGGGAGGGCGGGCCCGGCGGGCCCGACGCGTGGGTGCAGGGCGGGGTGGACGGGGCCGGTGCGCCGTGGCGGCAGGTGGCGCTGGGGGTCGACTTCCTCGGCGAGCCCGTCGGGGCCGCGGCCCTGGTGGCGGCGCTGGTGACGGGGTGTCTGGTGCGGCGGCGCCCGTGGGCCGCGGTGCTCGTCGTGGTGGGCCCCGGGGCGGCCGTGGTGGTCACGAAGGTGCTCAAGCCGCTGGCGGGACGCACCATCCACGACGGGCATCTGTCCTACCCGAGCGGGCACACCGCGTTCCTCACCGCGCTCGCCTTCGTGGTGGTGCTGCTCGCGGCGGCCGGACCGGTGGCCGTGCTCGGCGCGGCGCTGGGCGCCGGGGCCGTGATGGGCTGGGCGCAGGTCGCGCTGGGGGCGCACTATCCGACCGATGCGGTCGGTGGCTGCTGCACCGCGCTGGCGGTGGTGCCGGTGGCCGCGTGGCTGGTCGGCAGGGTGGCCGGCCGAAGGCCCGGCCGGGGCGGACCGACCGGCTCCCCGGCCGGTGGCGAACGGCCGGCCGGGGAGCCGGCCGACCGCGGGGCCTGACGTCGGCAGAGTGGTCGGACGGCCTCGGAGCGGCCGGGCCGGACAGGGCGGACCCCCGGCTCCCCGGCGGGGGGTGACCGGCCGACCACGGGATCTGGCGTCCTCGGAGCGACCCGCCGGGGGAGGGGACGGGACGTCAGGCGCGGGCGCGGAAGACCGGCTTCACCGGTCGCCCGCCCAGCCAGGGCCCGGGGCCGCCCGCGTCGAGTGCCTTGCGGTACACGGCGCACGCCTGCGCCACCACGTCCACGGTGCGGTCGATGTCGGCGTCGTCGAGGGCGCCGCTGACCACGAACGACGGGGCCAGCACCCCGCCCGCGAGGAGCCGGCGGAGGAAGAGGGTGCGGTACTCCTGGGACGGCCGGCCCTCCTCGTCGAGGGTGGCGAAGACCAGGTTGCTGGCCCGGCCCCGGACGATGAGGTGGTCGGCGACGCCCATGCCGGCCGCGGCCTCGCGGACCCCGGCGGCCAGCCGTTCGCCGAGGGCGTGCAGCCGGGCGGTGACGCCCTCCTCGGTGTAGGTGCTCTGCACGGCCATCGCGGCCGCGAGGGAGTGGGTCTCCGCCCCGTGGGTGGTGGAGAGGAGGAAGACCCGCTCGCCCCCGTGGCGCAGCCCGCCGCGTTCCATCAGGTCGCGGCGCCCGGCCAGCGCGGAGACGGCGAAGCCGTTGCCCAGCGCCTTGCCGAAGGTGGAGAGGTCGGGGACCACGCCGTACAGGCCCTGCGCGCCCGCCTCGGACCAGCGGAAGCCGGTGATCATCTCGTCGAAGACCAGGACGCAGCCGTGCCGGTCGGCCAGCGCGCGCAGTCCGGCGAGGTAGCCGGGCGGCGGTTCGGTGTGGGTGGCCGGTTCGAGGATCAGGCAGGCGACCTCGCCCTCGTACCGGGTGAGCAGCGCCTCCGTGGCGGCCAGGTCGCCGTAGGGGAACGCCACGGTCAGCTCGTTGACGGCGTCCGGGACGCCGGCGGACATCGGCGTGGTGCCGATGAACCAGTCGTCGGTGGAGAAGAACGGGTGGTCGGCGCAGAGGGCCACCCGCGGGCGCCCGGTGGCGACGCGGGCGAGGCGCACCGCCGCGGTGGTGGCGTCGGAGCCGTTCTTCGCGAACTTCACCATCTCGGCGGTCGGCACGGTGGCCAGGAACCGTTCCGCGGCGTCGGCCTCCACGACGGACGGGCGGACGAAGTTGCTGCCGCGGTCGAGTTCGCGCCGCACCGCCTCGACCACCCGGGGGTGGGCGTGGCCGAGGCTGACCGACCGCAGGCCGGAGCCGTACTCGATGTAGCGGTTGCCGTCGACGTCCCACACGTGGGCGCCGCGGCCGTGGCTGATGACCGGGGCCAGGTCCTCGGGGTACTGGTCGTCGCCCTTGGCGTAGGTGTGCGCGCCCCCGGGGATCAGGGCGTGCAGCCGCTCGTTGGCCGCCCGGGACCGGGGGAGGGCGAACTCGGCTTCGCCCGACGGGTGTTCGCTGGTCACGGCGGCGTCCACCGGGCGTCCGGTGGTCACGGCCGCTTCCACCGGGCGTCCGGTGGTCACCGCGGCCTCCGCGGGGTGTTCGGTGGTCACGGCGGCCTCAGCTCTCCCGGTGCTTCAGGAACTCGGCGAGGCTCGGCGCCTCGCGGTCCCGTTCGGACACGGAGGTGACCGGCAGCGGCCACGGGATGGCGAGATCCGGGTCGTCGAAGGCGATCGTCACGTCCTCGGACGGGTCGTGCGGGCGGTCGATCCGGTACGAGGTGTCGGCGGTCGCGGTCAGCGCCTGGAACCCGTGGGCGCACCCCGCCGGGATGTACAGCGTCGCCTGGGTCTCGCCGGACAGCTCGACGCAGGCCCGGCCGAGGTAGGTCGGCGAGTCGGCCCGCAGGTCCACGGCGACGTCGAAGACCCGCCCGTACGAGCAGCGCACCAGCTTGGCCTCGCCGGCGCCGGAGCGCAGGTGCAGGCCGCGCAGGACGCCCCGGACGGAGCGGGACATGCTGTCCTGGACGAAGGCCTCCGGGTCGAGGCCCACCGAGCGGATCACCTCGGCGTCGAAGGTGCGGCAGAAGAAGCCGCGTTCGTCGGTGTGCGGCGTCGGTTCGAAGAGGTATGCGCCGGCGATGGCCGGGACGGCGGTCGCTTTCATGGTGCCTTCCGCGGGGTGGGTGTGTGGGCGGGGGTGTGGGTGCGGGCGGGGGCGGCCGGTGGGAAGAGGGCCGACGTCAGGGCGGCGAACTGCTCCGTCAGGCTCCGCGCGACCGCCAGGTTCTGTTCGGCGAGGGTGTGCCGCAGCCGGTCCGCGTGCCGCTCCAGCTCCCGGAACTGCTCCAGCAGCCGGTCGGCGTCGACCTCGCGTGCCGGGTGGCGGTAGGCGTCGAGGCCCATCCGGGCCATCAGGGCGTCGCTCTTCGCCGCGTAGCTGAGGGCGAGCGTCGGGGTGCCGGACTTCAGCGCGCAGACCAGGTTGTGGTACCTGGTCGCCACCACGGCGCCGGCCGCCGCCGTCTCCTTCATCAGGTCCCCGAGCGAGGCCGTCTCGGCGGCGGTGACCAGCGGCGAGTCCACCGCGTCGAGGATCGCCCCGACCACCGCGTCGTCGCACGCGTCGCCGGTGAGCAGCCGGACCCGCCGGCCGTCCTCGGCGAGGGCGCGGACGAAGCGGGTCGTCCCGTCGAGGTAGCGCCGGTGGATCTCCCCGGCCCGCGCGCGGTCGTCGTCGCCGCCGTGGAAGTCCATGACGCCGACGCAGACGGGGCCCGGCGGGCCCCCGGGGGCCGTGCCCGCCGCCGGCGCGGGCAGGGCGAAGGCGAGATCCGGGTGGACGGCGTCGCGGGAGGTGTCCACGCCCATGGCCCGGATCGCGTCGCGGGACTGGTCGTCCCGGTACGACCGGTAGGCGGCCAGCCGCGCGGACCAGCGCACCAGGGCCCGGGTCGGGCGGGCGGCGATCGGGGCGGCGCCGACGCCGACCAGCGCCACCCTGGTGCCGAACAGCCGGCCGCTCGCGCAGAGCAGGAACAGCGCGTACGGGAAGCCCCACGGCCGCAGCGGCAGGGTGGCCTCCAGGACGCCCATGCCCGGCACGATCACCACGTCGTGCCGGCGCACCCAGGCCGCGGTGCGGAACGCGTCGACGAGCTTGCCCGCCCCCTTCGCGGCGATCGCCCGCGCCCGGGACGCCGTCCGGTACTCCCCGCGGTACCAGTGCAGCCGGGTGGCGGGGATGCCGTACCGGGCCGTGACGATCTCGGGCCCGCCGCACAGCGCGTCCACGGCCGCCCCGGGGTGCTCGGCGCGGAGCCAGCCGAGCACGGCCTCCAGCGATCCGTCGTTGCCGAGGTTGCCGGACCCGAGCAGGCCGAACACCCCGACGCGGACGGCCGTCACGCCCGCCTCCCCTCGCGTCCGGCGACGAGCGCGTCGACGGAGACGGTGAGCCGGTCCGGGTCCACGGGGGCCCGGTCCTCGACCCGTTCGCCGGCGCCCGGCCGGACCCGGCTGGTCATCCACGCGGCCAGATGGCGGCGGCACTCCCGCCGGTCGGCGGGGGAGAGCGGTGCCCGCCGGATCGCCGAGGCGAAGCCCCAGACGTACTCGGCGAGCAGCCGGGGCGTCGGGTGCAGCGGGCCCGCCCGGCGCGGGTCCAGGTTGACGCACCGGGAGCGCTTGGACGGGTTCGCCCGCTCGGCGCGGGTGGGGTGGTCGCGGCGGAAGTACAGCAGCTCCGGCACCTGGTGGAAGGGCCCGTGCAGGGTGATCTCGGCGACGAAGGTCCGGTCGGCGTGGTGGTAGCTGTCGTGCGGTTTCACCCGGCGCAGCACATCGGCCCGCATCACCCCGTAGAAGTCGTCGCCGCCCGGCTCGAACAGCAGGCTGCGGAAGCGTTCGGGCGCGTGCGGGGAGTCGGTGGCGAGCCCGTACTCGTACGGCACCTTCACCCGGCCGTCGCCGTCGATGACGGCCTGGCCGGAGTGGGCGAGGATCATCTCCGGCCGTTCGTCCAGCGCCTCGACGCAGCGCCGCAGCAGGTCCCTTGCGTACAGGTCGTCGTGCGAGGCCCACTTGAACAGTTCGCCGCGGCACTCGGTGAAGACATGGTTGTGGTTGGGGGCGGCGCCGATGTTCCGGGGCAGCCGGATGTAGCGGATCCGCGCGTCCCGCGCGGCGTACCGGCGGCAGATGTCCTCGGTGCCGTCGGTGGACGCGTTGTCGGAGACGACCAGTTCGAAGTCCTCGAAGGTCTGGCCGAGCAGGGCGTCGAAGGATTCGGCCAGGTACTCCTCGCCGTTGTACACGGGCAGGCCGATGCTCAGCCTGGGGCGGTCGGTCATGGCGTCCTCACTTCGGGGATGGTTTCTTTCCGGCGCTCGCGGTGTCCGGGGCGGCTCCGGCGGTGTCCGGGGCACCCGGGACCGCGCCCGCGGCGTCCGGGGCGGCTTCCGCGCCTGCGTCGGGGGCGGCTTCCGCGGTGTCCGGGACCGCTTCCGCCCGGTGCTCGCGCAGGGCGGCCCGCAGGTGCAGCCACCACACGGCCGAGGCGCAGACGGTCGCGGCGGCGACGCCCCAGGCCGAGCCGGCCGTGCCGCCGGCGGCCGCGCCGCCGAGCCCGCCGGTGACGTAGCAGGCGGAGGCGAACAACTGGCTGCGCAGGCTGCGCCGGGCCGCGCCGAGCGCGCGCAGTCCGGCCGCCGCGCCGGTGCCCAGGCCGGCGCCCGCGACGCCGACGGTGACGGGCACCACGAGGGCGGACGCGCCGTCCCACACCCCGCCGAGCACGAAGGCGCCCGCCCGGTCGGGCACCAGCAGCAGCGCCCCGCCCCAGAGCAGCGCGGCGGCGGCCTGTCCGCCGCCGAGGAGGAGACAGAACCGGCCGAGCCGGTGCGGGGCCCGCCGCAGCACCCGTGCCGCCTCGGCGACGGTGACCAGGGACAGCCCCATCAGCAGGGCGAGGAACGGCCCGAGCAGCAGTTCGGCGCCCCGGATCACCCCCACCGCGCCGACCCCGACGATCACGCCGAGGCCGTACGCCCGCAACTGGCTCGCGCCGCTGTTGCTGACGTTCTCGACGAGGTAGCGGTAGCCGAGGTCGCGGTGCTCGCGCAGCCAGGCGCGTGCGCCGCCCGCCAGCGGCCGGATGCCGGACTGGACGCGGCCGTACACCGCGGCCACCGCGGCGGATCCGCCCCAGGCGAGCACGAAGGCGGCCACACTGCCCACCCGGGCGGCCACCACCATGGCGGGGACGAGCGCGACGCCCCACACCACGTCGTTGACGAACGCCTTCCGCCCCGTCCCGGCGGCGAAGAACGCGTACCGCCAGGCGTCCTGGAGCAGCAGCCCCGGCAGCACCACGCCGAGGCAGACGAACGCGGGCCCCACCGTGCCGCCGAGGGCGAGCCCGATGGCCAGGCACACCGCGCCGACGACGGCGCCGGTGCCCAGGGCGGTGCCCGAGGACCGGGCCACCGCCCTGCGCCAGGAGCTGTCGGACACGCCGCTGAAGCGCACCACGAGGGGGTCGGTGGCCACGCCGCGGGAGATGTTGAGCACCACGCCGTAGGTCACCCAGGCCAGGCTGAACACACCGAAGGCGGCGAGCCCCAGCGAGCGTGCCACGTAGATGCCCACCGCGAAGTTGGTCATGCTGGAGGCCGCCTGGTCGGCCAGCCCCCAGGACAGCCGCCCGGCGACGGCCCGCCGGGCGCTCCGCCCGGTGTCCCCGGCCGGTGCCGCCGGTGCCGTCGGCGGCACCGGCGGGTCGTCGTGGGTGGTCACCGGCGTCACGCCTTGATCAGCCCGGCGCCGTGCAGGGCTCCGGCCGCCGCCGCGACGGTGTCGAACGGCAGGCCCGAGCGTTCCGCGACGTCCAGCAGGCCGTGCTCGCCGTCGGAGAGGCTGAGCACCCAGAGCATGGCCATCTGGGCCTCCTTCGCGTCGCTGCGCCCGCCGAGCGAGTCGTACAGCCCGCGCCGGCCCAACTGCGGCTCGCCGTACGGGCTGAGGTTGACGTACCGCCGGTTGCGGTCGAGCACGGCGAACGCCTCGCGGCACACCGCGAGGGTGTCCTCCATCGCCGCCGGGGAGACGAAGTCCGGGTTGTCCGCCGAGGTGTGGTACTCGGGATAGCCGGCGTACGGGGTGCGGCTGAGCGAGCCCACCCCGAGGTCGAACCCGGGGGAGCAGAACTGCCGCTCGTCGTAGCCGTACGGGGTGAAGTCGTCGATCCGGTGCGGGCGTTCGGAGGTCTCCAGCACGTACCGCAGCACCCGGTCGATCTCGGCGTCGCCGCGTCTGCTCCGCTTGTAGGTGAGCCGGCCCCGGTCGCCGGCGCAGGCCAGCACCAGGCCGTGCCTGACCTCGTCGATCCGCTCCGCGTTGCGGGCCAGCCAGGTGATCGCCCCGATGGTGCCGGGCGCGAACAGGAAGCGGTAGGTGTAGTGGGGCGTCCGCTCGGCCAGCGCCCGGGCGAGGAACACCGCCACCGCGACGCCGGCCAGGTTGTCGTTGGCCAGCGAGGGGTGGCAGACGTGGCAGGAGACGATGACCTCGTCGGCGACCTGCCCGGGGACCACGTGCTCGGCGTAGGTGAGGTGCCCGTCGGCGAGCGTGGAGTCGATGCGCACCTCGTACTCGCCGTCCGGCATCGCGTCCAGGGTCTCCTGGGCCAGGCAGAAGCCCCATTCCGGCTTCCAGTAGCTGGTGCGGTACGGCACCAGGGACGGCTGGCCGGGCAGCGTGTGGAGGTGTCCGCGCAGCTCGTCCAGGGGCATGGTCGCCGACACGGGCACGCTGTAGCCGAGCACGTGCAGGCTGGACGCGGCGAAGTCGACGACCCGGTGGCCCGCGGCGTCGGCGATGTACGCGTCCCGGATGTTCCACTCCTGGGGCACCGTCCAGTCGAGCACCTCGGTGCCGGTCGGCACCTCGTGCACCCGCAGCGGGATGTACTCGTCGACGATGTCCAGGGTGGCCCGGACCCCGTCGCCGGTGATGCTCCGGCAGAGCGGGTACAGCCGCTCCACCAGTGCGTGCATCTCCTCGCCCGGCGTGGTCACCGGCGCCACCGCAGGGTGTCGTCGACGGTGCCGGCCGCGGACGCCGCGCGGAGCACGGCCAGCCGGGTGAAGCGCTGCTCGAACTCCTCGCGGCTCAGGCCGTGTTCGCGGTAGGCGTCGGCGAGTTCGATGGCGCCCTGCTTCACCGTCCACTCGCAGTCGAAGCCGGGAATCGCGGCGCGGAACCGGGAGAAGTCCACCCGGTAGGAACGCGGGTCGGCGCCGTTCTCGCCGGTGATCACCACCTCGGAGCCGGGCACCGCCTCGGCGACCTGCTGGGCGATCTCGGCGACGGTGACGTTGTTGACCTCGCTGCCGATGTTGAACGCCCGGTCGTGCACCGCCTCGCGCGGCGCGTCCAGGGCGGCCGTGAAGGCCCGGGCGATGTCGGCGGCGTGCACCAGCGGACGCCAGGGGGTGCCGTCGGAGAGCACCAGCACCTCGCCGGAGAGCAGCGCGTGGCCCACCAGGTTGTTGAGCACGATGTCGGCGCGCAGCCGGGGCGAGTGCCCGAAGGCGGTGGCGTTGCGCATGTACACCGGGCTGAAGCCGTCGTCGGCCAGCTCGTGGAGGTCGTCCTCCACCCGCACCTTGGACTCCGCGTACGGCGTCACCGGGCGCAGCGGGGCGTCCTCGGCGACGAGTCCGCCGCCGCCGGCGGCGCCGTAGACCGAGCAGGTGGACGCGTACAGGAAGCGCCGCACGCCGGCGTCGCGGGCGAGGCGGGCGAGGCGGACCGAGGCGTGGTGGTTGATGTCGTAGGTGAGGTCCGGGGCGAGCGCGCCCAGCGGGTCGTTGGACAGGGCGGCCAGGTGGATCACGGCGTCGACGCCGGCCAGGTGGCCGGCCGTGACGTCGCGCAGGTCCACCCGGACGCCGGGCGGGTCCGCGGGCGCGGGGCCCAGCACGCAGTCGGCGAACAGGCCGGAGTCCAGGCCGGTGACCTCGTGCCCGGCGGCCGCCAGTACGGGGGCCATCACCGTGCCGAGATAGCCCTGGTGTCCGGTCAGCAGTACGCGCACAGTTCATTCCCCCAGGTCGAGAGTGAGTTTGGTGACGGCGAACGCCTCGGCGTAGCGCGTGTGGCTTTCGATGCCGCGGATCCGGGCCAGCCCGAGGAAGGCCTCCCGGTCGTACCAGGGCCGGTGCCGCTGCGAGGGGTAGTGCGCCTCCATCAGCGCCGCCTTGCGTTCGGCGGTCTCCGGCGTCAGCGGCTGGTACGCCACCGGACGGCCGAGGTCGCCGTCCCATTTGACGATCTCGTAGCCGAGCACGAGGTGGTCGCGGTAGGCGGTGGTCATCAGCCGTGCCAGGCCGCTGTGGTCCTGGTGCGCGTCGTCGGTGCGCGGGGCGAGGATCAGGTCCGGCTCCGTCCGGGCGCGCAGCTCCTCCACCGCCGACTTGACCTCCTCCCAGCGGCCGGGCATCCGGCCGTCCGGCAGTTTGAGCACGGTCAGCCGCAGGTCGGCGCCGGGGCAGAAGTCGGCGAGCGCGGCCCGCTCCTCCTGCTCCCGTTCGCCCCCGCCGCCGGAGAGCACCAGCGCGTCGACCCGCAGGCCCGGCCGCGCCCGGCACAGCGTCAGCAGCGTGCCGCCGGCGCCGATGGCGATGTCGTCGCAGTGCGCGCCCACGGCGACGATCCGCTCCAGGCGCCCGGCCCCGAGCCGGATCACGCGGACCCCACCGTGACACCGTCGCGTTCCCACACGGCCCACGGGCGGTCGCCCCGGGCGTAGGCCTCGTCGAGCGCGGCGCGCTCCTTCACGGTGTCGGTCGGCTTCCAGAAGCCGCGGTGCTGGTGGGCCACCAGCCGTCCCTGCTTGGCCAGTTGCCCGCACCCGTCGGCGACGAGGTCGCCGCCCTCGGGGATGTGGTCGAAGATCTCCTGGCGGAGCACGAAGTAGCCGCCGTTCTCCCACAGCGGCAGTTCGCTCACCGGGGTGATGCCGCCGACCAGGCCGTCCTCGCCCAGGTCCACGCAGTGGAACGAGGACTGCGGCGGCACCACCATCATGGACGCGCCGGCGTCGCGCCGGGCGAAGCGGTCGATCATCTCCGGCAGCGGTGCGTCGGTGAGCACGTCGGCGTAGTTGGCGAGGAACATCTCGTCGCCGTCCAGGTGGTGCCGCACCCGGCGCAGCCGCTCCCCGATCGGGGACTCGATGCCGGTCTGGGCGAAGGTGATCGTCCAGTCCGAGATGTCGGTGGACAGCAGCTCGGTGCGCCCGCCGCGGAGCACGAAGTCGTTGGACGTGGTCTCCTCGTAGCCGAGGAAGAAGTCCTTGATGTGGTGGGCCCCGTAGCCGAGGCACAGGATGAACTCCGTGTGCCCGAAGTGCGCGTAGTAGCGCATGACGTGCCAGATCAGCGGCCGGGGGCCGACCATCGCCATCGGCTTGGGGACGTCGTCGGTGGCACCGCTGCGCATCCGCATCCCGTAACCGCCGCAGAACAGGACGACCTTCATCGCGTGACCTCGACAATGCTCAGTTCCGGTATGGGGAAGACCAGCCGGCCGCCCCACTCGTGCACGAAGGAGAGCTGCTCGACCAGCTCGTCCCGCAGGTTCCACGGCAGGACGAGGACCCAGTCCGGCCGGTCGGCGGCGATCCGCTCGGGCGGCAGGATCGGGATCCGGGTGCCGGGGGTGAACCGGCCGTGCTTGTACGGGTTGCGGTCGACCGTGTACGCCAGCAGGTCGGGCCGGATGCCGCAGTGGTTGAGCAGGGTGTTGCCCTTGCCCGGGGCGCCGTAGCCGACGACGGTCTCGCCGCGCTCGGCGGCGTCGATCAGGAAGCGCAGCAGATCCCGGCGCACCTTGGCCACCCGGGCGGAGAACTCGGCGTAACCGGACAGCTCCTGGAGCCCGGCGGCCTTCTCCCGGTCCAGCACCTCGGCCACCCGGGCGGACGGCTCGCCCGCCACCTCGGCGGGCCGGGCCCACAGCCGGATGGAACCGCCGTGCGTCGGCAGCAGTTCGACGTCCACGAGCGTCAGACCGCCGCTGGCGAGCGCCCGGATCGCGGAGGCGACCGTGTAGTACTGGAAGTGCTCGTGGTAGATCGTGTCGTACTGGTTCTCCTCGATCAGGGTCAGCAGGTGCTGCACCTCGACGGACACCCAGCCGTCGTCGGCGACCAGGGCCCGCAGCCCCTGCGTGAAGCCGACCACGTCGGGGATGTGCGCGTACACGTTGTTGGCCACGACCAGGTCGGCCGGGCCGTGCTCGGCGCGGACACCGGCGGCCGTGTCCGGGTCCAGGAACGCGGTGACCGTGGGCACGCCCGCGTCCCGCGCCGCGGCGCCGACGTTCACCGAGGGCTCGATGCCCAGGCAGCGGATCCCGCGCTCCACGACGTGCTTCAGCAGATAGCCGTCGTTGCTCGCGACCTCGACCACGAAGGAGCCGTCGCCGAGGCCCAGCCGCCCGGCCGCGCCGGCGACGAAGGTGCGCGCGTGCTCCACCCAGGAGGTCGAGTACGAGGAGAAGTACGCGTACTCGCTGAACGTCTCCTCGGGTGTGATCAGCGGCGGGATCTGCGCCAGCCAGCACTCCGTGCAGACCCGCAGGTGCAGCGGGTACGCCGGCTCCGGCGAGTCCAGCTGGTCCGCGGCGAGAAAGCTCTCGCACGGCGGTGTGGCCCCCAGGTCGACGACGCTCGCCGTCGCCGCCGAGCCGCACAGTCGGCATCGTGTCATCTGCTTCCCCCATCCCGCTCGCGCGGGTGTCCCCGCCGCGAGCCCGTTCTCGTGTCCCCTGCCGGCGGCGGGCCCTCCCCGCCGCCCGACCGTGCCGCGAGTGCGGCGCGGTACCCCTCCTCCAGACGCTCCAGCCCGACGGCCGGGCTGAAGCCCTGCTCGTAACGGCGCCGGGCCGCCCGTCCCATCTCCCGGCCGGCGGCCCCGCCCGCCGTGATCCGCCGCAGGCTCGCGGCGAGCGAGGCGGCGTCGCCCGGACGGTGCAGCAGGCCGGTCACCCCGTCCTCGACGAGTTCGGTGAAGGCGCCGTGCCCGGCGGCGACGGCCGGGACCCCCGCCGCCATCGCCTCCACGGCCACCAGGCCGAACGCCTCCATCCAGGTGGACGGGGCCACCACGGCGACCGACCGGGCGACGGCCCGCCGGCACTGCTCCGGGTCGTACAGGCCCGCGTACCGCACGTCGTCGCGGCCCGCCGCCCAGGCGGTCACCTCCGGCTCCAGCGGCCCCGCCCCGGCGATCACCAGCGGCACGCCGACACCGCCGCCGGCGGCGATCTCGTCCCACGCGGCCATGAGCAGCCGTACGCCCTTGGCCTCCGCCAGCCGGCCGAGGAAGAGCAGATGCTCCCCGTCGCCCTCGCGCAGCGCGCCCGGGTCGGGCACGAAGTTGTGCTTCACCGCGAGCCGTTCGGCCGGCATGCCGGACCGGACGAGGACGTCGCGCTGCGCGGCGGAGATGCAGAAGAACCGCTCCACCCCGGACCACCAGCGCCGCCGGTTGACCGACAGGCTGAGCGCGAGCGGCACCGTCGCCAGCCGGGAGTTCCGGTAGCAGCCGTGCCGGACGGCCGGCAGCGGTGTGGAGCCGACGCACTCGGAGCACGGCCGGCCGTCCCGCTGGAGCGTGCCGGGCGGGCAGACCTGGGTGTAGTTGTGCAGCGTGGCGACGGCGGGCACCCCGGCGTCGGCGCAGGCCGCCAGCACCGCGGGCGACAGCAGCGGGAAGACGTTGTGGACGTGCACCACGTCCGGGCGTTCGGCGCGGAGCCGGGCGGCCAGCTCGGTGCGGACGGCCGGGTTCCACGGCACCAGCAGCGGCAGCGCGGCCTTGCGCGGCAGCGACAGGGCGCCGATGTCGTCGCTGCGCCGCTCGAACAGACCGACCCGGTGGCCGGCCCCGCGCAGCAGCGCCACCTCCTGGTCGACGACGTTGTTCTCCCCGCTCGGCTGCGCCGAGGCGTAGCGGTTGTGCACCACGAGGACGTGCATGGGTCAGGTCACCTCCGGTGTGCGGGCCTGTCGGGGAAGGGACGGCCCGGGCACGGCGGGCGCATCCCCGGGCTCGCGCGCGGCGGGTGCGCCCGGAAGCCCTCGCGCGTCGGGTGCCTCGTGCTCCGGTGCGACGGGCGCCTCGTGGGCCTCCCGCGCGTCCGGCGCCTCGTGCCCCTCCGGTGCGGCGGGCGCCGCGAGCAGGGAGGCGGCCACGGCCAGATGCAGCAGGTACGGCGAGGCGTCCCCGAGCCCCGCCTCGGTGTACGAGGCGATCGCGCAGTAGCTGATCAGGAAGATCGCGCAGGCCCTCGACAGCGACGGCGGACGCAGCAGCGCGACACCGCCCAGCACCACGAAGACCGCGGTCACCAGCACGACACCGGTCACGCCCTGCTCGTGGTAGACGGCCAGCCAGCTGTTGTCGATCGGCAGCCCGCCGAAGGACTTGTCGCCCAGCCCCGCGCCGAACAGGTACTCGGTGGCCGTCCGGGGGGCCGCCAGCAGGGCGTCCCAGACCTTGGCCCGGCCCGTCAGGCTGGTGAAGTTCTCCTGGCTCTGCCCGCGCAGGAACCACGCCTGCACCAGGGAGCCGAAGCCGACCGCCGCCACCACGGCGCACAGCACCGTCCAGGCGAAGAACCGGCGGGCGGCGGCGCTGGTCAGCACGAGCGAGCCGATGGCCAGCACCAGGCCGGCGATCAGGCCGATCGTGGCCGTCCGGGTGTGGGTCAGCGCGAGCAGCACCAGGGCCGGCACGACGACCACCGCCGCGCCGCGCCCGTCGGTGCGGCGGCCCAGCACGAGCAGCACGGCCAGTCCGGTGATCACCGCGGCGTACTGCCCGATCTGCGGCGGGGTCAGCGGCCACAGCGCGCCGACCAGCCGCCCGCCGTACAGCTCGGGCATCGCGGCGCCCGGCGACAGGATCGCGCCCGCGGCCACCGAGCACAGCACCGCGAAGTACATCCGGATGTGGTGCCGCACGAACGTCGTCCCGCCGTCCCACCAGCGGCTGAGCAGCCACAGCGTGGCGACGAACAGACCCAGGCGGGCGCAGCGGAACAGCGCGCCGAAGCCGGACTCCAGATGCACGCTGGACAGCACGCTCGGCACCAGCAGCAGCGTGAGCAGGAAGACATAGGCCCCGGGCCGGACCCGCAGCCGGAGATTGACGGCGAGCGCCAGCGTGAACGCGGCGACCAGCGCGCCCATGGTGACCATCTGGATGAGGGAGCGGGGCAGCGGGACGATGGTCTGCGCCCCGGTGGAGCCGAGCGTGTTGAGGATCAGCAGTCCCCAGACCGTCCCGACGATCCTCGGCGTGTGGTCCGCGGTCATCTCACCCACCGTCCCGTGCGCGGAAGGTGCTGCCCGCGTCCTGCTGGTACGGCGTGCCCTGCCACTGACCGGGGTCGAGCATCCGGCTCGGGTCGTGGGCGACGAACGTCCACGGCCCGACGTAGTCGTTGTCGAAGAAGCGGTTGTCCTGCTCGCGGGTGATCGCCTCGGCCACCCGCTCGCCCTGGTAGGGCGACCAGTCCGGATAGGTGCCGTAGTTGGCGAGCACCGCCATCCGGTCGCACTTGACCGTGCAGTGGACGACGGACTTGTCCAGCACGAAGCGGTTGCCGTGGACGTCCACCCGCTGGGTCTTCCACCGGCAGTCGTCGTAGAGCGGCGGTCCGGCGATCGCCGGCTGGGCGCAGCGGGCGGTGTCCTTCACCAGCAGGGTGCAGTGCCCGGAGGAGGTGTTGGCGGGGCTGTTGCAGAACCGGTCGGCGTTCTCCCACAGGGTGATGCCGGACCAGTTGTTCTCCAGCACGTTGCGGTGGATCTCGATCCGGTCGGTACGGGCCCTGATCCGCGGTTCGCCGCCGGACTCCGACACGTAGACGGTCCCGAACGGGAAGGTGTCGCCCCGGTCGGCGTACCGGCGCCCCTCGACCCAGTTGTTCCGCCGGATCGTGTTGGCGCGGATCACCGCGTTGTAGCTGGTCTCGTAGATCAGCGCGGCCCCGTCGTTGGACTCCAGGACGTTGCCCTCGATGCGGAAGTCGTTGTTGTTGGTGTCCGCCCACAGCCCGGCGCCGCGGTTGTCGTGCACCCAGTTGCCGCGGATGTCGGCGCCGTCCACGGCCCAGAACTTGACGCCGCCGGTGCAGCCGCAGCCCGGCCGCCGCCGCTCCCAGTCGTCGGTGTTGTTGCCCGTGATCTCGTTGCCCTCGACCACCAGCCCGGTGATCGTGCCGCCGGCCTTGTACGCGTTCATGCCGTACTGGCCGTTGGCCCGCAGGCAGTTGGCGCGGACCCGCTGGCGGGCGCCGGCCATCAGCCCGGCACCGGAGTTGTGCTGGATCGTGGCGTGCTCGACGACCCACCCGTCGGCCGAGTCGTGGTTGACCACGCCCTCGTCGTGCGGCGCGACGAAGCCCTGCACCGTCAGATGGCGGATGGTGACGTCGGGGGCGGCGCCGCCGAAGGCGTACTGGTTGGTCCGCCGGCCGTCGAGCACCGCGCCCGGCGCGCCGAGGTAGCTGTTCCCCTCCTTGGGGACGACCTGGGCGAAGCGGTCCGCCGGGAGGGTGTGGGTGCCCGGCCGGAGCCAGAACGTGGTGCGCGGGGGACTGTTCCTGGTCTTCACGGCCAGGTCGCCGGTGACCGCGGGGTCGACCGTCACCGCGCCCGCGGGCGCCGTCGCCGGCCCCGCCGCGGGCGCGGCGCACACCCGGGCCGCCGACTTCGGCGCCGCGGCGCCCGGCGCCGGGCGGGCGTCCGGCGTGCTCTCGCAGCCGGTCGCCGCCAGCAGCAGGGCCAGCAGCACCAGCGGTGCCGCCGGTGACGCCCGGTGCCGCCGGCCGATCCCCACGGTCCCCACGTGTCAGGCCCCCCGACCGCGGAAGGCGAGCACGGTGGTGAACCGCACCGACGGCGCGCTGCCGTCGGTGAAGCCGGTGCCGACCAGGGTGGTGCTGGGTTCCTTGCGCCCGAACCCGGCGGAGTACCAGCCGAGCGGCGGCTCGCTCTCGCCGCGGTGCGCCCGCCAGGTCAGCCCGCCGGGCAGGTCGAGGACCGCGGAGCGCTCCTCGCCGTCGTGGGTCCAGCCGAGCCGCGCCCTGCCGCCCGTCAGTTCGGCGGTGACCGCGGGGCCGAGGTGGAACGCCAGGCGCACGGCGCGGCGCGGCCCGCTCACCTCGTCGGTGATCCTCAGCTCCCGGGTCGCGGCCGTCAGTTCCACCTGCCGCCGGTGCGCGGAGCCCTGGTAGCCGTCGTGCTCGGCGCACCAGCGGGACGTCCCCCCGGTGAGGGCGCCGGAGGTGTCCGCCGCCAGCACCTGGCTGCGGGCGTGCCTCGTCCACAGGAACGGGCCGCCGGAGACGGACTGGTCGGCGCCGTCCAGCTCCAGGGTGTTGTGGCCGAGGGTCGAGCGGAAGTAGTTCCGCCACTCGGGCTGGCCGTGGTAGCAGTACGTCCCCGGGTCGGCGAGCACGTCGACGCCGTCCTGGCGGACCTCCACGGACAGGGCGTCGGCGTGGGCGTGCGCGGCGATGGACAGGAAGCCGTGCGGGCCGCCGTCGCACCGGCACCAGATGCCGTCCGGGCCGCGCAGCACGGTGAGGCCGGCGTCGGCGAAGTGGGCGGGCCGGCTCTCCGGGCGCGACACGTCCGCCCGGTACGGGCGGAGCAGCGCGGCCAGCAGCGGGGTGCGCACATCGGTGCCGGTGACCTCGGGCCACCAGGGCAGCCGGCCGAACACCGCCTCCCCGGTGGCCAGCAGCGAGCCCCAGCGACCGGTGCCCGTACCGTCCAGGACCAGGCCGTGCCCGTCGTCGGCGTCGCCCTGACGCGGCGGACGCAGCCGGTCGTCGACGACGGCCGCGAGGGCGTCGGTCATCCGCAGCAGCACCAGCCGGACGCCGGCGGGGACGGGCACGCCGGCCGCGTCCGCCTCGGCCACCGCGGCCAGGCCCAGTTCCAGCACCAGCCCGTGGTACTCGGTGGCCAGCTCGCGGTTGAGGCCGGAGGCGAAGGTGTTGGCGCGCAGCTGCCGCTCCAGCGACCGCAGCGCCCGGTCCCGCCAGCGCGCCGAGGAGGGGAACCAGCCGAAGGCGCAGGCCGCGGCGAACTGCCCGGCGGCCTCGGCGACGACGTGGTTGTTCGCCGAGGAGCCCCGGCTGGGGAAGCCGGCCAGCCAGCGCTGGTGGTGCCAGATCTGGTTCAGCGCCACCGGGTTGTCCTCGAACAGGGCGGCGGCGCCCGGCCAGCCGTCGAGCAGCCGGCGGATCCACACCCACGACAGCAGCCGGATGCCCAGCTCGATGCCGCTGGTCCAGTGCACGCCGCGCAGCGGTGCGTTGGCCGCCCACCACGACCGCAGATGCGCGGCCACCCGCTCCGCGTACCGCTCGTCGCCGGTGAGGGCGTAGGCGGCGGCGAGCACGGTCAGGTACTGGTGCCTCGACGGCTCCCAGATCTGCTTGATGTCCCCGACCGCGTCCTCGTCGCGGTACGGCACGTCGAAGGCGTGGACCCAGGGGGCCCGGCGCCCGGTCTTCGGGTCGAGGCACCAGTCCGGGTCGGCCAGGTCGTCGCGGGTCACGCCGAAGAACTCGGCGTGACCGGCCATCAGCCGGTCGGCGTCGGCGATCAGGCGCTTCACGGCGTCCGGCGGCACCGCGTCGGCCGCCCCCGCGGGCAGCACCGCGGTGAACCGGGCGCCGGTCACCTCCGGGCAGGCCTGCGGCGCGGCACGCCACCGCCGCCGGCGTAAGGTGTCGGCCACCCGGCCGCCGATCTCCCGCGGCCCCATCCGGGACAGCCGC
Organism: Streptomyces zhihengii; assembly: GCF_016919245.1. NCBI lineage: Bacteria > Bacillati > Actinomycetota > Actinomycetes > Kitasatosporales > Streptomycetaceae > Streptomyces > Streptomyces zhihengii. Next base: position 2,202,514 of record NZ_JAFEJA010000001.1, on the reverse strand, counting down.
CGCAGGTACCAGCCCGGGCTGCCGGAGCGCACGGTCATCGGGCCCCCGCCAGCGTCACCGGCAGGCCGCTCGCCAGACCGGTCCGGACGGCGAGCGTGGCCGCCGTGGTGGCGGCCAGCGACTCCAGCGGCACCGGCATCGGGCCGCCGGTCCGCACGGCCCTGACGAAGGCGGCCAGTTCGGCCGACTGGCCCTTGTCCCGGGCCTTGGGCAGCCGCGAACTGACCCACTTCCTGCGGCCGTACACACTGGCGCGCACGAAGTCGTCGAGCCGCAGCACCCGGCCGTCGGCGACCAGGTCCAGGGTCTCCTTGGGGAACCCGGGGGAGCCGGTGGTGACGTAGCTGATGGTGGCCGTGGAGCCGTCCGGGTAGCCGAGCACGACCTGGAGGTCCTCGTTGCCGGGCGTGGTGACCGCGTACACCGAGACCGGATCGGCGTCGAGCAGCCAGCTCGCGGTGTCGATGAAGTGCCCGCCCTCGCCGGCGAACCGGGAGCCCTCGGTGTCCTGCCGGAGGTACCAGCTCCCGTGTGCCAGGCCGCCCGCGTTGACCAGGTAGCGCAGGCTCGCCGGGCCGGTCCTGGCGCCGAACCGCGCCTTGGCCTCCCGCAGCAGCGGGGCGAACCGGCGGTTGAAGCCGACCTGGATCCGGTCGTTGCCGGACTCCTCCACCGCAGCGAGCACACCGGCCAGTTCGTCGCCGGTGAGCGCGAGCGGCTTCTCCACGAAGACCGCCTTGCCGGCCAGCAGCGCCTTGCGGGTCAGTTCGGCGTGCGAGCTGTGCCGGGTGACCACGAACACCGCGTCGACGCCGTCGTCCCCGAGGACGGTGTCGAGGTCGGTGGTGGCCTCGGCGAAGCCGAACTTCCGCCGCGCGTTGGCCGCGGACAGCGCCGTCGTGGTGACGACCGCCGCCAGCTCGACGCCGTCGCGCCGTGCCAGGTGCGGCAGCAGCATCGACGTCGCGTAGTTGCCCGCGCCGACGAACGCGAGGCGCACCGGCTTCCCGGCGGCCGGGGCGGGCCGCTGCCGCGCGGTGGCCGCGGGCGGCCTCACCGCGGGCACGGTCACCTCCGGGGCCGCCGCCCCCGCCGCGTCCGCCTGCTGGTCCGGGTAGCGGAACAGCACGGCCACGGCCTTGAGTTCGCCGTCCTTCAGGCTCCGGTAGGTCTCGACGGCGTCGTCGAAGTCGGCGACACGGGAGACCAGGGGCTCCACGTCGACGCTGCCGCGGGCGACGAGGTCGAGGAAGCACGCCAGGTTGCGGCGCTCGGTCCAGCGGACGTAGCCGATCGGGTAGTCCCGTCCCTCCAGCTCGTACTCCGGGTCGTAGCGCCCGGGGCCGTAGCTGCGGGAGAAGCGGACGTCCAGCTCCTTCTCGTAGTACGCGTTCCACGGCAGGTCGAGGCGGCACTTGCCGATGTCGACGACCCGGCCGCGGTCCCGGCACAGCCGGGCGGCCAGCTCGACGGGCTGGTTGCTGCCGCCGCCCGCGGCCAGGTACACCTGGTCCACGCCGTGGCCGCCGGTGAGTTCGGCGACGGCGCCCTCCACGGCCGCGGACTCGGGGTCGCCGCAGGCCGCGGCGCCGAGCCGCTCGGCGAGCTCGCAGCGCGCCGGGTCGGGGTCGACGCCGACGACCCGGACCCCGGAGGCGGTGAGCAACTGCACCACGAGCTGCCCGATCAGGCCGAGGCCGATGACCAGCGCCGTCTCGCCGAGCCGGGACTCGCCCTGGCGGACGCCCTGCAGGGCGATCGAGCCGACGGTGCCGAAGGCCGCGTGCCGGGCCTCCAGGCCGTCCGGAACCGGGGCGTAGAGGTTCTTCGGCACCCAGTTCAGCTCGGCGTGCAGCGCGTGCTCGTTGCCGGCGCAGGCCACCAGGTCGCCGGCCTTGACGTCGTCGACGCCGGCGCCGACCTGCTCGACCACCCCGCACAGCGAATAGCCCAGCGGCGTCCAGGAGTCCAGCTTGCCCATCACCTTGCGGTAGGTGGCGGGCACCCCGTTGACGGCCACGCTCTGCATGACCTTCGCCACCTGGTCCGGCCGGGAACGCGCCTTGCCCAGCATCGACATGCCGGCCTCGGACACCTTCATCAGCTCGGTCCCGGTGGAGATCAGCGAGTAGGCGCTGCGCACCAGCACACCGCCCGGCTTGCACCCCGGCACCGGCACGTCCAGCACCGCCAGCTCGCCGCTCTTGTAGTTCTGTACGACCTGCTTCACCCGAACTCCTGTCGCATTACCGTTCGCATTCCCGTCGGATTACTGAGCCGTCGGTCGAGTGCCGTGACCGGCTCCTGAGGTCGCGCCGCGATACCAGTACTCGAGCGTCAGCACGTGCCACAGATGCTTGGAGTGGTCCCGGTGCCCCGCGGCGTCCTCCGCGGCCAGCCGTGCCAGCGCGTCACGGCGCAGGAAGCCGGACCTGACGAGTTCGCCGTCATGGATCACCTCGCGCACCAGCGGCGCCAGGTCCCGGCTCATCCAGGCCCGCAGCGGGGCGCTGAACAGGCCCTTGGGCCGGTACACGATCTCCCGCGGCAGGACGGTGGCGGCCGCCTCCTTGAGGACGGCCTTGCCCTGCCGTCCGACGATCTTGCGGTCACCGGGCACCGCGAACGCCGCCCTGACCACCTCCACGTCCACATAGGGCACCCGCACCTCGGTCGACGCGGCCATGCTGGAGCGGTCCGTGTAGGCGAGGTTCAGGCCCGGCAGGAACATCCGCGAGTCGCCCAGGCACATCCGGTTCACGAAGTCGTCGAGCTCGTTGTCCCGGTAGACGTCCGCGTGCTCGGTCAGCACGTCGTCGACCGTCCCGGCCAGGTCCGGGTCGATCAGGGCGAGCAGCTCGTCCCGGTCGTACATGGTGTAGCTGCGCCGGAACGCCGTCTCCTCCGGCAGGTCGGCGAAGGAGAGGAACCGCTTGGCGAAGCGCACCGACCGGTACCCCCGCCGGGACGAGGCGACCGGCAGCCGGTCCACCGCCCCCGACAGGCCGCGCCGCAGCGGCCGCGGCACGCGCTGGTAGCGCAGCGCGAGCAGGTTGGCCAGGTGCTTGCGGTAGCCGGCGAACAGCTCGTCGGCGCCCATCCCCGACAGCATCACCTTGACCCCGGCCTCCCGGGCGGCCGAGCAGATCAGGAACGTGTTGATCGCGGCGGGGTCGCCGATCGGCTCGTCCAGGTGGTACGTCATCCGCGGCAGCAGGTCGAGCACGTCCGGCGCGATCTCGATCTCGTGGAGGTCCACACCGAAGCGCCCGGCCACCTGCCGCGCGTAGCGCAGGTCGTCCGGCATCGCCTCGAACCGGGCGTCCTCGGCCCGGAAGCCGATCGTGTACGCGGAGATCCCGGGCCGGTCGCGGGCGGCCAGCGCCGTCAGGTAGCTGGAGTCGAGGCCGCCGGACAGGAACGTCGCCACGGGGACGTCGGAGAGCAGATGCCTGCGGGTCGACTCCTCGACGACGGCGGCGATGTCCGGCAGATCCCCGGCGCGGGCCCGCTCCCGGCCCTCGGCGGCGACGTCCTTCAGGTGCCAGAACCGGCCGCGCTCCACCCGGCCGTCGGGCCGGCACCGCAGCCAGCTCCCGGGCGGCAGCTTCTCCGCCTCGCGGAACGCGCACCGGGAGTCGGGCACCCAGTAGTACAGCAGCGAGGCCACCAGCGCCGCGTGGTCCACCTCCAGCGACCCGCCGGTCACGGCCGCCAGCGCCTTCAGCTCGGAGGCGAACACCAGGCCCTCGCCGCGCCGCATCAGGAACAGCGGCTTGATGCCGAGCTGGTCGCGGGCGAGGACCAGTTCACCGGTCCGCTCGTCGAAGATCCCGAACGCGAACATGCCGCGCAGCCGGGGCAGGCAGTCCGTGCCCCAGCGCCGCCACGCCTCCAGCAGCACCTCGGTGTCGGAGGTGCCGCGGAAGCGCACCCCGGCGGCCGTCAGCTCGGCCCGCAGCTCGGGCGCGTTGTACAGCTCGCCGTTGTACGTCAGCACGAGGCCGTCCGAGAGCATCGGCTGGGCGCCGGTCCCGGACAGGTCGATGATCGCCAGCCTGCGGTGCCCGAGGTGCACCTCGCCGTCGCCGACGGGGTGGCTGTAGCGGCCCGCCCCGTCCGGGCCGCGGTGGGCGAGGGTGTCGGTGAGCCGGTCGGCCACGGCCTTCCCGTCCGGCCACCGGTACGTGCCTGCGATGCCACACATGTCCTACCTCGCCTCCTGATCGCTGTCCGGGACCCGCACCGCCCATGTCGGCCGCCGCTCCGCCGGCCGTTCCTCCCGCACCGTCTGGACGGCGTGGGGCGCGGCCTCCCCGTTCCGGGGGGCCGGCGGCCCGCTCCGGCCGCGCGGGGCGGGCGGGCCGTCCCACAGGGTGCCGTCGGTCCGGTCGCGCGGATCGGGGTCGATCAGCACCACCCCGACCACCTCGACGTGCTGGTCCGCGAGCTGCCGCGCCACCGTGTGCAGCCACGCCGTGCTGCCGTGCCCGGCCCGCACCACGAGCACCGTCCGGGTGCCGAGGTACCGCAGATCGGTCCACGCCGTGCCGGGCGCCACCGAGCCGACGCCGAGCCTCAGTTCCCCGGGCGGCACCGTCCCTGCGGCCTCGCCGCCGACCACGGCCGGGTCTCCCGGCCTGGGGCGGCGGCGGGCGAGCCGCGCCCCGGGCAGGCCGTCGACGACGACCACCGGCCCCTGCGGCGCCAGCGCCCCGGCGAGGTCCAGGGCGATCGCACCCGTACTCGGCGCACAGCCCAGTTCCAGCAGCGACACCGGCTCCGCCGAGCCGCGCACGGTGCGGGCCAGGGTCGTGGTGAGCCGTTCGCGCGCCGTCCGGGTCCGCCGGCGCCGCCACCGTCCGGACGACCGGCGGGGCAGCTCCGCGAGGACCGAGGCGCCCAGGTGCGCCGCGATGTCCCGCCGCAGCACCGGGCGGTCCGCGACCACCGTGCCGACCGCGGCCGCCGCGAGCCCGAGGGCGAGCCCGAGCACGAGCCCGATCCCGGCGTCGGTGGCGGCTGCCCGGGGCAGGGAGTGCCGCACCGCGCGCGGCGCGTCCACGATCTGGGTGCCGGCGACGAGCCGGGGCGTACCCATCCGCGCCTCTGCGGCGCGCTGGTCGAAGTCGGCGATCCGCGAGGTGAGTTCGGCCCGCCGGGCGAAGAGCGACTCCAGGTTCGCGGACGCCTTCGGCCCGCTCTCAGAAGCGCCCTCGCCGATCGCCCGGTCGACCTCGGCGAGGTCCTCGCGCATCCGGTCGCGCTGGTCGAGCAGGGACGTGGCCTCGGCGTTCGCCGCCTCCTGTATCCGCCGCACATGGTCCGCGACGAACGCGTCGGCCAGCGCCCCCGCGCGGGCCACCGCCTCGGCGTCGCTGTCGCCCGACACCGTGATCCGCAGCAGGTTGTTGGTCAGGCCGGCGCCGGCGTAGTCCTCCATGAAGTCCTCCGGCTTCTCCGGGGAACCGAGGGACCTGAGCGCCTGTCCCGCGATCCGCGTGGTGTGCAGCAGCCCCACGTCGGTGCGGATCAGCGTGCCGGGATCGTTCGGCTGGTCCTCCTGGTGCGCGACCAGGACCGTGGTCTCGGCGGTCGGCGGCGGCGGCAGCAGCAGCGCCACCGCCACCCCGGCGAGCAGCCCCAGCAGCCCCATGGCACACCACAGGCGCCGCCGTCGGCGCACCGCGACCACCAGCGCCTGGAGGTCGATCAGCGGAGCGGCGGCCGGCGGCTGCGGCGTCGTCCTCGCGGTCACCGGGAGACCCCCCTCGTGTCGTCGCCGGCCGCGAGGGCCGGCGCCGCCGGAGGCCGGGGACGGCCGGCGGAGCGGGCCGAGGGGGCCCACCCGGCTCCGGCCAGGACGATGCCGACGACCTCGTGCCCGGCGTCCGCGCACGCGCCGGAGACGCCGGCCAGCTCCTCCGCCGTCCACAGCCCCGCGCTGAGCACCACCAGCACGCCCGACTCCCCGTCGCGGTCGGGCACCAGCGGCCCGGCCACCGGGACCTCCACCGTCCGCAGCACGGGGCCCTCCCCGCCGGCCTCGGCGAGGAGCTGCCCGGCGGCCCGCAGCGCGGTCCCGTCGCCCTCCGGCACGACGACCAGCAGCTCCCGCGGGTCCGGCAGCCGTTCCCGCAGGCGGGCGTGCACCCGCCGGTAGCGGACCCGCCGGCCCGCCTCGTCGCCGGACGCCTGCGGCGGCGGCACGTCCCACCGGACGTCGGCGCCCACCAGCCGGCGGAGCCCGGCCCACCGGCCGGTGTCCTCCGGCCGGTGCGCCGCCGGCGCCCCGGGCACGTCCACCGTGCCGAGCGACGCCGAGCCGAGCGCCGCCGCGATCTCCGCCTCGGTGCGCAGCCGGCGGCTCATCCGGGCGGCGGTGAGATGCCCGACGACCGCGACCAGGAAGAACAGCAGCGCCCCGCCGGCGACGAGCTGGATCCGCGTCGGCGGCGCCTCGCCCGTCGGCCGGGCCGCCGGGCCCATGACGACCATGTCGGCCTGGTCGGCGGCCGGATCGGCCTCGTCCAGCTTGCGCACCGCCTCCTGCAGCGCGGTGCGCAGTTTGGCCAGCTCGGTGCGGGTCTGCACGCTCTCCACGCTCTGCCCCGTGCTGTCCTCGGCCAGTTCGGTGATCCGGCGGCTCGTCTGCACCACCATCTGCCGCAGCGCCTCGGGCCCGCCCACCGCCTCGGGGTCGGTGCCGTCGCCCGCGATCCGCGCGGCGAAGGAGACGAACTGCCGGGCCACCTGGTCGGCGAGCTGCTGCGCGCGCTCCGGGGAGTCCGCGGTGCCCGAGATCTTCACGATGTTCCCGTCGGCGGTCTGCGCCGTCACCCGCTCACGGAGCTCGACGCCGTCGGTGCCGCTCCAGTCGAGTGCGGCGGCCGCGCGGTCGACCACCACCGAGCTGGTCGCGATCTCCGCCTGCGTCAGCAGCTCGCGCTCCTCCCACGCGCCCGGCAGCAGCACCGACGCCGAGGTCGTGTACCGCGGCGGGAGCAGCAGCGAGGTGCCGTAGCCGACGAGCGCGCCCACCACCGCGAGGACGGTGAGCAGCCGCCGGCGACGACGGATAATCCGCCCGATGGTGACCAGGCGTATCGTGTCGTCGCTCAACGGCCGGGCCTCTTCCCGGCCCGGCCGGTGCCGCCGGTCCCTATGCCGCCCGGCCCGGCGCCGTCGGGGCAGGCGGCGGCGTAGGCGGCGAGCAGCGACGCCTGCGAGTTCCGCCAGGAGAGCTTCCCGCCGATCCGCTCCTGGCCGATCTTGCCCATCAGGGCCCGCTTCTCCGGATCGTCCATCAGCTCAGCGACGAGCCCCGCGAACGCGCTCTCGTCGTCGGCGGGCGCGTAGAGAGCGGCGTCCCCGGCGGAGACCCGCGCCTCCTTGAGGTCGAACGAGACGATCGGCCGGCCCATCACCATGTACTCCAGGACCTTGTTCATGGTCGACACGTCGTTCAGCGGATTGTGCGGGTCGGGGGAGAGACAGACGTCGGCGGTGGACAGGTAGCGCACCAGATCGGCGTCCGGGACGCGCCCGGTGAACTGCACCTGCTCCGAGAGCCCGAGCCGCCGCGACAGTTCCACCATCGCGTCGAAGGTGTCGCCGGCGCCGACGAACACCGCGTGCCAGTCGGTCCGCCCGTGGTCGTCGCGCAGCTTCGCCAGGGCCCGCAGCGCGTAGTCGACACCGTCCTGCGGCCCCATGACGCCGAGATAGCAGAGCAGATGGGGCTTGCCGCGCTTCAGCTCAGGCTCGGGCGGCACCGGGTGGAAGCGGTCGATGTCGGGGGCGCTGCGCACCACGAAGACGTCCTCGGGCCGCTTGCCGCCGCGGCGCACCGCGACGTCCCGGTAGCTCTCGTTGGTGGCGAGCACCACGTCCGCGGCCCGGTAGGTGCGCCGCTCCAGCGCGCACACGGCGCGGTAGAGCAGGTCCTTGCCGCGCCCGAACCGGGAGAGGTACAGCTCGGGGACGAGGTCGTGCTGGTCGAAGACGAACCGCGCCCCGCGCCGCTTCAGCCACAGGGCCGGCAGGAACAGCAGGTCCGGCGGGTTGCAGGCGTGCACCACGTCGACCGGTCCGACCGCGCGGGCCAGCCGGAAGGTGTGCCGGAGCGCCGATCCGTACTCCCGCAGATAGCCGGCCGGACCGCCGGTGGCGGCGCGCAGCGGGTAGCGGTGGATCCGCACCCCGTCGATCACCGCCTCCGCCTCGGTGTCCCGCTTGCCGCCCTGCGGACAGATCACGTCCACCTGCCAGCCCGCGTCGCGCAGCGTCGTGCACTCCTGCCACACCCGCCGGTCGAAGGGGACCGACAGGTTCTCCACCAGGACCAGCGCGCGCCGGCCCGGCCGTCCGGCGGCCTGTGGGCGGCCGGCGGACGTGCCCCCGGCCTGCGTGCCGTCGCCGGACGTGTTGTCGGACGATGTGTCGCCGTCGGGCGAGGTGTCACCAAGCAAGGCCCATGTACCCCGGTTCGGCCCGCCGCGCGTCGGCGTCGGGAAGGTGGACGAGATCGACGATCACCGGGCCGTCGCCGCCGCGGGGCAGCTTCGACAGCACCTGGGGGTCCCTGGTCCCGACGAGGCACACCTCGGCGTGGTCCAGCACCTCCTCGACGGAGTCCGCGAGCAGTTGGGCGAGGTGCGGCAGCCGGTTCTCGATGTATTCGCGGTTGGCGCCGAGCAGCCGGGAGAGGCTCACGTTGGCGTCGTAGATCCTGAGGTCGTACCCCTTGCCGAAGAGCCGCTCCGCGAGCTCGACGAGCGGGCTCTCCCGGAGGTCGTCGGTGCCGGGTTTGAAGGACAGCCCGAAGATGCCCGCCCGTCTCTTCCCGGTCCGCTCCACCATCTCCACCGCGCGTTGCAGATGGTCGGCGTTGGACGGCAGCACATGGGACAGGATGGGCACCGAGACATCGGCCCGCCGCGCCGCGTGGACCAGGCTGCGCAGGTCCTTGGGCAGGCAGGAGCCGCCGAAGGCGAAGCCGGGCCGCAGATAGGCGGGGCTGATGTTCAGCTTGCGGTCGGCCAGGAAGACGTCCATCACCTGGTGGGAGTCCACACCGAGCGCCTGGCACACCGCGCCCATCTCGTTGGCGAAGCCGATCTTCAGGCCGTGGAAGGCGTTGTCCGCGTACTTGATGGCCTCCGCCGTCGGGATCGGCACCCGGAACACCTCGCCGGGCAGCCCCTCGTACAGCGCGAGCACCGCGTCGCCGCTCGCCGCGTCGAGTTCGCCGACGACGGTCTTCGGCGGGTCGAAGAAGTCCTTCACGCTGGTGCCCTCGCGCAGGAACTCCGGGTTGACGGCGACGCCCACGTCCACCCCGGCCGTGCCGCCGACGTACTTCTCCAGGATGGGCACCAGCAGGTTCAGACAGGTGCCCGGCAGCATGGTGCTGCGGAACACGACGGTGTGCCGCCCGCCGCGCTCGGCCAGGGCCGCGCCGATCTCCTGGGTGACCCGCTCCAAGTAGGTCGTGCACAGACTGCCGTTGGGCTCCGAGGGAGTGCCCACGCAGACCAGCGACACCTCGCTGTCCATGATCGCCTCACGGACGTCGGTGGTGGCGCGTAACGTCCCCGTCCGCACGACCTCGGCGATCAGCTCGCCGATGCGCTCCTCGACCACCGGCGCCCGGCCGTCGTTGACCAGGTCGACCTTCACCTGGTTGACGTCCACGCCGATGACGTCGTGCCCCATGCTCGCCAGGCACGCGGCCGACACGCAGCCCACGTAGCCGAGCCCGAACACACTGACTCTCATGACCCGTTCCTCCCCCCGGGCAGGCCCCGGTGGCCTGCGCTCCGTCCCCCTGGCGGGCCCTGCGGGCCCTCGGTCCTCCCACCGGCGGCGTCCCCCGACGCCGCCGGACCTCGGTGTGTCAGTACGCTCCCTGTCCGTGGATCACCGCACGCAGCGTCTTCCACAAGATCACCGTGTCCAGGGCGAGCGACCAGTCCTCCACGTACCGCAGGTCGAGGCGCACCGCCTCCTCCCACGACAGGTCGCTGCGTCCGCTGATCTGCCACAGACCGGTCAGCCCGGGCTTGACCAGCAGCCGGCGCCGGATGTCCGGGCCGTACGCGGCCGACTCCTCCGGCAGCGGCGGCCGGGGGCCGACGAGCGACATCGAACCCGTCAACACGTTGAACAGCTGCGGGAGTTCGTCCAGCGAGTAGCGGCGCAGCACCGAGCCCACCCGCGTCACCCGCGGATCGCTGCGCATCTTGAACAGCAGGCCCGCGCCCTCGTTGTGCTCGGCCAGCGCCGCACGCGCCCCGTGCGCCCCGCTGACCATGGTGCGGAACTTCAGAATGGTGAACTCGCGGCCGTCCTTGCCGACCCTGCGCTGGCGGTAGAACGCCCCGCCCCGGCTGTCCGTCAGCACCGCGAGCCCGACGCACACCATCAGCGGTGCGAACACCACCAGCAGGACCGCCGCGCCCAGCCGGTCGACGACCTCCTTCACCGCCCGCCGGCCCCCGGTGAAGGACGGCATGCTGACCCGCAGCAGCGGGATCCCGAGCACCGCGTCGACATGCAGCCGCGGTCCCGCCACCTCCATCAGCACCGGCGCCACGATCATCTCGGCGTCGCTGCCCTCCAGGTTCCAGGCGAGCCGCTGCAAGCGGTCCGGTGACCAGTGCGGGTCCGGGGTGACGGCGACGACGCGGTAGCCGTCGCGGCGGACGTGGTTGGCGACGTCCGTCAGCGGGCCGACCACCGGCACACCGTCCAGCTCGTCGCCGTCGGGCCCGTGGCCGTCCGTGGTGCACACGGCGTCCACCCGCCAGCCGAGATGCGGGAACTTGCGGGTCCGGGTGATCAGGTCGCCCACGGTGGCCGGGCTGCCGGCGGCGAGCACCGGCCGCAGGCACCGGCCCTCGTTGCGCTGCTTGTGCAGCCACAGACGCAGCAGGTACCGCGAGGTCATGGTGACGAGCGCGATCGCGGGGATCGCGACGAAGATCCAGAGCTTGATGTTGCGCGAGGTCAGGGCGATGCCGCCGAGTGCCAGCACCACGGTCGCCGTGAACAGGGACCGTCCCAGCCGCCGGAACTCCTCGGCCCCCTGGCCGAGGACCGCGGGGGCCCACGACCGGGTGACCGCGAGCGCCCCCAGCACCAGAAGCTCGGTGCCGAACGCGAGAATGCCCCACTTCTCATGCCAGTTGGCCGCGTCCCGGGCCCCGAAGAAGTTGCCGATCGCCGCCACCACGAAGGCGGTGGCCACGGTGTCGCTGATGATCACGGTACGCCGGTACCGCTGCTCCCATTCGATCGCGGGTCTGCTGATCTCCCCGTTCGCCAGACGCCCGCGCGCAGACGGAAACGGGCTGACTAATCCCCCTTGCCGCACAGAACCCCCCAAGGTCCCCAGTGATCAGACGTGTTCGCCTCGCACTGTCGCTCCCCCACCGGGAGGCCCCCGCCTCCCGTACCGCCCCTCCCCACGCGAGGACCCGGCGCACGACACAGGCCGGCCCGTCGCGTTGCGTGAAACCCCCCGGCGACGGCACACCCGCCGTCCGCCCGACTCCCCCTGCACACGGCACCCGGCGGGATCCCGGGTGCTCCCCGCACCCGGAATCCTTCGCGGATCCCGCGGATCGATCTTCCCCACATCCGGCGCGGGGGACGTGATCAGTGCCCTTCCGCAGCGCCGGACCTATAGATCATTAACTGGTCGCCTCGTGCCCGATCGGCTGAAGCACGGTCAATCTAGACCATGGAGACCGGCGTGGAGAGGGGATGTGTGGAATTCGTGGTCAACCTTTGAGACTTCATCCACAAGCCGGTCACGAGGTGGGGGCGTCTTCACGCCACACGCGTCCCTCGGGGCCCTGTGAGCACCGCGTTCTCTGCCGGGCGGGGCCGTGGCGCGCTGTGCCGGGCGGGCCCGTGGCGCGCTTTGCCGGGCAGGCCCGTGGCGTGGCATCTTCCCGGCATGACCCGCACCACGCCGCCGCGCCCCGTCGACGCCGAGGCGCTCTTCCCCGCACTCGCCGCCCACCGCCGGACGGCGACCCGGCTGCACCCGCGCCCGGGTGCACCGGAGGCGGCGGAGAGCTCGGTCGCCGGACCGCTGCTGTGGCCGGCCGGTGAACCGTGGCCGGTCTGCACCGCGGTCCACCCGAAGGGCACCGGCCACCTCCTGTCCGACGTGCGCGAGCGGCGGCGCGTCCTCGCCGCGGCGCACGGCCGGGACCTCACCCCCGGGGAACACCGGCTCCTCGACGGGATGGCCCCCGGCCCGCACGCCCCGCACCTGGACGACGCCGACCCGCTGCCGCTCCTGGCGGTGGCCCAGCTCCGGACCCGCGACGTGCCGGACCTCGCCGGGCCCGGCGGCTGCGACCTGCTCCAGGTGTTCTGGTGCCCCTTCGAGGTGCACGGCCCGGACCGCACGATCGACGTGGTCCTGCGGTGGCGGCGTGCCGAGGACGTCGGCGCCGTCCTGGCACCGCAGCCCGAACCGCCGGTCGCCGGCCGCGCGGAGTGCGTCCCGACCCCTTGCGTCCTCCACCCGGAGCGGGTCGTGGAGCACGAGTACCTCGGCCTGCTGGGGGAGGACCTCCAGGAGGCGATCGCCGACTGGGAGGAGGGGCTGCTCGACGAGGACGACGACGATGACGGCGCCCCGTCCGGGGCGGGGTGGGCCACCTACGAGGAGTACGCGGCGGCCATGGAGGCCGCCCGCGCCGGGGAGCCGGACGAGATCGACTACATGAGCGACCTCTCCCTCGCCCCCGGCTGGAAGGTCGGCGGCTACGCCTCCTGGCACCTCACCGACCCGGCCCCCGTCGACTGCCCCCGCTGCGGGAAGACCATGCCGCCGCTGCTGACCGTCGGCACATGGGAGTGCGACGGCGCCTCGCGGAGCTGGGTCCCCGCCGAGGACAGCCCGGACGACCCGGCGGCCGTCGACCCCGTGGGGGTGTACCTCGGCCGGGGCCTCATGCGCGTCCACACCTGCCCGGACCACCCGGACGCGCCGCACCGGCTCACCTTCCAGTGAGCCGGTGCGGCGCCTCGGGGCGGCGTGCGGTGCGACGGGGCGCGGTGGTGTGCGGTGCGACGGGGCGCGGTGGGTGCGTCCGGACGCACCCACCGGGGCACCGCTCAGCCGGGCAGCGCCCAGCGCTGGTTCGCCCCGCCCGTGCAGTCCCAGATCTGGAGGCGGGTGCCGTCGGCGGAGGTGTTGCCGGTGACGTCGAGGCAGCGGCCCGACGCGGGGTTGCGCAGGGCGCCGGTGGAGGTGTCGTGGCGCCACTGCTGTGCGGCGGAGCCGTTGCAGTCCCAGAGCTGGACGGCCGTGCCGTTCGCCGTGGCGCCGCCGGCGATGTCCAGGCAGCGCCCGGAGTGCGGGTTGCGCACCGTGCCGTCGCCCGCCGCGGACCAGGTCTGGGCCACGCCCGGCGCGCAGCCGTAGAGCTGCACGACGGTGCCGTTGGCCGTGCCGGAGGCCCTGGCGTCCACGCACTTGCCGGCCAGGCCCGTGATGGGACCGGTGGAGGCGGCCGACGAGGGGGCGAACTCGCCCTGGTTCAGCACCCGGGGGTGGAAGTAGGCGGCCTGGATCTCGGCGTTGCTGTTGTTGCCGCGCAGATGCTCGGACCACATCATGAACCACGCCCACCGGGGCTGGGATTCCAGCAGCGCGGCGGTCGGCATCTTGCCCGTCTCCGCGAGGGCCATGGGCTTGGTCCCGGCGATGCTCCGCAGCTGCTGGTAATCGGCGGAACTGGGGTGGTTCTTGTACCAGACGTCGAGTGAGACGACATCCGCGTACCGGTCGCCCGGATAGTAATTCGACCAGCCGCCGGCCGGGTTGTCCTGCACGTTCCAGACCCAGATCAGATTGTCCAGTCCCCGGGTGCCGGCGAGATGGTCACGGGTGATCTGGAAAAGGCGCGCGCTGCCTCCTGGGCCGGGCCGGTTTCCCCACCAGTTCCAGGACTCGTTCATTTCGTGCAGCGGCCGGAAGAGCACGGGGATGCCCGCGTCCTTCAATTGCCGCAGATAGGGGACGGCCTCGTCGAGACGCTGCTTCCACGCGGCGTTCAGCGCCGTTCCGTCGGTGACGGTCTGGGTGAACTGCGCGTCCGTGATCCGCGACTTCACCCCGCCCTCGAAGGCGCAGCCGCTGCCGCCGGTCGGCGGGCAGACGTGCCAGGTGAGGCTGACCAGGGAGCCGTTGGCCCATTCCGTCTTCGCCTGGTCCACGACCCGCTGCCGGTTCGCCACGTCGGCGGGCGTGAACATCAGGTCGCCGCCCCACAGGCCCGGGTACTGGCCGGTGACGTCCTTGACCTGCTGGGTGTACTGGCCCGGCGCGGAGGCCGGTTCCTTGTTGTGCTGGCCCGAGATGATGTGATTCCCGGAAATGGAGCGCAGATGATTGAGGACGTTTTCCTTGGGGGTCGGCGGGAATGCCTGTGCGTTGTCACTCGCCGGCCAGGCGAGTAACGCCGCCGCCAGTGCGGTGGCGGCGGACGCGGAGAACAGGAGGTGCCGGATTCGGCGCATGGTGGATTCCGTCTTCCGTGGTCCGCTGGGAGGGGGAAGGGGATGTCTTCTTCCGGTGTGTCTTCCGGTTTCGATTCTTCCGGTGTCGAAGATGGGCCGCCCGCACTGTTCCCGTCAACGGTCGCGCTGGTTTGGCAACGACCCGGGCATATTCTTTGCCAAACCTATTCCTAAACTCTGCCGGAATTCCCGGTGTTTGGGGCGCTTGTGCGGTTCGTGTGCGGGGTGTCCGGGCGGCGGGCCGGAGGTCGGGCGGCTTGTGCGAACCGCGCACCCCGGGGAGCGGGACGGCCGTAGGCTCGGTGGAGTTGCGCCGAACCGGTGGAGGAGTGGATGGCCACGTCTGACCCGACGACCACGACCGAGGGGCGACTGGGGGTTGTCTTCGTCCACGGTTTCATGTCCGGACCCGGCGTCTGGTCCGCGATGACGGATCTCATCCGGCAGGATCCGGCTCTGCACTTCGTCACTCCGCTGCTGTTCCGCTACGCCTCGCCCAAGTTCAGGGTGCACCCGCTGCGCAGGGTTCCCACGCTGGAGGTGGTCGCCGACAAGCTGGCGGGCTTCGTCGAGGTGGATGCCGCGGACTTCAGCCGTCTGGCGCTGGTGACGCACAGCCAGGGAGGGCTGGTCGTGCAGCGCTACCTGCACCGCACGCTCGGTGACGCACGCGGGGAGTCCCTCGCCCGCATCGAGCGGATCGTCATGTACGCGTGCCCCAGCGCCGGTTCGGAACTCGCCCTGAGCCTGCGCAGAAGCGGGGTCCTCCGGTGGAACCCGCAGGAGACCCAATTGCGACCGCTGAACGCCGACGTCGGCGAAGCGCTGCGGACCGTCGTCAACCGCGTCGTCCACGCGAAGGAGGCCGGGCCGGCCTCGCGGCCCATTCCGATCACCGCCTTCGCGGGCGAGGAGGACGGAGTGGTGCGTCCCGCGTCGGCACACACCGTGTTTCCCGACCGGGGCGTGGTCGCCGGCGACCACAGCACACTGATCCGCCCCACGGACGCGGACGACGGCCGCTATCTGCGGCTGAGGGCCTGCCTTCTCGGTGCGCGCGGTGCCCACGGCCCCGCCGCCACGTCCGGCTCGGTTCCGCCGAGGGCGAGCGCCGCCGGTCCGCCCGGCGGCGCGCGGCCGTCCTCCGGTCCTGCTCCAGGGCACACCTCGCTGAGTGCGTGGGAGCGCCATGTGCTCATCGAGCCCGAGGAGCTGATCCACGTGGACGACGTCATCGGGCAGGTCACCGACGCGATCCGGGACGCCGGTGCCACAGCGGCCTCCGCCGTCGCCGTGTGGGGCGAGGGCGGACTCGGCAAGACCGCGATCACCCACGCGGCCGTGCGTCGCATCGCAGCCGGCGACGCGTTCACCCGCATCGTCTGGGCCTCGGCACGCAACGCACGGTTCTCCTCGGCGAACGCCACGGAGGCGTCCGTCAACGCCATGTACTGGCACGACCTGCTGCGCATCGTGGCCCGACAGCTCGACTGCGAACTACCGCCCGCCCAGGCGCTCTGGGAGAGCGAGCTGCGCACGCACGTCGAGCAGCGGCTCGGTGGGGACCGGGTGCTCGTCGTGGTCGACAACCTGGAGTACGTGGACGCCGCCGACGCCGTCATCGGACAGCTCCGCGCCCTCGGCTTCCGGCGCCCCCATCGCATCGTCGCGACGACCCGTCTCAAGTCGTCCGGTGACGAGTCGGGGGTGCGCAACATCGCGATCCATCCCCTCGGAGAACGCGAGTCCTACAACCTGGTGCGGCTGACCGCGCGGGACGGCGGCTCCGATCTCGCCGGCGCGCGCGACGAGGAACTGGGGTCCGTCTACGGGATCACCGAGGGCAATCCGTTCCTGATCAAGCTCATCACCCGGCGCTACGCCGTGGGCGGGCTGCCTCTGTACCGCGTGATCGAGGAGCTGCGCCAGGCCACGGCGGAACTCGGCGCCGCGGTCAAGGCGTGGCTGTTCGAGCAGTCGTTGGACGAACTTGCCCGCCGCTCCTCGCACGAGGAGGCCGTCAGACTGCTCTTCTCCTTCTGCGCGAACGGCCGGGGCGGCTCCATGACGTACGGGGAACTGCTGGCGGAGAGCTGCCGCCCGGACGACGCGGGCCGATTCGACTCCCTGGTGACATCCGCCTGCCGGCTCGGCCTGGTCCGCGCGTCCGGCCGTGACCGGCGCTACTCCGTCCACAGCCTTCTCTTCGACCACACCTGCCCGGGCGCCGGGTCGGCGGAGACGGTCTGACCCATGGCCGAACCCGCTGCCGGACTCGGCGCGTGGCGCCGGGCGCTGGAGGAGGAGGGGCGGGCGGTCTACCCCGGCCGGATCGCCGACGCCGTGGCCCATCCCGAGCGCTATACGGACCCGGACCGGTTCCCGAGGCTGGCGGCGCTCGTGAGCGGCGCGGTCCTGGTGCGCGGGGACCTGGCGCCGGAGACGACGCGTGAGCTGCTGGGGCTCGCCTTCGACGTCGTGCTCACCGTGGGGACGAGCAGCCGCTTCCGCGAGCACGAGGACTTCGGCAGGGGTGTCCTGGCGCTGATCGACGCCGTCGAAGAGGCCGGTGCACCCGTGTCGGGACTGCTGCTCTCGGCCGCGCGCTTCCACGCGCTCTTCGCCAACGGCGACCGGTTCCGGCGCGACCTCATCGTCCGTGCGGTGGCCGTGAGCCGCGACAGCGACGAGCGCGTCGCGGCGCTGCTCACCATGTCCCGCTCGCGGACCGACGTCAGCGACTACGAGGGGGCACGGGCCGCGCTCGACGAATGCGCCGGTCTGATGGAGACCCCGGGCGGGGCCCGTTGGGTCGCGGAGTACGAACACAGTCTCGGACTGACCTACTACTACGCCGATCCGCCGCGGGCGGCTCACCACTTCGAGCGGTCGGTCGCACTCGGGCGTGACCGGGCCGCGGCCGACGCCGCCGTTCGCCACGCCGTGGCGTCGTCGCTCCACTTCCTGGGCAGACACGCGGCGGAGCGCGGCGAGCACGGCCGGGCGCTGCGGCTCTACACCGAGGGGGAGGCGCTGTCGGACGGGCGGCTGACGGCACAGGGCTTCTTCCACCAGCGGGTGGCGGAGATCCTGGTGGCCCACGGCACGACGCGAGAGGCCCGGTACCACCTGACGCGCAGTCAGCAGACTTTCGAGCAGGCGGCGCAGCGCAGCAGCGCACTGGCCCTGCTGGGCGGTACGTGGGCCGAGTTCTACCTTCGCACCGGGGACGGCGGGCGGGCGCTCAGGGTGGTGTCCGACGCCGTCGAGCTGAGCCGTCGCGAGGAGGGCGGGGCCAGGATCGAGCTGGTGCTTCAGGCGAAGCGCCTGCGTGTCCTGATCAGGCTGCGCCGTCCGGCCGCCGCTGCCGCCCTGTTGTGCCGGGCGGCCCGTCTCTACCTCCGGACGGAAGTCGAACGTCGCCCGCTTCCCGCGCTCCGGCAGACACTGGTGGTCGCCCGGCAGGCCGTGCGGATGCTGAGGCCCTCCTCCGGGACAGCCGCGGCCCGCCCGCTGGACTGTCCCTGCGGCGCCGCTCACTGACGGCAGATCCGCCGCAGGCGCGGCGCCCGACGGCTGCCGGCCGCGGAGAGCGTCGGGTTTCGGCCGTTGTCCGGCCAAGTGGCGTGGGGTGCGCCGTGGTTGGCGGGCACCTGCCCCTATTCTTCTACAGTCATGTAGAGGTGGCACGGACGCACGAAGGAGTGAACGCCACGATGGTGTTCAAGCGACTGCTCGGAACGCTCGGTGTGGGCGGTCCCGAGGTGGACACGGTCCTCGATCCGGGCGCGGTGACGCCGGGCGGGAGCCTCACGGGAGAAGTGCATCTGAAGGGCGGGGACTCCGACTTCACGATCGAGCACATCACCCTGGAACTGGTCGCCCGCGTGGAGGCCGAGCACGAGGACGGCGAGTCCGAGGGCACGGTCGGTTTCGGCCGCTTCACCGTCGGTGGCAACTTCCGGCTCGCCGCCGGCGAACTGCGCCGGGTGCCGTTCGCCCTGGACCTGCCCTGGGAGACGCCCGTCACCGAGCTGTACGGCCAGGCCCTCGGCATCGTGCTCGGTGTCCGCACCGAACTGGGCGTCGCCGGCGCGAAGGACAGCGGCGACATCGACCAGGTCGCCGTCCGCCCGCTGCCCGTCCAGGAGGCGATCCTCGAAGCCTTCGGGCAACTCGGCTTCGGCTTCGCCTCGGCCGACCTCGAACTCGGCCACATCCGGGGCACGGGCCAGCAGCTCCCCTTCTACCAGGAGATCGAGATCGTCCCCTCGCCGCGCTACGCGGACCGGGTCGCCGAGATCGAGGTGACCTTCCTGGCCGGCCCCGCCGGTGTCGAGGTCGTCCTGGAGGCCGACAAGCGCGCCGGCTTCCACGGCGAGGGCCACGATGCCGTCACCCGCTTCACCGTCAGCCACCACGCGGGCGTCACCGACTGGAACACCGAGGTCGACTCCTGGGTGCGGCAGCTCGTGGAACGGGACACCGGACACGGCCACGGTTCGTACGAGCCGTACGCCCACGGCCACGGCTCCCATGACACCCACGGCCACGGCCACGGCCACGGCTCCGGCCCCGGCGTGGGCACCGCGGTCGCCGCGGGCGCGGCCGGACTCGCCGTCGGCGTCGTCGGCGGGATGGTCGCGGCCGAGGTCGTCGACGAGGTGGGGGACTTCTTCGAGGGCGACGAGGACGAGGACGAGGGCTGATCCTCGGGCGCCCATGACGCGGCCCGGGCCCGGCACGGTGTGCCGGGCCCGGGCCGCGAGTCACGCCGTGGACCGCGCGTGTGCTCGCTCGATCTCACGGCGCTCGGCTGCCGCCTCGGCCATCTCGGCTTCGGTCACCGCACCGTACTCGGACTCCCACCAGTCGACGGCCCGGCCGAGACGGTCCCTTTCGCTCTCGGACTCGGCCGGCTTCTCGGGGAGGGCGACGGCATCCCGCTCGGTTGTCATGCCGCTGACCGTACCGGCCCGGGTGCGAGCCCTGGTGCTCGAAGGAACGCGCCACCCCTACACCTCTCGGTTGTACCGAGCATCAGCAGTGGACCCGAAACGTCCGACACTCTCGCGGCGTTCGGGGCGGCGTTGAGGGTGTTTTCAGGGAGCGATCCCTTTCACACAGGAGCAGCTTGCCGACCGGCTGACCTACTCGGTCGCCTCGGTGGCGTCGATCGAGCAGGGGCGGCGGATGGCGAGCGCCCATTTCGTGGAGCGGGCGGAGGAGGCGCTGGGCGCCTTCGGGGTGCTGCGGGCCATCGCCTGTCATGTGGTTCGTCATCGACGAGTCGGTGCTGCTGCGGCACACCGGCGGCGAGGAGGTGGCGCGCGGGCAGCTCGACCGCCTGCTCGCCTGTGCGATGCGGGTGCTTCGGTGCTCGTGGTCCGCGGGAAGGTGTGCGAGCCGGCAGGCCGCACCCGCGGCCTCCAGCGTGAGATCGTCGTGTTCGTGATCGAGTCATGGGTGATCAACGACGACAGCCCTGCCCCCGTGTCGTCCGAGGCGGTGCTGGAGATTCTTCGGTCGAGGATCGACAGCGGTCGGCTGGAGACGTGGCTGTCCAGCTCGTCCGGACGGGCATTGGCCTTCGTGACGAATACCGAACGCGCGATGGTGATGCGGCTCGAAGGCGAGGGTGATCCCGGGGAGCACGCCGCGGACCCCGGTGCCCAGGGGGCGAGCGACGGGTTCGTCCTCTCCCACGGGCAGGACGACGAGTACCCGGACGAGGACACCGTCCCCCTCCGCGAGGCATTCAGGCTCGTGGAGCACATCGTCCGCGCGGGCTCATGGCCTGCGGACGCGCGGTGGGTGGTCGACCGCTGAGGTGGGTCATCCGTGTCCGCCTCGCGACACACGGATGGATGCCATGACGGTCTCGAAAGCCGGGGCCTCGCAGGGTTGCGTTCCCGGACCGCATCCACGGCCGACCGTTCCAACCGGGTATGCGCGCGGTACGGCGCGGGCCCGCGCGCTGAGCGCCCGCCCCGGGGCCGGTGCGGCTCCGGGGCGGGCGGGGGCGGTCAGGGGGACCAGGGGCTGTCCACCGACCAGGTGGTGTCCTCGCGGAAGCGGTCGTTCGTGTCGTAGGCGTGCGTACCGCCGGGGGTGGCGAGCCACACCTCGGAGGCGTAGTGGCGCAGGTACTGGTCCGGGAAGTTGTACGAGGCCAGGCGGACGCCGCCGGTGGCCGGGGCCGGGCACCAGGTGGCGTCGGCGCGGAAGAGGGCGCCGTCGCCGGCCTCCTTGTACACCCGGTACTCGCGGTGGCGCAGGTACTGGCCGGGGAAGTTGCGCGACTCGAAGGAGTAGCACGCGCCGTCCGCGAGGCCCGGGACGATCTTCCAGGTGGCGTCGGCCTTGAGCAGCGCGCTGCTGGAGGCGTTCACGACCTCGGTGAAGCCGAGGGCGTCCTGGTGACGCAGATAGCGGTCGGTGAAGCCGGGGGTGGTGACCCGCAGGGAGCGGTTGACGCCGGTGGGCAGGGCCGTCGGGGCCGCCGG
The DNA here is from genome assembly GCF_016919245.1 of Streptomyces zhihengii. Classification (NCBI taxonomy): domain Bacteria; kingdom Bacillati; phylum Actinomycetota; class Actinomycetes; order Kitasatosporales; family Streptomycetaceae; genus Streptomyces; species Streptomyces zhihengii. The sequence goes on along the minus strand of NZ_JAFEJA010000001.1, from coordinate 2,181,461 downwards.
GTTGCGGGAGGCGTTGATCAGGGCCTGGTTGGCGGCCCGGACGCGTGCCTCGTCGACCTTGACGACCTGGCGGTCGTAGGTGAGCAGGCCGTTCACCTCGTTCTCCACGTCGGTGATCTCGGTGTAGACGGACGCGGAGAGGCCCAGCGGCACCTGGGTCTCGCGCATGGCGTCGATCAGGCCGATGTAGCGGTCGTTGAGGTGGCCGAGGCTCTGCTGGTTCTCGTAGGAGAAGCCGCCGCCCGGGTACCACTCGTGCCCCGCGACGCGGAAGCCGAGCCCGCCGAACTCGCCGAGCACCGCCGCCCGGGTCGCGGACGGCCGGGTGACGCCCGGTCCCACGTAGACATGGTGGTCGACCACGTCGCCGTTGCCGCCGTCCACCGACCCGCAGCAGTTGACGCCGCTCATGTTGTTGACGAGGCGCGAGGGGTCGTACGCCTTGACCTCGTTGGCGATGCGGGCCTGGTCGTACTGGCCCCAGCCCTCGTTCTGGTTGACCCACATGACGACGGACGGGGAGCTGCGGTGCTGGTCGATGATGCGGTCGTACTCGGCCTCCCACTGGACCCGGGCGGCCGCGTCGGGGGTGCGCAGGTCCATGGAGGGCATGTCCTGCCACACCAGCAGGCCGAGCCGGTCCGCCCAGTAGAACCAGCGCTGCGGTTCGACCTTGATGTGCTTGCGGACCATGTTGAAGCCGAGGTCCTTGTGCTTCTGGAGGTCGTAGCGGAGCGCGTCGTCCGTCGGCGCGGTGTAGATGCCGTCGGGCCAGTACCCCTGGTCGAGGGTGCCGTTGTGGAAGACGGGCCGGCCGTTGAGGAGCAGTCGCTGCTTGCCGCCGACGCTGCCGACGGAGACCGAGCGCATACCGGTGTAGCTGCCGACGGTGTCGGCGACGGTGCCGCCGGAGACCAGTTCGGTGCGGACGTCGTAGAGGAACGGGTCCTCGGGCGTCCACAGCCGGGGGCCGGGGACCGGCACGGTGAACGCCGAGCCGACCGGGCCGGTGGCGCTGCCGACGACGGTGCCGCCGGTGGAGACGGTGACCCGGGCCTGGTGGCCGCTGACCCCGGCGCCGTGCACCGTGACCCGCAGGGTGCTGTTCCCGAGGTCGGGGACCATGTCGAGGCGGGTGACGCGGGCCGGCGCGGTGGGCTCCAGCCACACCGTCTGCCAGATGCCGGACGCGGCGGTGTAGAAGATGCCGCCGCCGGGCTGCGGGGTGGTCTCGCGGATGCGCTGCTTGCCGACCGCCTGGCCGCCGGTCTCGCTCGGGTCGAAGACGGAGACGACGATCGTGTTGGTCCCGCCGTTCAGCAGCGGGGTGATGTCGTAGGTGAAGGCGTCGTAGCCGCCGCTGTGGACGGCGCCCGCCTGCTGGCCGTTGACCCACACCGTCGTACGCCAGTCGCTGGCACCGAAGTTGAGCTGGACGCGCTTGCCGCTCCAGCCGGCCGGCACGGTGAAGGTGCGCTTGTACCAGAGCTTGTCGTTCTGGGTGATCTTCCGCTGGATGCCGGAGAGTGCCGACTCCGCGGGGAAGGGCACCCGGATCTGCTCGCCGAACGTCGCGGGCTGGCCGGCGTTCGCGCCGGTGACCGCGAAGTCCCAGATGCCGTTGAGGTTCAGCCAGTCCGCGCGGGTGAGCTGCGGGCGCGGGTACTCGTTCAGCGGCTTGTCGACGGGGACCTGGTTGGTCCAGGGGGTCGTCATCGGGGCGGGTTTGGGAGTCCACGCGGCCTCCGCCGCCTGGGAGGGGCCGCCCGACAGCAGCATGCCCGCGCACAGCGTGGCCGCCGTGCCGAGCGCCGTGGTCAGCCGGCGCCACCTCGGGGACTGCCGTCTGGGGTTCTGCGGGGGTAACGACGGACGCATCGGGGCTCCTTGGTCGGACGTGCGGGGGACCGCCGCCCGGGGCGGGCGGCGGTCGGGATGCTTTACATCGTTGGAGAGAGCTTTTACATCGTTGGACGGACGCTGTAAACCCATCCCGCACGAACCCGCCGGGCACCAGGGCGTGCGGCGGCGGGTCCGGCGGTGCGGGTCGTGCGGGATGGGCCGTGCGGCGGCGGTGCGGGTCGTGCGGGATGGGCCGTGCGGCGGCGGTGCGGGTCGCGCGCGATGGGCCGTGCGGCGGCGGGTCCGGTGACGGCGCGGGGTCAGCGGCAGCGCGCGGTGAAGCCGTTCGCCGCGAGCCCCTGGCAGAAGGACGCCTTGGCCGCGCCGTAGCGCGACAGCCGTCCGTCGACGAACCAGGTGGTGTCCGGGGCGAAGTCGAAGCTCCCGTCGTCGATCCCGTCCCAGCCGTAGCGGAAGTCCAGATCGATGTAGACCACCGAGCGGATCACCCCGCGCAGGTCGTGGGTGCCGGGCAGATTGGGGATCGGTCCCTGGTAGTTCAGCAGGGAGAACAGCCGGCGCACCCACAGGTCGCCGCGCTCCTGCTCCATGCCGTGGGTGGCGCCCGCGTCGGCGGTGAAGTTCATCATGCCCGCCTCGGACAGCACGACCGGCTTGCCGTGGTCCCTGGCGAACTTCACCAGCTTCAGGACGTTGGCGTCGTGGTCGAAGTTCCGCCAGACCGCCGCCGGGTTCCCGTGGGCGTCCGTGCCGATGTACGCGTTGCGGCACTGGCTCGCGGCGACGTCGTAGTTCTGCGGCGGGGTGCCGTTGTAGAGGTAGCCGCGTTCGTACATCGGCAGGCACAGCTCGTGCGCGAAGACCGAGACGCCCATCCAGTCGACCGCCGCGTCACCCGGGTACATGGCCTCGAACTCGCCGCGCACCGGGTGGAAGACGTACTCCAGGTTGCGGGCCGTGGAGCGGCTGTCGAGGTAGGACGCCAGCCGGTTGAACGCCCCCTTGTAGGAGGAGCAGCTCGCGTCGGTGCAGTGGTAGTGGCTGCTGACCTCGTAGTCGAGGCGGAGCTTGAAGCGGGCCCCCGGGTGGGCGTTGGTGAAGGTGAGCAGCCGGTCGAGCTGCGCGGTGTGGCCGCCTGCCGCGATCTCGGCGGTCACGGCACGGGAGCGGGCGGCCTTGGTGTTCTCGTCGCCCCCGGGGAAGCCGGGCGGGTTGTCCTTCCAGCTGATGCCGATCTGCACGGTCCTGTTCCGGGACGCGAGCAGCGTGGCGTAGTCGCGGTGGCCGGGGCCGACCCAGTCCCCGGAGCGCAGTTCGTAGTAGACGGACCCGCCGTCCGCGTTCTGCCCGAAGCTGTGGAAGTCGTCCCAGGCCGCCCGGGTGGACTGCCCGAGCAGCAGTTCGGGGGCGGCGGCAGCGGTGATGCCGGCGGTGGCTGTGGACGCGCGGGCGGCACCGGCGGGGGCGGGGGTGGTGGTGTGGGTGTCCGCGGGGGCCGCGGCGGGACGGGTCTGGGCGCCGGGGGAGGCCGCGGCGGTGGACGGCAGGCCGGCCGCGGCGCCGGTGATCAGCAGTGCGGCACCGACGGCGGTGGCGAGTCGGCGCAGGGCGGTGCCCGGTGGGCGGAGTGTCGGCACGGTGGCTCCTTCCCGCGCCTCGCGGCGCGGTGGGGGACGGTGGGGGAGAGCGGCGGGGGGGGGGGGGCCCCCCCCCCCCCCCCCCCCCGCCGTCCGGGGGGAGCCGGTCCCGTCAGGGAGCGGTCCAGGTGTGGCCGGGGGTGGTGATCTGGCTGGTCTGGGTGGTCGGCTGGTAGTTGAAGAAGTAGCTCAGCGTGGCGCCGGAGGGCACCGACACCGGCAGCTCCCACCGCCGGTCGGCGGCGTCACGGGTGAGGAAGTGGTTCTGCGGCGCGCCGCCGTTGATCCGGTACTGCACGGTGACGAAGGTCAGGTCGTAGCCCTTGGGCGCGAACCAGAGCGTGCCGCCCGAGACGCCGTGGGTGTACGTCGCGCCGTCCGGCGGGTCGGTGGGGCCGCCGGTCGGTGTCGGGGTGGGTGTGGGGGTGGGGGTGGGCGTCGGGTTCGGGCCGGGGCCGGAGGTCCCGGTGGACCACATCGGCTTCTTGATCTCGGCGACGAAGTTGGCCAGCACGGTGGGGTCCGCCTGGACGCGGGAGTCGCCCCAGTTGCCGTTGGCGCAGCCCGGGCCGCCGGCCTGGGCGCCGGGGGCGCACTGCCACTGGGTCTGCGCGTCCCAGTTCGTGTTGATGTACGCGGCGGACTTGATGACGTCCTGGTTGCGGCTCACCCAGTCGAAGTAGCCGGCGTGCCAGCCGTCCCAGATCGCCTGGCCGCTCGCGGCGCCCGGGTTGTTGCGGAAGATGCAGCTCCTGGTCTTCGCCCCGGTGCGTGATCCCTGCGGGGCGGCCTCGGAGACCATGGCGGGCTTGCCGTGGGCGCGGGCGAAGTCGAGGATCCGGTTCTGGAGTCCGACCGGGTCGGTGTCGTAGGAGCCGCAGCCCCACTGCGACTGCGCGGAGCGGGAGTTGTAGAACGACGAGAGGCCGACCCAGTCGACGTACCGGTCACCCGGGTACCAGTCGTCGAGGTGGCCGGGGTCGGTGACGATGTAGTTCCACTCGGGGTGGTCCGGGTGGGTGTTGACCGGCCACGCCGCGCTCTGCCAGACGGTGGCGACCCGGGTGGCGCCGAGGGCGTCGATCCGGCCCTTGATGTAGCGGAACGCCTCCTTGTAGAAGTCGGCGCTGTAGCAGTTCCACGGGCCGTCGAACTCGTAGCCGATCCGCAGCAGGACGTCCCGGTCGTAGCTCTTGAAGCGGTTGACCATCTCGTCGACCTTGGCCCGGTACTGCGTGATCAGGCTCGGGTTGCCCGCCGTCACGTCGGCGTCGTCGCGCCCGATGATCGCGCGCAGCGGCTGGTTGTTGCAGCCGGTGGTGGCGTCGGAGAGGTAGAGCCCGACAGCGACGGCGGCGCCCGGGTACTCGCCCAGGGTGCGGGCGAAGTCCACGGTGCCCGCGCCCCAGTTCGCCGGGCCGTTCATCCCGGCGAGCGGTGCGGGGGAGCCGCCGAGCACCAGGTTGGTGTAGAGGGTGACGCCGCCGGGGGCGGGGGCGCCGAGGGACGCGTTGCCGAGGACGGCGGTGCGGTAGTCGGACAGGGTGTCGCTGTCCTGGCCCATCACCAGCATGACCTTGCCGTCCGCGGGGACGCCGCGGCCGGCCGGTCCCGCCGCCTGCGCGGTGGAGGGGAGCGCGGTGAAGGACAGCAGCGCCGCCGCGGCCGATGCGGCGGCGACGAGTGCCCGTCGGAGCGGTCTGCGTGGTCGTGGGTACGGCATGGCGGGTGCCTCCGGCTTCCGGGGACGAGGGGGGTGGGCCCGGCGGCGGACCACCGGCGGGCGGTCGCATGCTGCTGTGCCCCGAGGAGACGGTCAAGCACTCGCGAAAGTTTCGTTGAAGTGTGCAGGTCAGCCATCGGTGTTACGAAAATTCCGCTCGACGGGATGCTCGTCGAAACACCTCATCCGGAGGCCGGGAGGTGTGTTGCCGCAGTTCCAGGGCGTGTTGGTGACGGTGGGTGGTGTCCGTGGCGGTGTGTCGCGGCAGCTTCCTCTCAACTTCACTCAGTATTTCGCGAAACTATTGACACAGGTTTCGGAAGCGGCGACCTTGGTGCCACTCATCCCGCACCCCTCTTCCGGAGGACCACCATGGGCCGTACGCGTGCCCGCAGAAGCGCCGTCGCGCTCGCCGCCGCCGTCTGTCTCGTCGCCCTTCCCGCCTGCGGCGCGGATTCCGGCTCCGCCGACGGGAAGATCACCCTGACCGTCGCCACCTTCAGCGACTTCGGCTACAAGCCCCTCATCGAGGAGTACGAGCGCACCCACCCCGACGTCGTCGTCAAGGAGCGCATCTCCCAGTTCGACCAGCACCACAACCAGCTCTCCACCCAGATCGCCTCCGGCAGCGGCGCCGCCGACGTCGTCGCGATCGAGGAGGGCTACCTGCCGAAGTTCCGCGCGGTGAAGGACAAGTTCGTCAACCTCGCCGACCACGGGGCGACGAAGCGCAAGGACGAGTACCTGGCCTGGAAGTGGGAGCAGGGCACGCTCGGCACCCAGGACTTCGTGATGGGCTACGGCACCGACGTCGGCAGCCTCGCCATCTGCTACCGCAAGGACCTCTTCGCCCAGGCCGGCCTCCCCACCGACCGCGCCGAGGTCGGCAAGCTCTGGCCCACCTGGGACGCCTACTTCGCCACCGGCGAGAAGTTCCGGGAGAAGGTCCCGGACAAGGCCTGGTTCGACAGTTCGGGCAACATCTTCACCGCGATGATGAACCAGACCGAGTTCGGGTTCTTCGACGCGAAGGACCAGTACATCGGCGACAGCAACCCCAAGGTCCGCGAGTTCTTCATGGCCACGGCGAAGGCGACCGCCGACAAGCAGTCGGCCAACCTCGCCCCCTTCAGCCAGCAGTGGAACGCCGGCATCAAGCTCGGCCGCATGGCCACCATGACCTGCCCCGCCTGGATGACCGGCCAGATCAAGACCGCCGCCGGCGAGGCCAATGCCGGCAAGTGGGACATCGCCGCCGTGCCCGGCGGCGGCGGCAACTGGGGCGGCTCCTTCCTGACCGTCCCCCGGCAGAGCAAGCACGCGAAGGAGGCCGCCGAACTCGCCGACTTCCTCACCTCCGCGGCCTCCCAGAAGAAGATCTTCACCGGCCCCGTCGGCGCGCTGCCCTCCCTCGTCCCGGTCCTCGACGACCCCCAGGTGCAGGGCGCGAAGCAGGCGTACTTCAACGACGCCCCCACCGGCGCCCTCTTCGCCGCCTCCGCCAAGTACCTGAGCCCCAACTACCGGGGCACCAAGGACCAGCAGGCGCGCATCCCGTTCGGCAACGCCCTCCAGCTCGTGGAGCAGGGCAAGGCCGACGCGGACAAGGCATGGGACAAGGCGCTCGACGACGCGGCCAAGAACATCCGCTGAGCCCCGGTCCGGGCCTGCGCGAACAGACCCGGACCGGCCCGGACACCGGGCGGCGGTTCCCCGGCCCTGCCGCCGCCCGGTGCCCCCGGGCCACCTCCCCGCGGCAGCGACCGCCGCCCGGCCCCCAGGACCCCGCCCCCGTACCCTCGCCCCTCGTACCTTCGGAGAACCCGCATGGCGGTTCAGGCCCACCCCACCCCAGGCCGCACCCGGCCCGGCAGGCCCCCACGGCGGCCGCGCCCGGAACGGCACCTGCTGCCCTACCTCTTCGTCGCCCCCTTCTTCGTCGTCTTCGGCGTCTTCGGGCTCTACCCCCTGCTGCAGACCTTCTGGGTGTCCCTGCACGACTGGGACCGTCTCGCCGGGCAGGGCGCCTGGGTCGGGTTCGACAACTTCACCCGCCTGCTGGAGGACTCCGACTTCTACACCGCGACGTTCAACACCCTCAGCATCTTCGTCCTCTCCACCGTGCCCCAGCTCCTCGCCGCCCTCGGGCTCGCCTGGCTGCTGGACCGGCGGCTGCGCGCCCGCAGCGCCTGGCGCGCCCTGATCCTGGTACCCCAGTACGTCTCCGTCGTCGCCGTCGCCCTCGTCTTCTCCCAGCTCTTCGGACGCGACTTCGGCATCGTCAACTGGGTCCTGGAGAACCTCGGCGTCATCGGCGCCCCCGTCGACTGGACCGCCGACACCTGGAGTTCGCACCTCGCCATCAGCTTCATGGTCATGTGGCGGTGGACCGGCTACAACGCGCTGATCTTCCTCGCCGCCATGCAGGCGGTGCCCCGCGACCTGTACGAGTCGGCCCAGATCGACGGCGCCTCCCGCTTCCTGACGTTCCGCAAGGTGACCCTCCCGGCGATCCGGCCCACCATCGTCTTCACGGTCGTCATCTCCACCATCGGCGGCCTCCAGCTCTTCGCCGAGCCCTTCCTCTTCGACCAGCAGGGCAACGCCGAGGGCGGCGCCGAGCACCAGTTCCAGACGCTGACGCTGATGCTCTACAAGTACGGCTTCATCAACAACGACGCCGGCTACGCCTCGGCCGTCTCCTGGGTGCTCTTCCTCGTCATCGCCGTCGTCGCCGCGGTGAACTTCCTGCTCGCCCGCCGCTCCGAACGCCGCTGACCCCGCCCGACGCCGCCCCTTTTCGTCATCAGAGGAACCCGACATGGCCGTCACCGCACCCACCAGGCCGTCCGCCGTCCGCGCCGACCGCCGCCGCTCCGGGCCACGGACCGCCGCGCGCCGCGGCCCCCACCGGCTCGACGGCGCCGGACCCGTCGCCTACGCCCTGCTCGCGGCGATCACCGCCGCCTCCGTCTTCCCGCTCTACTGGAGCTTCGTCGTCGCCTCGCACGACGACAACTCCGTCCTCGCCGGCACCACACCGCCCCTCGTCCCCGGCGGCCACCTGATCGAGAACATCCAGCGGGTCTTCGAACTCTCCGCCTTCTGGCAGGCCCTCGGGAACTCGCTGATCGTGGCGTCCACCACCGCCGTGTCCAACGTGCTGCTGTCGTCGCTCGCCGGGTTCGCCTTCGCCAAACTCCGCTTCCCCGGCCGCAACGCGCTCCTGGTGTGCGTCGTGGTGACCGTCATGGTCCCCACCCAGCTCGGCATCATCCCGCTCTACATGCTCGTCACCGACATGGGCATGTACGGCAGGCTCTCCGCGCTCATCGTGCCCGCGCTCGTCTCCGCCGTCGGCGTCTTCTGGATGCGCCAGGCGATCGAGGAGAACATCCCCGACGAACTGATCGAGGCCGCCCGCATGGACGGCGCCGGACTGCTGCGCACCTACTGGCACGTCGTCGTCCCCGGCGTCCGCACCACCGCCACCGTGCTCGGCATGTTCACCTTCATGTTCGCCTGGAACGACTACTTCTGGCCGCTCATCGCCCTCCCGCCGGAGAACGGCACCGTCCAGATCGCCCTCAACCAGCTCGCCGCCGGCTACTACACCGACTACACGCTCATGCTCGCCGGAGTCGTCGTCTCGGTGCTGCCCGTGCTCGCCGTGTTCACCGTCCTGGCCCGCCGGATCGTCTCCGGCGTGATGGCCGGAGCCGTCAAGGGCTGACCGCCCCCCATGCTACGGAGACCCATGACCGCCCTGCCCACAGCCCGCGCACAGGACCGGCCCGGACGGCCCGAGCACGCGGCCACCCGTGCGGCGACCATCGTCAACCCCGTACTGCGGGGCTTCCACCCCGACCCGTCGGTGCTGCGCGTCGGCGAGGACTACTACCTCGCCACCTCCACCTTCGAGTGGCTGCCCGGAGTCGCCGTCCACCACTCCCGCGACCTCGTCCACTGGCGGCCGCTCGGCGGACTGCTGACCGAGCCCCGGCTGATCGAGCTGGCCGGACGCCCGGACTCCGGCGGCGTCTGGGCACCCTGCCTGTCCTTCACCGACGGACTGTTCCACCTCGTCTACAGCGACGTCACCAACCTCTCCGGCGCCTTCAAGGACGTCCGCAACCTGGTGATCACCGCCCCCTCCCTCGACGGCCCCTGGTCCGACCCCGCACCCTTCCCCTCCCACGGCTTCGACCCGTCGCTCTTCCACGACGACGGCCCCGGCGGCGACGGCCGGAGCTGGGCGCTGTGGATGGAATGGGACCACCGCCCCGGCCGGCACCCCTTCGCCGGCATCCTGCTCCAGGAATGGGACCGGGCACTGCGGCGCACCACCGGACCGGTCCACCGCGTCTTCACCGGCACCGAACTCGCCCACACCGAAGGCCCCCACCTCTACCGGCGCGACGGCTGGTACTACCTGCTCACCGCCGAGGGCGGCACCTCCTGGGGGCACGCCGCCACCGTCGCCCGGTCCCGCGCCGTCACCGGCCCCTACGAGGCCGACCCGGCCGGCCCGCTGCTCACCTCGGCGGGCGACGAACGGCTGCCGCTCCAGAAGGCCGGACACGGCAGCCTCGTCGCCACCCCCGACGGCGACTGGTACCTCGCCCACCTCACCGCCCGCCCCCTCAGCCCGCTCGGCGCCTGCGTCATGGGCCGCGAGACCGCGCTCCAGCGCGTCGAGTGGACCGCCGACGGCTGGCCCCGGCTCGGCGGCGAACCGCCCGCGGGCCCGGCCGGCCCCGCCGCCGCGGCGCCCCGGACCACCGTGCCCGGCCCCCCGCTGCCGCCCGACCCCGTCACCGGGCCGCCCGCCCGCGACGACTTCGACCTGCCCGCACCGGCCGCCCACTGGTCGACCCTGCGCCGGCACCCCGACCCCTCCTGGCTGACCCTCGGCGAACGGCCCGGACACCTCAGGCTGCGCGGCGGCCAGTCGCTCGGATCCACCCACGGGCAGAGCCTGCTGGCCCGGCGCCAGCAGGCCCCGGCGTTCACGTTCGCCGCCCGGCTCGACGCCGCACCGCGCACGCCCCGCCAGATGGCCGGCATCGTCCACTACTACAACTCCACCCTCTGGCACTACGCCCACCTGACCTGGGACGAGACACTCGGCCGGGTCCTGCGGGCCGGTGTGTGCACCCACGGCCACTACACCGAACCGGCACCCCCGGTGCGCGTCCCCGACGGCCCGCTCGACCTCCGCCTCACCGTCCGCGGCGCGGACGGCGGCTTCGCCTGGCGCCCGGACGACGGCACGGCCTGGCGCCCCTTCGGCCCGGAACTCGACGTGGCACGCCTCTCCGACGAGAGCGCCACCCGCAGCGATCCCACCGGCGGCCACTACACCGCCTGGGGGTTCACCGGCGCCCACGCCGGCCTGTGCGCCCAGGACCTCACCGGCGACCGGATGCCGGCCGACTTCGACTGGGCCGAGTACCGGGAAACCCCCGCCGGCCCCGGCGAACAGCACTGAGCGGGCGCGGCGCCCGGCCGCTCCGGGAAGGCCATAGGCTTCCCGGAGCGGCAGCACCACCCCCGACACACCACCGAACGGAAACGGAACGGATGACAGCCGAGCACCCGGACGACACCGGCAGGATCACCCTGAACACCGTCGCGTCAGAGGCCGGCGTCTCCGTCTCCACCGTGTCCAAGGTCCTCAACGGACGCTCCGACGTGTCCACGGACACCAAGGAACGCGTCGAGGCCGTCATGGACCGGCTCGGCTACCAGCGCCGCCCGGCGCGCCGCCGCGGGGCCGTCGTCGACCTCGTCCTCAACGAACTCGACAGCCTCTGGTCGGTCGAGATCATCAGGGGGGTCGACGAGGTGCTCCACGCCGCCGGCGCCAGCATGGTCCTCTCCGCGGTGCACGGGCGCAGTTCCGACACCCGCGAGTGGATCGACCAGATGGCGGCCCGCCGCAGCAACGGCGCCATCCTCGTCGTCTCCGAACTCACCCCCCAGCAGCGCCGCCGGCTCACCGCGATGGACGTCCCGTTCGTCCTGGTGGACCCGGTCGGCAGCGTCGACGCCCTCGTGCCCACCGTCGGCGCCACCAACTGGGCCGGCGCGGTCAGCGCCACCGAGCACCTGATCGCCCAGGGCCACACCCGGATCGCGCACCTCGCGGGCCCGCGCCACGTCCTGTGCAGCAGGGCCCGCGCCGACGGCTTCCGGGCCACCATGGAGCAGGCCGAACTCCCCGTGCCTGAGGAGTGGGTGCCGCACGGCGAGTTCAACGACGCCTCGGGCCGCGCCGAGACGGCCCGGCTGCTCGACCGCGCCGAGGCCGACGGCAGCCCGCCGCCCACCGCCGTCTTCGCCGCCAGCGACCTCCAGGCGCTCGGCGCGTTCGAGGTGCTGCGGGCCCGCGGCCTCGCCGTACCCGGGGACATGAGCGTCGTCGGCTTCGACGACCTGCCCGTCGCCCGCTGGACCCACCCGCCGCTCACCACCGTCCGCCAGCCCCTGCTCGACATGGCCGCCATGGCGGCCAACACCCTGCTGCGCATCATGGACGGCGAGCCCGCCGAGCACCTGCGCCTCGAACTCGCCACCCAGCTCGTCGTCCGGGGCAGCACCGCCGGGCCCCGCGACGCCTCCTGACGGCACCGCACATGAGCCCCCGCCCCGGCCCCGCGGCCCGTGCCACGGCGCGGAGCGGGCGTGACCGACGCCACGGCGGGCCGCCTCCGGGGCCTTGATAGCCTGCCGGGGCCAGTCGAGCCACACCACGGCCAGGGAATCCGGTGCGAATCCGGAACTGACGCGCAGCGGTGAGGGGGACGGGCGGGGCACTCACGCCACTGGGAGACCGTACGGCCGCACGGCCGGCACACCTCCCGGGAAGGCGCTCCGTCCGGACGAACCCGAGTCCGAAGACCTGCTGGCACCTTCCCGCGCCCCGCGGGAAGGGACCCACAGGCCAGGCTCCGCGTACGAGCCCCGACCCCCGAGGCGACCTCGTGCCCCGTAACACCCTCCGTCCCACCGCCCTCCTGCTCCTCCCCGCCCTGCTGCTGACCGCGTGCGGCGCGGGCGGCGGTGACGAGCGCCCCGGCGGCGCCGCGTCCGCCGGCGGATACCCGCGCACCGTCGACAACTGCGGTCACCGCGTCACACTCACCGCGCCCCCCGCCCGCGCGGTCTCCCTCAACCAGGGCACCACCGAGATCCTGCTCTCCCTGGGCCTGGCCGACCGGCTCGCGGGCACCGCCACCTGGACCGACCCCGTGATGAAGGGCCTGGAGAAGGCGAACGCCTCCGTCCCGCGCCTCGCCGACAACAACCCCTCGTTCGAGAAGGTGCTCGACGCCGAACCCGACTTCGTCACCGCCTCGTTCGAGTCCACCGTCGGCAAGGGCGGCGTCGCCACCCGCGAGCGGTTCGAGAAGCTCGGCGTCCCCGTCTACGTCTCGCCGACCGACTGCGCCGCCGGCAAGGACAACGCGGCCGGCGGCGACGGCTCCCGCAGCCGCCCCCTCGAACTCGCCGACGTGTACGGCGAGATACGCGACCTGGCCCGCGCCTTCGGTGTCGAGGAACGCGGCGAGGACCTCGTCGCCCGGCTCCAGGAGCGGGTGCGCGCGGCCACCGCCGGCCTGGACGCCGCGGACGTCTCCCTCATGTACTGGTTCGCCAACGCGCAGTCCCCCTACCTGGCGGGCTGCTGCGGCGCCCCCGGCGCCATCACCCGCGCGGTCGGCGCCCGCAACGCCTTCACCGACACCCACGACGAATGGCCCCAGATCAACTGGGAGACCGTCGCCGACCGGGACCCCGACGTCATCGTCCTCGGCGACCTCACCCGCAAGTCCCAGACCGCCGAGAGCGCGGCCGCCAAGATCCGCTTCCTGCGCGGCGACCCCGCCACCCGCAACCTGACCGCCGTCCGCGAGAACCGCTTCATCCTGCTCAGCGGACAGGCGATGAACCCGTCCCTGCGCACCGTCGAGGGCATCGAGCAGGTCGCCGCCGGGCTGCGCGAGCTCGGGCTCGCCGGGTGACCGGGCGCATCGCGCTGCTGACCGGGGGAGGGCTGCTGGCCCTGGCCGCCTCGATCGCCACCGCCGTGACCATCGGCCCCGCCGACATCTCCACCGCCGACGTGTGGGCCTCCGTCGCCGCCCGGCTCGGCGCGGGGGAGACCACGCTCGCCCCGCTGCGCGACGGCATCGTCTGGGACCTGCGGATGCCGCGCACCCTGCTGGCCGCCGTCTGCGGTGCCGGACTCGCCCTGTGCGGCGCGGTCATGCAGTCCCTGCTGCGCAACCCGCTGGCCGACCCGTTCGTCCTCGGTGTCTCCTCCGGCGCCTCCACCGGCGCCGTCGCGGTGGTCGTCCTCGGGGTGGGCGGCGGGGCGGTGTCCCTGTCGGCGGGCGCCTTCCTCGGCGCACTCCTCTCCTTCGGCCTGGTCCTCGGGCTCAGCCACAGCCTCGGCGGCAGCACCGACCGGGTCGTCCTCTCCGGCGTCGCCGCCATGCAGCTCTTCTCCGCGCTGACCTCGTTCGTGGTGCTCACATCGGCCGACGCCGAGACCACCCGGGGCGTCCTGTTCTGGCTGCTGGGCTCACTCGCCGGCGCCGGCTGGTCCGAGGTGGCGCTGTGCTCGGCCGTCCTCGCCGCCGTCCTCGCCGTCTGCCTGGGCCACGCGCGCACGCTGGACGCCTTCGCGTTCGGGGAGGAGGCGGCGGCCTCGCTCGGCGTGCGGGTGGCCCGCGCCCGCCTGGTGCTGCTGTGCGCCACGGCGCTGCTCACCGCGGCGCTGGTCAGCAGCGCCGGGGCGATCGGCTTCGTCGGCCTGGTGCTGCCCCACGCCACCCGCGCGCTCACCGGCGCGGGGCACGCCCGGCTGCTGCCCGTCACGGCGCTCGCCGGCGCCGTGTTCCTGGTCTGGGTGGACACCGCGGCCCGGACCGTCCTCGATCCCCAGGAGGTTCCCGTGGGAGTGGTCACCTCGCTCATCGGTGTGCCGGCCTTCGTGGCCGTGCTCTACCGCGGCCGGAGGACGGCGTGACGGCCGCGGGCTCCCGCCGGGGCCCGGACGAGACGGCTGCCGCCCCGCGCACCGGCACGGACGCGGCGGCCCGCGTCGGCACGGCCGGTGGTGCGGCCGGCGGTGCGGGCATTGCGGCCCGCGGCGGCAAGGCCGCCGGGCACGACCCCGCCGCGGACCGCGGTGACGGCGACGGTGCGGGGCGGGAGCCGGGGCGGCGCGAGCCGGGTCCGCGGGAGGCCGTCGGGCTGGGCGCGGAGCGGGTCACCCGGCGCACCGGGGGACGTCTCGTCGTCGACGGCGTCGGCCTCACCCTGCGCCCGGGGGAGACGCTCGGCCTGCTCGGGCCCAACGGGGCCGGCAAGTCGACCCTGCTCCGCCTGCTCGCGGGCGTGCTCGCCCCCACCTCGGGCGTGGTCACGCTCGACGGGCGCCCGCTCGCCGAGGTGGGGCGGCGCACCGTCGCCCGACGTGTCGCGACGGTGGAACAGCACGCCCACACGCAGACCGAGCTGACCGTCCGTGACGTCGTCGCCCTCGGCCGGATCCCGCACCGCCGCGCCTGGTCGCCGGCCCCCGCGTCGGGCGGCGCCGCCGTCGAGGCCGCCCTGGCGCGCACGGGGCTGGCCGACCGCGCCTCCCAGTCCTGGCACACCCTCTCCGGCGGCGAGCGCCAGCGCACCCAGATCGCCCGGGCCCTCGCCCAGGAACCCCGCGAGCTGCTGCTCGACGAGCCGACCAACCACCTCGACATCCAGCACCAGTTGGAGCTCCTCGAACTGGTCGCGGGCCTGCCCGTCACCACCGTCGTCGCGCTCCACGACCTCAACCTCGCCGCCATGTACTGCGACCGGGTGCTGGTGCTCAGGGACGGCGCGGTGGTCGCGGAGGGCACCCCCGCCGCGGTGCTGACATCCCGTCTGATCGAGGACGTGTACGGCGTCGCGGCCGAGGTCTCCCTCGCGCACGGCCACCCGGTGATCCGCTTCCTCCGGCCCGGCACGGCCCCGTCGGGCACGACGGCACCGGGAAGTTGGCCGGAAAAGGCGTGCGGGCGCGCACAATTGGACACACCGGTCCACGATCGGACGGAGATCTGATCAATGCCGGCTCGGGCCTTCCAGGCCCCGACCGGGCCCAGTACGCTGGCGCACAGCCTCCACGAAGGAGCCGACGACGCGGGAGCGCGCCCGGGTTCCGGGAGGGAAGCGCCGGCTTCATCGTGCCTGCTCATGAGGGACACGGGGGCGCCTCACGGCCCTCCGGGCCCTGCGTGCGGGCCGCGTTCGGCGGCGATCGCCCTCAGCCCGTGCCGCGACGGCATCTCTTCGCCGGCGGCGGACTCGCCGAACGCACCAGTATTGATTCCTCTGACACGCGCGTATAGCCTGGGTTTCTGATTAATGAATGAACTAAATGCGGTGGAAGGTGGGTGGCATGAACGAATCGGACGAAAAAGAGTCAGCGGTATCGGTATCGCAATCGGATGAAGAAACGCTGGCGAGGCTTTCCAGTGCTGTCGGGCAGCCTCCCGTCAACGTGCTGGAAAACGCCAAGGCGTTGTTCGCTCTGATCCACGAAGGCAAGGACGCCGAGGACACCGATTCGGTTCCCGCCGTTTCCGCATCCGCCGGGCCGGCCAATCGCGGGTGCGGCTGATCCCCCTCGCTCCCCGGTCGCACGCCGACATGCGATCGCGGAGCACGTGACGGAGAAGGTCTCCCGGCGCACGGGAAAGTGCCTTCCGGTCCGGAACGGCAGTGGCTGTGCAGCACTGTCGTCCCGTGCCGGAAGGCACTTTGCCGTGGTGGCCCCGCAGGGCCGGATCAGCGGATCAGCGGTGCTGCTCCAGGGCGAAGCTCCGCAGACCGGAGCGGGTGATCGCGCTGAGCAGCTCCGCCGCCTGCTCCGACCGCTCGGTCTCGCGCTGGAGCAGTTTCCGGAGATGCCCCAGACAGCGTGACCTGACCGGCCCGAGCGAGCCTCGCGGCATGCCCAGGGTGGCGCTGATCTCGTCGTACGACATCGGCGGGTCGGTCACCAGGAGCCCCAGCAGGGCCTGGCACTTCGGTGAGAGCGCGCAGTAGGCGAGCAGGACCTCGTTGTCCCGCTCCTTGGCCAGGGCCGTCTCCTCGGGGAGGTTCTCCGAGGGCTCCGAGCGCTCGAAGACGGGTGAGTCCCCCACCGGCACGCTGCGGCCGGTCTTCTCGATGTGCTTGAGGCTCTCCCGGCGGGCCGACACCGCGATCCACTGGGTGAGTTTCTCCGGATCGCGCAGCTTGCCCAGATGCTGGATCACCCGCATCCAGGTGGTCTGGCTGACGTCCTCGCAGTCGGCCGTGGAGAGCCGGTGCCCCCGTGCGATGGCCCAGATCAACGGTGTGTACCGTTCGACAATTCGATTCCAGCTGTCCTGATTTCCCGCTATGCAGTCGTCTACTAGCTCGTTCAAGGTAGGCGTACGCATATGTCCCCCGGTTTGTTCTCTTCCCCCATCACCGTTGGTCGAATGTTAGTGGGTGACCGTGGGTAATGAGCCATAGTACCCCTGAGTAGTTTTTCTCCTGTTTACGTGGAGAGCTCTGGGGTCGGCTGACGGAAGAAATTAGACATGTAGCACGATGCCTCGTCACTTCGGTGACCTGTGGAGACTCTTGAGTCCTGTGGACGTCGTCCGGAAAGTGACTGTCTCCCCCTACAACTGTTTACTATACGGGGCTGCCGGAGCGGGGTGTCAATCGATCAGCTCGCCGCTCAAGCAGTTGAATTGCGTACGGAAAGTGGCCGGAAGTCATAGCGGAATGGGGGATTCGGAGGGTGCGTCCGCTCCTTTTCGACCGACTCCGCGGCCGTCCGCGGTCCAGGCTGGCGAAAGGCCGTGACCTGCGGGACGGCGCCCCCGTGCCGACGTGCGCCGGAGGTGTCGCGCCGTACGGCGGGGCGGCCCGCGGCGCGGCGGACGAAATGCCTCCACAGGGAAGTCCGTTGGCCGACGGCAGGCGCGTACCGGCCCCCGTTCGCCTGTGACGTCGGACACACGGCCGGGAATTCCCGGCACCGACGTATCCGGACGGCCTGCCACCGGATCTGCGTTCATGACAGGGACAGTCAGCTCACGAGGGAGACATGTGATGAAGCACGGGTCGCAATCGCTGGGGGAAGGAAACCGTGACCGTTGAACGCAACCCGTGGCCGGCGCTGGGCGCGCTGATCGCAGGGTTCTCCCTCATCGTGCTGGACATGAGCGTGGTGGCGGTCGCCAACCCCGCGATCATGGAGTCGCTGGACGCCGGCGTCTCCGAGGTCATCTGGGTGACCAGCGCCTATCTGCTCACCTACGCGGCACCGCTGCTGTTCACCGGACGCCTCGGTGACCGCTTCGGCCCCAAGAACGTCTACCTGACCGGCCTGGTGGTCTTCACCCTCGCCTCGCTGTGGTGCGGTGTGGCCGGCGGCATCGACTCGCTGATCGCCGCCCGCGCCGCGCAGGGCCTCGGCGCCGCCCTGATGACGCCTCAGACCATGACCGTCATCACCAAGATCTTCCCCGCCGACAAGCGCGGCGCAGCGATGGGCGCCTGGGGCGGCGCCGCCGGTGTCTCCCTGCTCCTCGGCCCGGTCATCGGCGGCCTGCTGGTCGACTCCGCCGGCTGGGAGTGGATCTTCCTGATCAACGTGCCCATCGGCATCCTCGCCTTCGCCCTGGCCTGGAAGCTGGTCCCCACCCTGGAGACCAGGAAGCACTCCTTCGACCCGCTCGGCATCCTGCTCTCCTGCGGCGGCATGTTCCTGCTGGTCTACGCCCTCCAGGAGGGCAACAACGAGGACTGGTCCGCGAGCATCTGGCTGATGATCGGCGCCGGACTCCTGGTGCTGGCGCTCTTCGTGTGGACCCAGTCGCGCAACAAGGACGAACCGCTGCTGCTGCTCAGCCTGTTCCGCGACCGCAACTTCGCGCTGGCCAACGTGGGCATCGCCGCGATCGGCGCCGCCGTCACCGCGATGACGGTGCCCTCGTACTTCTACCTCCAGGGTGTGCGGGGCCTGTCCTCCATGGAGTCGGCCCTGATCTTCGCGCCGCTCGCCATCCTCACCGGCGTCGCCTCGCCGATCGTCGGCAAGCTGTCCGACAAGGCCCACCCGCGCACCTTCACCACCATCGGCTTCGTGCTCTTCGCCGTGTCGATCGTCGGCTACAGCGTGCTGATGAAGCCCGGCTCCGAGCTGTGGATGTTCTCCGCCACCGCCGCCGTGACCGGCATCGCCAACGGCATGGCCTGGGGCCCCCTCGGCGCCATCGCCACCCGCAACCTCCCCGTCCACCAGGCCGGCGCGGGTTCGGGCATCTACAACACCAACCGGCAGATGGGCGCCGTGCTCGGCAGCGCCGTCGTCGGCGCCCTGTTCGTCGACCGGATCGCCGCCCATCTGCCGGGCATCGGCGGAGGGGGCGACCACTTCGAGGGCAGCGTCGTCGACATCCCGGCGGCGGTGCACGAGCCCTACAGCAAGGCCCTCAGCGAGACCGGCCTGCTGCCCGTCGCCTTCCTGCTGCTCGGCGCCGTCGCCTGCGCCCTGTTCATCCGCTTCCCGGAGCGGGAGACGCCCGAGGACCGCGCCGGGGCCGAGGCCGCCGGGGACGGCTCACAGGACCCGGTGCTCCAGAAGGCCGACGGCACCGGCTGACACACCGTCCGCGGCACCGGCCCGGCCCGCCCGCCCGCGCGGCCCGGGCCGGTGCCGCGTGCACGAGGCCCGCGGCACGACGGACGAGGCCCCCGAGGCACGACGGACGAGGCCCCGCGCCACAACGGACGAGGTCCCGCGGCGTAACGGACCGCGTGCAGAGGATCCGCAGAACAACGGGGAGGAACAACCCATGGCCACCACGGACGACTTCGGTCTCTGGATACGCCGGCTGAGCACCGCCGACACCCCCAGGGCGAGACTGGTCTGCTTCCCCCACGCGGGAGGCTCCGCCAACTTCTACTTCCGCTTCGCCCGCCGCTTCGGCGACCTGGACGTCCACGGCATCCAGTACCCGGGCCGCCAGGACCGCCGGCACGAACGCACCAGGGACAGCGTCCAGGAGCTCGCCGGCGAGATCGCCGCCCTGATGGGCGACTGGGACGACCTGCCCGTCGTCCTGCTGGGCAACAGCATGGGCGCCCTGGTCGCCTTCGAGACCGCCCTGCGCCTGGAGGCCCTGGGCAACCCGCCCCGCGCGCTCTTCGCCTGCGGCCGGGTCGGGCCGATGCTCCTGCGCGACGAGCAGACCCACCTCAAGGGCAAGGACGCCTTCCTGCGGGAGATGGCCCTGCTCGGCGGCATGGGCCACGAGCTGCTCCAGGACGAGGAGATCATCGACCTGGTGCTGCCGCCCATGCAGGCCGACTACCGCGTCGCCGAGACCTACCGGGGCACGCCCGGGGCGCGGATCTCCGTGCCGCTCCACGTGCACATCGGCGACGACGACCCCAAGGTGACCGAGCCCGACGCGGCCGAGTGGCGGCACAGCACCACCGGCGCGTTCACGATGGACGTCCACGCGGGCGGCCACTTCTTCTTCACCGAGAACGGGGACGCGCTGGTCGACGCCGTCCACCGCTCCCTGGCGGAGGTCCCGGCCGTCCACGGCTGAGCCGAACCGCACCCCCCGCACCGCGCACACCGCGCACACCGCGCACCCCACGAGGCCCGCGCGACCGGACACCGGTCGCGCGGGCCTCGCCGCGCTCGCGCCCCCGGCGGTTCCGGCGACCGCCTCCGCAGCGGCTCCGGCGACCGCGCCCGCACCGGCCCGCGTACGGGTCCCGCACCCCGCGCACCCCGCGCGGCGGCCCTCCCGGCTACCCGGGCGCCCGGCGGCCTACACATCTTCCGAGAAAAAGCAGGGGGAATGGCTGTATCCAGGGGGGTCCCCACCGGATCTAGCAAGTCGACCACATGGTTCCAGGCAAGAGCCCGAAGGTGGGGGAAACCAGCATGGCCCTCGAGAAGCCCGACATCGTCGGAGCCCTGCGCAAGTCGCTGAAGGAGACGGAGCGGCTCCGTCGCGAGAACCGACAACTGCTCGACCAGGCGGCAGAGCCCCTGGCCATCGTCGGTATGAGCTGCCGCTTCCCCGGAGGAGTGGCCTCGCCGGAGGACCTGTGGTCTCTGGTCGCCGAAGGACGGATGGGGTTCTCCGAGTTCCCCGGCGACCGCGGCTGGGACCTGGAGAACCTCTACCACCCGGACCCGGACCACCCCGGCACCGCCTACACCCGCCATGGCGGATTCCTCGACGAGATGGCCGAGTTCGACGCCGAGTTCTTCGGCATCAGCCCCCGCGAGGCGCTCGCCATGGACCCGCAGCAGCGGCTGCTCCTCGAAGGCGCCTGGGAGGCCTTCGAGGACGCGGGCATCGACCCGACCTCGCTCAAGGGCAGCGACACCGGCGTCTTCTGCGGACTCATGTTCTCCGACTACCAGTTCGTCGCCGGACAGAGCGACCGCAGGCCGGAGATCGAGGGTTACCTCTCCATCGCCTCCTCGCCCAGCGTCGCCTCCGGCCGCATCAGCTACACCTTCGGCTTCGAGGGCCCCGCGGTCACCGTCGACACCGTCTGCTCCTCCTCCCTCGTGGCCATCGACGTCGCCGCCAAGTCCCTGCGCTCCAAGGAGTGCTCGCTCGCCGTCGTCGGCGGCGCGACCACGCTCGCCCGCCCCAGCGCCTTCGTCGAGTTCAGCCGCCAGCGCGCCCTGTCGCCCGACGGCCGCTGCAAGGCGTACGCGGAGGCCGCCGACGGCGTCGGCTGGGCCGAGGGCATGGGCCTGCTCGTCCTCGAACGGCTCTCCGACGCGCAGCGCAACGGCCGCCGCATCCTCGCCGTCGTCCGCGGCAGCGCGGTCAACCAGGACGGCGCCAGCAACGGCCTCACCGCCCCCAACGGGCCCTCCCAGGAGCGGGTGATCCGCCAGGCGCTGGCCGGAGCCGGACTCGCCCCGGCCGACGTGGACGCCGTCGAGGGCCACGGCACCGGCACCCCGCTCGGCGACCCGATCGAGGCCGAGGCGCTGCTCGCCACCTACGGCCAGGGCCGCACCGACGGCCCGCTCTGGCTCGGCTCCGTCAAGTCGAACTTCGGGCACACCCAGGCCGCCGCCGGTGTCGCCGGTGTGATCAAGATGGTCATGGCCATGCGCCATGAGACGCTTCCGCCCACCCTCGGCGTCGACGCCCCGTCCTCGCACGTGGACTGGGCCTCCGGAGAGGTCGCGCTGCTCACCGAGGCACGCCCCTGGCCCGCCGGCGAGCGGACCCGGCGCGCCGGTGTCTCCTCCTTCGGCGTCAGCGGCACCAACGCCCACGTCATCCTCGAAGAGGCCCCGCCTGCCGGCGCCCCGGAGCCGGAGCACACGCCGGCGGGCGAGGACGGCACCAGGGCCCCGCGGCCCGTGCTCGTCCCGCTCTCCGCACGCGGCGACGCCGCCCTGCGCGAGGCCGCCGACCGGCTGCGCGCCCACCTGATCGCCCGCCCCGAACTCGACCATGTGGACATCGGGTTCGCCCAGGCGACCACCCGCGCCCACCTGGAGCACCGGGCCGTCGTCGTCGCCACCGACCGGGGCGCCCTGCTCACCGGGCTCGGCGACCTCAGCACCGCCGAACCGTCCGCTCATGTGACGGAGGGTCAGGTGGTCGGTACCGGTGTGAAGCCGGTGTTCGTGTTCCCGGGTCAGGGGGCGCAGTGGGAGGGCATGGCGGTCGAACTGCTGGATTCGGCGCCGGTGTTCGCGGCGGAGATCGCGGCGTGCGGTGAGGCGCTGGCGGAGTTCGTGGACTGGCGTCTGGAGGACGTGCTGCGCGGTGTTCCTGGGGCGCCGTCGCTGGAGCGCGTGGACGTGGTGCAGCCGGCGCTGTTCGCGGTGATGGTGTCGCTGGCGGCGCTGTGGCGGTCGTACGGCGTGGAGCCGTCGGCCGTCGTCGGTCACTCGCAGGGGGAGATCGCGGCCGCGTATGTGGCGGGTGGTCTGTCGCTGAAGGACGCGGCGCGGATCGTGGCGGTGCGCAGCCAGTTGGTGCGTGACCGGCTGGCGGGGCGTGGCGGGATGATGTCGGTGGCGCTGGGCGTGGAGCGGGCGGAGGAGCTGATCGCTCCGTTCGCCGGTGCGGTGTCGGTGGCGGCCGTGAACGGCCCGTCCTCGGTCGTCGTCGCGGGTGACCCGGCGGCGCTGGACGAGATCGCCGCCCGCTGCGAGAGCGACGGTGTGCGCGCCCGACGCGTCAACGTCGACTACGCCTCCCACACCGACCACGTCGAAGCAGTCGAGGACGACCTCCTCACCGCCCTCGCCCCCGTCGCGCCCACCAGCGGCCGGGTGCCGTTCCTCTCCACCGTCACCGGCGGCTTCGTCGACACCGCGACGATGGACGCCGCCTACTGGTACCGCAACCTGCGCGCCCGGGTCGGCTTCGCACCCGCCGTCGCCGCCCTCGTCGACAAGGGCATGGGCTGCTTCGTCGAGACGTCCCCCCACCCCGTCCTCACCATGGCCGTCGAAGGCACCGTCGAGAGCAAGGACGCCGCCGCACGCGTCGCCGTCGTCGGCTCCCTGCGCCGCGGCGAGGGCGGACTGCCCCGCTTCCTGCTCTCCCTCGGCCAGGCCCACACCGCCGGCGTCCGGATCGACTGGGACGCCGTCTACGCGGACACCGGCGCCCACCGCGTCGACCTGCCCACCTACGCCTTCCAGCGCGAGACGTACTGGCTCACCCCCTCCGCCCAGGGCGGCGACGTCGCCGCCGCCGGGCTCGACCGGATGAAGCACCCCGTCCTCGCCGCCGCCGTCCAGGTCGCCGACCGCGACGAATGGGTCTTCACCGGCCGCTACTCCACCGACTCCCAGCCCTGGACGCGCGACCACGTCGTCCTCGGCACCGTGATCGTGCCCGGCACCGCCGTCGTCGAGCTCGTCCTCGCCGCGGGCCGCAGGCTCGGCTGCGACCTCCTCGACGAACTCGTCCTGGAGGCACCCCTCACCCTCGACGAGGGCACCGCCCGCCACCTGCGGGTCACCGTCGGCCGCGCCGACGACGAAGGCCGCCGCGAGGTCGCCGTCCACTCCTACGCCGAGACCGGAACCGGCCCCGACGCCACCCGCGAAGCCGTACGCCACGCCCGGGGCCGGCTCGCCGCCGACACGGGCGCCCAGGCACCCGCCTTCCCCGCCGCGTGGCCGCCCATCGGCGCCACCGAGTCCTCCGCCGACGCCCTCTACGAGCGGCTCGCCGACCTCGGCCTGGAGTACGGCCCCCTCTTCCAGGGCGCCCAGTCCGTCTGGCGCGACGGCACCGGCATCTACGCCGAGGTCACCCTCCCGGACGGCACCGCCACCGACGGATACGCCGTCCACCCGGCCCTGTTCGACGCCGCGCTCCACCCCAGCATGATCGACAAGGACCCGGCGTCCGCACCGGACCTGCCGTTCTCCTGGACCGGCGTGCGCTGCGGCCGGACCGCACCCGCCCGGGTCCGCGTCCGCATCACCCCCGCCGGCGACCACGCCCTCCGCGTCGACATCGCCGACGAGAACGGCGACACCGTCGTCACCGCCGACGCCCTCGCCGTCCGCCCCGTCGACCCCGCACAGCTCAGCCGCGCGGGCACCGAACAGAACACCCTCTTCCACCTGGAGTGGACGCCCCTCACCACCACCGCGACGGGCGCCCGGGTCGCCGTGCTCGGCGACCTGGACGCCCCCGGCGCCCGCTTCGCCGACCTGAACGCCCTGGAGGCCGCCCTCGCCGAGGGCACCGCGGGCGCCGACCTGGTCCTCGCCGAGATCGGGACCCCGGCCGCCGACGACCCCGCAGACGCGGCGGCCGGCGTCGCCGAACGCACCCTCGCCCTCGCCCAGCGCTGGCTCGCCAGCGAATGGCTCGGCGAGGCCACCCTCGTCGCCGTCACCCGCCGCGCCGTCGCCGTCGGCTCCGAATCCGTCGACATCGCCCAGGCACCCGCCTGGGGCCTGCTGCGCAGCGCCCAGACCGAACACCCCGGCCGCTTCGTCCTCCTCGACACCGACGGCGACACCCCGCCGGACTTCAGCTCCCTCGCCGACCTCGACGAACCACAGCTCGCCGCACGCGGCGGCGCCCTGCTCGCGCCCCGCCTCGCCCGCCCCGCCGCCGGACCCACCGGACGCGCCTGGCGGCTCGGCAGCACCCGCAAGGGCTCGCTCGACAACCTCACCGTCCTGCCCTCGGACGGCGAACGCCCCCTCGGCGTCGGCGAGGTCCGCATCTCCGTCCGCGCCGCCGGCGTCAACTTCCGCGACGTGCTCATCGCCCTCGGCATGTACCCGGGCGACGCACCCCTCGGCAGCGAAGCGGCGGGCGTCGTCCTCGAAGTCGGCTCCGCCGTCACCGACCTCGCCCCCGGCGACCGGGTGTTCGGCCTGGTGACGGACGCCTTCGGCCCCGTCGCCGTCGCCGACCGCAGGACCGTCGCCCCCGTCCCCGAGGGCCTCACCTTCACCGAGGCCGCCGCCGTCCCCGTCGTCTACCTCACCGCCTACTACGGACTCGTCGACCTGGCGGGCCTGAAGCCGGGCGAGAAGCTGCTCGTGCACGCCGCGGCCGGCGGCGTCGGCATGGCCGCCGTCCAGCTCGCCCACCACTTCGGCGCCGAGGTCTACGCCACCGCCGGCCGCCCCAAGCGGGACGCCGTACGCGACCTCGGCGTCCTCCCCGAGCGCATCGCGGGCTCCCGCGACCTGGACTTCCGCGAAGCCCTCCTGGAAGCCACCGGCGGCACCGGCGTGGACGTCGTCCTCAACTCCCTGGCAGGGGAGTTCGTCGACGCCACCTTCGACCTGCTGCCCCGCGGCGGCCGGTTCATCGAGATGGGCAAGACCGACATCCGCGACCCGGAGGCCGTCGCCCGGCAGCGCCCCGGCATCCACTACCGCTCCTACGACCTCATGGAGGCGGGCCCGGACCGCATCCAGCGGATGCTCACCGACATCGCCGACCTGTTCGCCCACGGCAAGGTCCTGCCCTCCCCGATCCGCGCCTGGGACGCCCGCCGCGGCCAGGAGGCATTCCGCCACCTGCGCGAGGGCCGCAACATCGGCAAGGTCGTCCTCACCGTCCCCGCACCCCTCGACCCCGAGGGCACCGTCCTGATCACCGGCGGCACCGGCGGCCTCGGCGCCCTCTTCGCCCGCCACCTCGTCACCGCCCACGGCGCCCGCCACCTGCTGCTGGTCAGCCGCCGCGGACCGGCCGCCGCCGGCGCCGCCGAACTCGTCGCCGAACTGGAGGCCCTCGGCGCCCACGCCCGCGTGGCGGCCTGCGACGTCTCCGACCGCGCACAGACCGCCGCCCTGCTCGACTCCCTCGACCGACCGCTCACCGCCGTCGTCCACACCGCCGGAGTCCTCGCCGACGGAGTCATCGAGTCGCTCACCCCCGAGCAGATCCGGCACGTCATGCGGCCCAAGTCCGACGCCGCGTGGCACCTCCACGAGCTGACCGCCCGCATGGACCTGTCGGCGTTCGTCCTGTTCTCCTCCGCCGCCGGCCTCCTCGGCAACGCCGGCCAGGCCAACTACGCCGCCGCCAACGCCACCGTCGACGCGCTCGCCGCACACCGGCAGGCGGCCGGACTCCCCACCCTCTCCCTCGCCTGGGGCCTGTGGTCCGACTCCACCGGCATGACCGGCGAACTCGACGCCGACGACCTCGCCCGCATGGAACGCACCGGCATCGGCGCGATCTCCAGCGAGCAGGGACTCCAGCTCTTCGACCAGGCCCTCGCATCGGACGCGGCGCTCCTCGCCCCCGTCCGACTGGACCTAGCCACCCTGCGCGCCCAGGCCCGCACCGGCGTCCTGCCCGCCCTGCTCCGCGGCCTCGTCCGCGCACCCGCCCGCCGCGCCGACACCTCGCGCTCCCTGCAACGCCGGCTCGCCGGCGTCCCGGAGGCCGACCGCGAGCCGCTCGTCCTGGAACTGGTGCGCACCCAGGTCGCCTCCGTCCTCGGCCACGCCTCGGCCGCCGCCGTCGAACCCGACCGCTCCTTCAAGGAGCTCGGCTTCGACTCCCTCGCCGCCGTCGAACTCCGCAACCGGCTCGCCCAGGTGGCCGGTGTGCGGCTGCCCGCCACCCTCGTCTTCGACCATCCGACCCCCGTCGAGGCCGCCCGGCGCATCCTCACCGAGGTCGGCGGCGCCGCCACCGGCCCGCGCCCCTCGCCGCTCGACGAGGAACTCCAGCGGCTCGAAGCACTCCTGATCGCCGTGGCCGGCCACGAGCAGCAGCTCGCCGGCGCCGAGCCCCGCCTGCGCTCGCTCAGCAACCGGCTGCGGACCCTGCTCAGCGCCGCGGGCACCACCGACGACACCGACGACGGCATCGAGGCAGAACTCGAAGCCGACCTCGACTTCGTCTCCGACAGCGAAATGTTCGACCTGATCGACAAGGAGCTCGGTTCCGCATGACGGGGAACACAGAAGTCCGTACGACCGGGAACCCGGACGACGGCCGGAGCGGACCGACGGGCGCCGAGTCGACGACCGACGAACAGAAACTCCGCACCTACCTGCGCCGCGTCACCACCGAACTGCGCACCGCCAACCGGCGCGTCCGCGAACTGGAGCAGCGCGACGTCGAACCGGTCGCCATCGTCGGCATCGGCTGCCGCTTCCCGGGCGGGGTCACCTCGCCCGAGGAGCTGTGGGAGCTGGTGTCGTCGGGCCGTGACGCGATGGGCCCCTTCCCCGCCGACCGCGGCTGGGACCTGGAGCGCCTCTACAGCCCCGACGCCGACCGGCCGGGCAGCGCCTACGCCCGCGAGGGCGGCTTCGTCCCCACCGCGACCGGGTTCGACGCGGACTTCTTCGGCATCAGCCCCCGCGAGGCGCTGGCCATGGACCCCACCCAGCGGCTGACGCTGGAGACGTCCTGGGAGGCGCTGGAGCACGCGGGCATCGACCCGACCACCCTGCGCGGCAGCGACACCGGCGTGTTCGCCGGCACCGTCTCCTCCGACTACGGCCCCTCCACGCTGCCCGAACTCGAAGGGTTCCGGGTCACCGGCACCCAGAGCAGCGTCATGTCCGGCCGCGTCGCCTACAGCCTCGGCCTCGAAGGCCCCGCCGTCACCATCGACACCGCCTGCTCCGCCTCCCTCGTCGCCCTCCACATCGCCGCGAACGCCCTGCGGGCCGGCGAGTGCTCGCTCGCCCTCGCCGGCGGCGTCACCGTGCTCGCCGGCCCCTTCCTCTTCGTCGAGTTCAGCCGCCAGCGCGGCCTGGCCCTCGACGGCCGCTGCAAGGCGTACTCCGCCTCCGCCGACGGCACCGGCTTCGCCGACGGCCTCGGCATGGTCGTCCTGGAGCGCCTGTCCGACGCCCGCCGCAACGGCCGCCGCATCCTCGGCGTCATCCGCGGCAGCGCGGTGAACCAGGACGGTGCGAGCAACGGTCTGACGGCTCCGAACGGTCCGTCGCAGGAGCGGGTGATCCGTGCGGCGCTCGCGTCCGCCGGTCTGTCGCCGTCCGAGGTGGACGCGGTGGAGGGCCACGGTACGGGCACGAAGCTGGGTGACCCGATCGAGGCGCAGGCACTGCTGGCCACCTATGGCCGGGAGCGGGACGGGGATCCGCTGTGGCTGGGGTCCATCAAGTCGAACATCGGCCACACCTCGGCCGCCGCCGGTGTCGCGGGCGTCATCAAGATGGTGATGGCGATGCGCAACGGCATGCTGCCCAAGACCCTGCACGCGGATGAGCCGTCGCCGCACGTGGACTGGGAGTCGGGCGACGTCCGACTGCTGACCGAGGCCCGGGAGTGGGCCGCGGGCAGCCGTCCGCGGCGTGCGGGTGTGTCCTCGTTCGGAGTGAGCGGCACCAACGCCCACCTGATCCTGGAGGAGGCCCCGGCTGCGGAGGTGCCTGCTGAGCGGGCAGCCTTCGGTGCTCCGGTGCCGATCGTGCTCTCGGCGCGTACGGATGAAGCGCTGACGGCCCAGGCCGAGCGGCTGCGGGAGCGGCTGGCGGCTGACCCGGACGTGTCGGTGGCGGACGTCGCCTTCTCGTCGGTGACGTCGCGTGCGCTGCTGGAGCGGCGTGCGGTGGTGGTCGCCTCGGACCGTGAGGAGCTGCTGGCGCGGCTCGGTGATATCGCGGCTGCGGAGTCGGGGGTCGGGGGCAAGTCGGCGTTCCTGTTCACGGGGCAGGGGTCGCAGCGTCGGGGCATGGGCCTTGAACTGGCTGCTCGGTTCCCGGTGTTCGAGGCGTCGCTGGCCGAGGTGTGTGCGGAGCTGGATCCGCGGCTGGGGCGTTCGCTGCGCGAATTGCTGGCCGAGGACAGCGAGGTCCTGAACTCGACGGAGTTCACGCAGGCGGCGCTGTTCGCGGTCGAGGTGGCGTTGTTCCGTCTTGCGGAGTCGCTGGGTGTGCGGGCGGACTTCCTGATCGGTCACTCGGTGGGTGAGATCGCCGCCGCGCACGTGGCTGGGGTGCTGTCGCTCGCGGACGCGGCCGAACTGGTGGTGGCGCGTGGTCGGTTGATGGGTGCGCTGCCCGCGGGTGGTGCGATGGTGGCGGTGCAGGCCGCCGAAGCCGAGGTCGCGGAGTCGCTCGCCGGCTTCGAGGGCCGGTTGGAGATCGCCGCCGTCAACGGGCCGCTCGCGGTTGTCGTGTCCGGTGACGCGGATGCGGTGGAGGAGTGGCTTCCGGCGTTGGAGGGGCGTAAGACGTCCCGGCTGCGGGTGTCGCACGCGTTCCACTCGCCGCGCATGGAGCCGATGCTGGACGAGTTCCGCACCATCGCTCAGGGCCTGTCCTACGGCCCGCCCGCGATCCCGGTGGTCTCGAACGTCACGGGCGAGGTCGTCACCGGCTTCGACGCCGAGTACTGGGTGCGCCACGTCCGTCAGGCCGTGCGTTTCGCCGACGGTGTCGCCACCTTGTGGGACCTCGGCGTTCGCCGGTTCCTGGAGCTGGGTCCGGACGCGGTGCTGACCGCGATGGCCCGGCAGTGCGTCGAGGACGACAGCGAGGCCGCGTTCGTTCCGGCTCTGCGTTCCAAGCACTCGGAGGCGGAGACGTTCGCCGCGTTCCTGGGCCGGGCCCACACCTCGGGTGCGGGTGTGGACTGGGAGGCCGTCTATGCGGGCACGGGTGCTCAGCGCGTCGATCTGCCCACCTACGCCTTCCAGCGGGAACGGTTCTGGCTGGCCCCGGCCACGGGTGCGAGGGATGTGTCCGCCGCCGGTCTGATCGCCGTCGACCACCCGCTCCTCGCCGCCACCGTGCAGGTCGGGGACCGCGACGAGTGGGTCTTCACCGGCAACATCTCGACCGAGAACCACCCCTGGGTCGCCGAACACCTGCTGCTCGGCACCATGGTGGTGCCCGGCACCGGGCTGGTCGAACTGGCACTCGCCGCCGGCCGCCGGGTCGGCGTGCCCGTGGTGGACGAGCTGGTGCTCGCATCGCCGCTGCTCATGCGGGACGGTGTCACCCGGCAGCTCCAGATCACCGTCGGCGCAGCGGGCCCGGACGGCCGCCGCGACCTGGCGATCTACTCCCGGCCGGAGCACGGCCCCGCCGACGCCGAGCCCACCTGCCACGCCCGCGGCACCCTCGGCACCGACACCGCGCCCGCGCCCGCCTGGACGGAGCAGTGGCCGCCGCAGGACGCCACACCGCTGTCCGCCGACGAGCTGTACCGCAGCCTCGGCGACCTCGGCTACGACTACGGCCCCCTCTTCCACGGCGTGGAGACCGCCTGGCGCGACGGTGACACCACCTATGCCGAGGTGTCCCTGCCCGAGGGCCACGAAGGCTTCGGCATCCACCCGGCGCTCTTCGACTCGGCGCTGCAGAGCGGCGTCGTCCTGCTCACGGGCGACGACGCCGCCGCCCATCTGATGCCCTTCAGCTGGAGCGGTGTACGGCTCGACCGGGCGGGCGCCACCCGCCTGCGGGTCCGCTCCACCATGACCGGCGCCACCTCCCTGCGCCTCGACGCGGTCGACGAGGACGGCACCCCGGTGGTGTCCGTCCGCTCCCTCGTCGTCCGCCCCGTCGAGCAGGCGCGCATCGACATCACGCAGGGCGACGCCCGCCAGTCCCTCTACGCGGTGGACTGGACGCCCGTCGAGCCGCTCCCGTCGGCCGCCGGTTCCTCTCCCGCGCGCATCGGGACGGGCGACGGCGACCACGCCGATCTGGAAGCGCTCGAAAGCGCCCTGGCGGACGGCACCGAGGCCCCTGAGCTGGTACTCGCCGGAGTCGGTTCCCCGGGAGCCACGGTGGCCTCGACCGCGGTCGAGGCACTGGAACTGGTGCGGCGGTGGCTGGCGAGTGAGTGGCCGGCCGGCGCCCGGTTGGTCGTCGTCACCCGTGGCGCGGTCTCCGTCGACGGGGAGGCGCCTGACGTCGCGCAGGCCGCCGTGTGGGGTCTGCTGCGCAGCGCCCAGTCCGAGCACCCGGGCCGCTTCGTCCTCGTCGACCTCGACGCGGACGCCGCTGCCGAACCGGACTGGGGCACCCTGCTCGGTGCGGACGAGCCGCAGCTCGCCGTGCGCGACGGCAAGCTCCTCGCGCCCCGGCTGGCGCGGGCGTCGGCCAAGGCCGCAGTCACCCCGTTCGCCGCCGACGGCACGGTGGTGATCACCGGTGGTACGGGTGGTCTGGGTGCGCTGTTCGCCCGTCACCTGGCCACCGCGCGCGGTGTGCGGCATCTGCTGCTGCTGAGCCGTCGTGGCCCCGAGGCCGAGGGTGCGGCCGAACTCGTCGCCGAACTGGCCGAGTCGGGCTGCGAGGCCCGGGTCGTGGCGTGCGACGTGTCCGACCGCGAGCAGCTCGCGGCTGTCCTCGGCGGGCTGGAGCGCCCGTTGACGGGTGTGGTGCACACGGCCGGTGTGCTGGACGACGGTGTGGTGGAGTCGCTGACGGCCGAGCAGGTCGAGCGGGTCATGCGTCCGAAGGTGGATGCGGCGCTGCATCTGCACGAGCTGACCGAGGACGCTGAGCTGTCGGCGTTCGTGGTCTTCTCCTCGGTCGCCGCCCTCATGGGCAGCCCGGGTCAGGGCAATTACGCGGCCGCGAACGCCTCGTTGGACGCGCTCGCCGCATCGCGCAGGGCGGCCGGGCTGCCCGGCACGTCCCTCGCCTGGGGCCTCTGGGGCGGCGTCGGCGGCATGGGGGAGGCGCTGGACGCCGACGACCTGGCGCGCCTGGAGCGCACCGGCGTCGGCGCGCTCTCCCCGGAGGACGGCCTCGAACTCTTCGACCTCGCCCTCGAAACCGGCTCCGCGCTTCTCGCACCCGTGAAGCTCGACACGGCCGCCCTGCGCGCTCAGGCCAGGGCCGGACTGCTCCCCGCGCTGCTGCGCGGCCTCGCCCCCCTGCCCGCACGGCGCTCCGACGCGGGCGGCACGCTCGCGCAGCGCCTGGCCGGCGTCGGCCTGACGGAACGCGAGCCGATCGTCCTCGACGCGGTGCGGGAGCAGGTCGCCGCCGTCCTCGGACACGCCACCTCGGCGACCGTCGACACGGACCGTGCCTTCAAGGACCTCGGCTTCGACTCGCTGAGCGCGGTCGAGCTGCGCAACCGGCTCACCCAGGCCACCGGCGTCCGTCTGCCCGCCACGCTGATCTTCGACCACCCCACACCGGCCGCCGTCGCCAAGCTGCTCCTCGCCGAGATCGGCGGCGCCACGGATGCGCCCGCCACCGCCGCCGTCCGCCCCCGGCGGGCCACGGCACCGGACGAGCCGCTGGCGATCGTCGGCATGGGCTGCCGCTTCCCGGGCGGGGTCACCTCGCCCGAGGAGCTGTGGGAGCTGGTGTCCTCGGGCCGCGACGCGGTCGGCGGGCTGCCGACCGACCGTGGCTGGGACCCGAACATCTACGACCCCGACCCCGACCAGGTCGGCAAGATCAACACCCGTGGCGGCGCCTTCCTGGAGCGGATCGGCGAGTTCGACGCGGAGTTCTTCGGCATCAGCCCGCGCGAGGCCACCGCGATGGACCCGCAGCAGCGACTGCTGCTGGAGTCGTCGTGGGAGGCGTTCGAGCACGCCGGCATCGACCCGACGACCCTGCGCGGCAGCGACACCGGCGTGTTCGCCGGTGTGGTGACCACCGACTACGGCGGCATGGCCTCGGGCGATCTGGAGGGCTACCGCCTCACCGGCACCACGACCAGCGTCGTGTCCGGCCGGATCGCCTACACCCTGGGCCTCGAAGGCCCCGCCATGTCGGTGGACACGGCGTGCTCGTCCTCGGCCGTCGCCCTGCACCTGGCCGGCCAGGCCCTGCGCAACGGCGAGTGCTCGCTCGCCCTGGTGGGCGGCGTGACGCTGCTCGCCGGCCCCTACCTCCTCACCGAGTTCAGCCGCCAGCGCGCGGTGTCCCCCGACGGTCGCTGCAAGGCGTATTCGGCCGCTGCGGACGGGACGGGGTTCTCGGACGGTGCGGGTGTGCTGGTGGTGGAGCGTCTGTCGGACGCGCGCCGCAACGGTCGCCGGATCCTGGGTGTGGTGCGTGGTACCGCGGTGAACCAGGACGGTGCGAGCAACGGTCTGACGGCTCCGAACGGTCCGTCGCAGGAGCGGGTGATCCGCGCTGCGCTCGCCAGTGCCGGTCTGTCGCCGTCCGAGGTGGACGCGGTGGAGGGCCATGGGACGGGCACGAAGCTGGGTGACCCGATCGAGGCGCAGGCGCTGTTGGCGACCTACGGCCGGGAGCGGGACGGGGATCCGCTGTGGCTGGGGTCGATCAAGTCGAACATCGGTCACACGTCGGCCGCCGCCGGTGTCGCGGGTGTGATCAAGATGGTGATGGCGATGCGGCACGGTGTGCTGCCGCCGACGCTGCACGCGGATGAGCCGTCGCCGCACGTGGACTGGGAGTCGGGCGAGGTCCGGCTGCTGACCGAGGCCCGTGAGTGGGCTGCTGAGGGCGGGCGTCCGCGGCGTGCGGGTGTTTCGTCGTTCGGTGTGAGCGGCACGAACGCGCACATCATCGTGGAGGAGGCGCCGGCTGCGGAGGTGCCTGCTGAGCGGGCAGCCTTCGGTGCTCCGGTGCCGATCGTGCTCTCGGCGCGTACGGATGAAGCGCTGACGGCGCAGGCCGAGCGGCTGCGTGCCCAGGTGCTGGCGCGTCCGGAGCTGTCCGCCCTCGACACGGCGTTCTCGTCGGTGACGTCGCGTGCGCTGCTGGAGCGGCGTGCGGTGGTGGTCGCCTCGGACCGCGATGAGCTGCTGGCGCGGCTCGGTGATGTCGCGGCTGCGGAGTCGGGTGTGGGGGGTAAGTCGGCGTTCCTGTTCACGGGGCAGGGGTCGCAGCGTCGGGGCATGGGCCTTGAACTTGCGGCTCGGTTCCCGGTGTTCGAGGCGTCGCTGGCCGAGGTGTGTGCGGAGCTGGATCCGCGGTTGGGGCGTTCGCTGCGCGAGTTGCTGGCCGAGGACAGCGAGGTCCTGAACTCGACGGAGTTCACGCAGGCGGCGCTGTTCGCGGTCGAGGTGGCGTTGTTCCGTCTTGCGGAATCGCTGGGTGTGCGGGCGGACTTCCTGATCGGTCACTCGGTGGGTGAGATCGCCGCCGCGCATGTGGCCGGAGTGCTGTCCCTCGCGGACGCGGCCGAACTGGTCGTGGCGCGTGGTCGGTTGATGGGTGCGCTGCCCGCGGGTGGTGCAATGGTGGCGGTCCAGGCCGCCGAAGCCGAGGTCGCGGAGTCGCTCGCCGGCTTCGAAGGCCGGCTGGAGATCGCCGCCGTCAACGGGCCGCTCGCCGTCGTCGTCTCCGGTGACGCGGACGCGGTGGAGGAGTGGCTTCCGGCGTGGGAGGGACGCAAGACGTCCCGCCTGCGGGTCTCGCACGCGTTCCACTCGCCCCGCATGGAACCGATGCTGGACGAGTTCCGCACCATCGCGGCGGGCCTGTCCTACGGCACACCCGCCATCCCCGTCGTCTCCAACGTCACGGGCGAGGTCGTCACCGGCTTCGACGCCGAGTACTGGGTGCGCCACGTCCGCCAGGCTGTGCGTTTCGCCGACGGTGTCGCGACCCTGTGGGAGCTGGGTGTCCGTCGGTTCCTGGAGCTGGGCCCGGACGCGGTGCTGACCGCGATGGCCCGGCAGTGCGTCGAGGACGACACCGAGGCCGCCTTCGTGCCCGCTCTGCGCTCCAAGCGCCCGGAGGCGGACACGTTCGCCGCCTTCCTCGGCCGTGCCCACACCTCGGGTGCGGGCGTCGACTGGGACGCCTACTACGCCGGCAGCGGCGCACGCCGCGTCGACCTCCCCACCTACGCCTTCCAGCGGGAGAACTACTGGCTGTCCCGCAAGGCCGGTGCCGGTGACGCGACCGCCGCAGGGATGGACCGTATGCGGCACCCCGTCCTTGCCGCCGCCGTGCAGGTCGGGGACCGCGACGAGTGGGTCTTCACCGGCAGCATGTCGCAGGAGACCCAGCCCTGGACGCGCGACCACGCCGTCTTCGGCATCGTGCTGGTGCCCGGGACCGCCATGTGCGAGATGGCGCTCACCATCGGCCGCCGTCTGGGCTGCGAGGTCGTCGACGAGATGGTCATCGCCGCGCCGCTGGTCCTGGAGGACGGTGTGACACGGCAGATCCGCGTCACGGTCGGTGCCCCCGGCGAGGACGGCCGGCGCGAGATCGCCTTCTTCTCGCGGATCGACGCGGGCGAGGACACCGCCGGTGAGCTGACCTGCCACGCCCGCGGCTGGCTCTCCGCCAAGGCGGAGCCGCTGCGGCCGCTGCCGATGCCGTGGCCGCCCGCGGACGCCGCGTCCATGCCGGTGTCCGAGCTGTACACGCTGCTCAACCGCAACGCCCACCTGACCGACGTCGGCTTCGACTACGGGCCCGCCTTCCGCGCGGTCCGGTCCGCCTGGCGCCGCGGCGAGGGGGAGGTGCTCGTCGAGCTGGAGCTGCCCGAGGCGGCCGGTCCGGCCGACGGGTTCGCCGTGCACCCCGCCATGTTCGACTCCGCGCTGCACGGGGGGCTCGGCATGCTCGACATGGGGGAGGACAACCCGAGCGGGCTGCCCTTCTCGTGGTCCGGCGTGCAGTTGGAGCGCTTCGGGCTGACGCGTCTGCGGGTGCGGATCACCCTGCCCGACCCGATGTCGCTCCAGCTCGACATCGCGGGCGAGGACGGCCTGCCGGTCGCCTGCCTGCGGCGTCTCGACGTCCGGCCGGTCGAGCAGGCGCACCTGGAGGCGGCCCGCGGCGACGCCGGGCAGGACCTCTACGGCCTGGAGTGGGCCCCCGTCGCCGGCACCCCGGCGCGGGGCACGGAGCCGCTCCGTCTGGCGGTCCTCACGACCGCCGGTGACGGCACCCGGCCCGGCACCGCGGACGCCGGCGCCTTCGGCGGCACGGCGGAGCGGTTCGCCGACCCCGCCGCGCTGGAGAAGGCCCTCGCGGAGGGCCTGGCCCTGCCCGACGCCGTCCTCGCCGAGGTCGCCACCCCGGACGGCCCCCTCGACACCGCGGCCCGCACCGCCGTCGGCGACGCCCTGGACCTGGTGCAGCGGTGGCTGGCCGCCGGGCAGCCGGCCGACTCCCGTCTCGTGCTGGTCACCCGGCACGCGGTCGCGGTGGACGGCCAGGCGCCGGACGTGGCG
Source organism: Streptomyces zhihengii (assembly GCF_016919245.1). Classification (NCBI taxonomy): domain Bacteria; kingdom Bacillati; phylum Actinomycetota; class Actinomycetes; order Kitasatosporales; family Streptomycetaceae; genus Streptomyces; species Streptomyces zhihengii. The sequence continues at coordinate 2,145,563 of NZ_JAFEJA010000001.1, read as the reverse complement.
CAGGCAGCCGTGTGGGGCCTGCTGCGCAGCGCCCAGTCCGAGCACCCCGGGCGCTTCGTCCTGGTCGACACGGACGGCACCGAGCCCGACTGGACGACGGTGCTCGCCACCGACGAACCGCAACTCGCCGTGCGCGGAACGCGGTTGCTCACTCCGAGGCTGGCCCGGGCCGAGGCACCCGTGCCCGGCCGCGAACCGGCGCTCGACCCGGACGGCACGGTGCTGATCACCGGCGGCACGGGCGGCCTGGGCGCGCTGTTCGCCCGCCACCTGGCCACCGTGCACGGTGTGCGGCACCTGCTGCTGCTCAGCCGCCGCGGCCCCGAGGCCGAGGGCGCGGCCGAACTCGTCGCCGAGCTGGCCGAGTCGGGCTGCGAGGCCCGCGTCGCCGCCTGCGACGTCGCGGACCGCGAGCAGCTCGCGGCGGCGCTCGACACACTGTGCCACCCGCTCACCGGCGTCGTGCACACCGCGGGCGTCCTGGACGACGGGGTCATCGACTCGCTGACCCCCGGACACGTCGAACGCGTCATGCGCCCGAAGGTCGACGCGGCACGCCACCTGCACGAACTGACCGGGGGCACGGACCTGGCGGCCTTCGTGGTCTTCTCGTCCGTCGCCGCGCTGATCGGCAGCCCCGGCCAGGGCAACTACGCGGCCGCCAACGCCGCCCTCGACGCGCTCGCCGCGTCCCGCAGGGCCGCCGGCCTGCCCGCCACGTCCCTCGCCTGGGGCCTGTGGTCGGACAGCGCGGGCATGGCGGCCCAGCTCGGCGCGGGCGAACTGGCCCGCCTGGAGCGCATGGGCGCCAAGGCACTCACGGCGGAGTCCGGCCTCGCCCTGTTCGACCGGGCCCTCGCCACGGACGCGGCCCTGCTGGCGCCCGTCCGGCTGGACACGGCCGCGCTGCGCGCCCAGGCCAGGACAGGGGCCGTCCCCGCGGTGCTGCGCGGGCTGGCGCCGGTGGCCGCCCGGCGCGCGGACGCCCCCACGGTGTCCCTGCGCGACCAACTGGCCGGCGTCGAGGAGGCGGACCGTCCGCAGCTCGTCCTCGACATGGTCCGCACCCAGGTGGCGGCCGTCCTCGGCCACACCTCGGCCGCGGCCGTCGAACCCGACCGGGCCTTCCAGGAGATCGGCTTCGACTCGCTGGGCGCCGTCGAACTGCGCAACCGGCTCACCCAGGCCACCGGCCTGCGGCTGGCCGCGACGCTCGTCTTCGACTACCCGACGCCCGCCGAGATCGCACGCCTGCTGCTGGCCGAGTTCGGCGGCATCGCCGCCGCCGAACCACCCATCGAGAAGGAACTGAACAAGCTGGAAGACATGCTTTCCACGGTCGCCGACACCGAGCGACGCCACGTGGCCGAGCGCCTGCGCCGCCTGCTGTCCGTCGTCGCCGACGACGACGAGGCGGAGAGCACGGCCGAGCGCATCGAAGCGGCCACGTCCATGGACGAGGTCTTCCAAATGATCGACGCCGAGTTCGGCGAAGCGTGACTGGGGGCGGGGAAATGGTAGAGAACACCGAACAGCAGGAGAAGATAGCCCGCTATCTGAAGAAGATGGCGAGCGATCTCAACCAGGCCCGCGCACGCCTTCGCGAGTACGAGTCCCGGGACGGGGAGCCGCTGGCGATCGTCGGCATGAGCTGCCGCTACCCGGGCGGGGTCACCTCGCCCGAGGAGCTGTGGCAGCTCGTCGCCACCGGCGGCGACGGCATCGGCCCGTTCCCCGCCGACCGCGGCTGGGACCTCGACAACCTCTACGACCCGGACCCGGACCGGCTCGGCACCGTCTACGCCCGCGAGGGCGGATTCATCGACGGCGCGGCCGACTTCGACGCCGACTTCTTCGGCATCAGCCCGCGCGAGGCCACCGCGATGGACCCGCAGCAGCGACTGCTGCTGGAGGCGTCCTGGGAGGCGATCGAGGACGCCGGAATCGACCCCCACACCCTGCGCGGCAGCGACACCGGCGTCTTCGCCGGCGTCGGCCCCTCCGACTACGCGGCCATGCCCGCCGGGGCCCTGCCGCAGATCGAGGGCTTCCGCCTCACCGGCTCCACCACCAGCGTCGTCTCCGGCCGGGTCGCGTACAGCCTCGGCCTGGAGGGCCCGGCCGTGTCCGTGGACACCGCCTGCTCGGCCTCCGCCGTCGCCCTCCACATGGCGGTCACCGCGCTGCGGGCCGGCGAGTGCTCGCTCGCCCTCGCCGGCGGCGTCACCGTGCTCTCCGGTCCCTTCCTGCACATGGAGTTCAGCCGGCAGCGCGGCCTCGCCCGCGACGGCCGCTGCAAGGCGTACTCCGCCTCCGCCGACGGCACCGGCTTCTCCGACGGCCTCGGCATGATCGTCCTGGAGCGCCTGTCCGACGCCCGCCGCAACGGCCGCCGCATCCTCGGCCTGATCCGGGGCACGGCCGTCAATCAGGACGGCGCCAGCAACGGCCTCACCGCCCCCAACGGCCCCTCGCAGGAACGCGTCATCCGCGCCGCGCTCGCCAACGCCGGCCTGCGCCCGGCCGACGTCGACGCGGTCGAGGGCCACGGCACCGGCACCGTCCTCGGCGACCCGATCGAGGCCAAGGCCCTGCTCGCCACGTACGGCCGGGAGCGCGACGGCGAGCCCCTGTGGCTCGGCTCCATCAAGTCGAACATCGGTCACACCTCGACCGCCGCGGGCGTCGCGGGCGTCATCAAGATGGTGATGGCGATGCGCAACGGCGTGCTGCCTCCCACGCTGCACGCCGACGAGCCGTCGCCGCACGTGGACTGGGAGTCGGGCGAGGTCCGGCTGCTGACCGAGGCCCGGGAGTGGGCCGTCGAGGACGGCCGTCCGCGCCGTGCGGGCATCTCCTCGTTCGGAGTGAGCGGCACCAACGCGCACATCATCGTGGAGGAGGCCCCGGCCGACGAGCCGCTCCCCGACGACGCCGCCGCCGACACCACCCCGCGGCCGACCGCCGCCCCCCGCACCGCCGGCGCGGTCCCCGTCGTGCTGTCGGGCCGCTCCGACGCCGCGCTGCGTGCCCAGGCGGAGCGACTGCATGCACACCTGGTGGCCCACCCGGACCTGTCCGCCCTCGACACGGCGTTCTCGTCGGTGACGTCGCGTGCGCTGCTGGAGCGGCGTGCGGTGGTGGTCGCCTCGGACCGCGATGAGCTGCTGGCGCGGCTCGGTGATGTCGCGGCCTCGGATTCGGGTGTGGGGGGTAAGTCGGCGTTCCTGTTCACGGGGCAGGGGTCGCAGCGTCGGGGCATGGGCCTTGAACTTGCGGCTCGGTTCCCGGTGTTCGAGGCGTCGCTGGCCGAGGTGTGTGCGGAGCTGGATCCGCGGTTGGGGCGTTCGCTGCGGGAGCTGTTGGCCGAGGACGGCGAGGTGCTGAACTCGACGGAGTTCACGCAGGCGGCGCTGTTCGCGGTCGAGGTGGCGTTGTTCCGTCTGGCGGAGTCGCTGGGTGTGCGGGCGGACTTCCTGATCGGTCACTCGGTCGGGGAGATCGCCGCCGCGCACGTGGCGGGGGTGCTGTCTCTCGCGGACGCGGCCGAGCTGGTCGTGGCGCGTGGTCGGTTGATGGGTGCGCTGCCCGCGGGTGGTGCGATGGTGGCGGTCCAGGCCGCCGAGGCCGAGGTCGCGGAGTCGCTCGCCGGCTTCGAGGGCCGGTTGGAGATCGCCGCCGTCAACGGGCCGCTCGCGGTCGTCGTCTCCGGTGACGCGGACGCGGTGGAGGAGTGGCTTCCGGCGTGGGAGGGACGCAAGACGTCCCGCCTGCGGGTCTCGCACGCGTTCCACTCGCCCCGTATGGAGCCGATGCTGGACGAGTTCCGCACCATCGCTCAGGGCCTGTCCTACGGCACACCCGCGATCCCGGTGGTCTCCAATGTCACCGGTGAGGTCGTCACCGGCTTCGACGCCGAGTACTGGGTGCGCCACGTCCGTCAGGCCGTGCGTTTCGCCGACGGTGTCGCCACCTTGTGGGACCTCGGCGTTCGCCGGTTCCTGGAGCTGGGTCCGGACGCGGTGCTGACCGCGATGGCCCGGCAGTGCGTCGAGGACGACACCGAGGCCGCCTTCGTGCCCGCTCTGCGCTCCAAGCACGCGGAGGCGGAGACGTTCGCCGCGTTCCTGGGCCGCGCCCACACCTCGGGTGCGGGCGTCGACTGGGAGGCCGTCTACGCGGGCACGGGTGCTCAGCGCGTCGATCTCCCCACCTACGCCTTCCAGCGGGAACGGTTCTGGCTGGCCCCGGTCACGGTCGCGGGGGATGTGTCCGCCGCCGGTCTGATCGCCGTCGACCACCCCCTTCTCGCCGGCCGGGCGCTGATCGGCGACCGGGGCGAGTGGCTGTTCACCGGCCGGATCTCCACCGACACCCAGCCCTGGACGCGTGACCACGTCGTCATGGGCGCGGTCGTGGTGCCCGGTGTGGCGCTGGTCGAGATGAGCCTGGCCGCCGGACGCGAGGTCGGCTGCCCGGTGCTCGACGAACTCGTCATCGAGGCGCCGCTGATCCTGGACGACGCGGCGGGGCGCAGGCTCCAGATCGTCGTCGGTCACACGGACGACGACGCACGGCGCGAGTTCGTGATCTTCTCCCACCCCGAGACCGACGACCCGGAGGCCGCCGCGGAGGCCGTCTGCCACGGCCGTGGCTGGCTCGCCGCGGAGTCGGCGTCGACGGTCCCGGCGTGGGACGTCGCCTGGCCGCCGCAGGACGCCGAGCCGCTCACCGCGGAGTCGCTCTACACCCGCATGACGGACATCGGCTACGACTACGGCACCCTGTTCCAGGGAGTGGTCGAGGCATGGCAGGACGACGACGCCGTCTACGTCGACCTCGCGCTGCCGGACGACACGGACGGCGCCCACGCCTTCGGCCTGCACCCGGGTCTCTTCGACTCCGCCGTGCAGAGCTGCCTGTACGGGGAGAAGGCCGACGACTCGCTCGTCATGCCGTTCTCCTGGAACGGCGTCCAGCTCGGCCGGACCGGTGTCACCCGCGCACGGGCCCGTCTCACCCCGGTCGGCGACGTGTCCTTCCGGATCGACATCGTGGACGAGGACGGCGCGCTCGTCCTCGGCATGGACAGACTGGTCTTCCGTCCCGTCGACCGTGTCCAGCTCACCCGCGCCACCCAGGCGGGCGGGGGCTCGCTCCACCAAGTGGACTGGAGCCCGGTCACGGTCGCCACCGGCGGATCCGCCGATGTCGCCGTTCTCGGTGAACTCGCCGCCGAAGGCTCCGCGTTCGCGGACCTGGCGGCCCTGGAACAGGCACTCGCCGACGGTTCCGCGACCGTGCCCTCCCTCGTCCTCACGGGCGTCGACGCGACCGCCGCCACCCCGACCGAGGCCGTCGTCCGGACGCTCGCCCTGGTGCGCGCCTGGCTCGCCGCCGACCGCCTGGCCGGCGCCCGGCTGGCCGTCGTCACGCGTCGTGCGGTCACGGTGGACGGCGAGGCACCCGATGTCGCGCAGGCCGCCGTGTGGGGTCTGCTGCGCAGCGCCCAGTCCGAGCACCCCGGCCGGATCCTGCTCGTCGACCTCGACGCCGACACCACCACGGACGGCCTGGCCTGGGGCGGGCTCCCCGACCTCGACGAGCCGCAGCTCGCGGTGCGTGGCGGTCGGGTGTTCGCGCCGCGGCTGGCGCGTGCGGCTGCGGGTGTGGCGGTGACGGAGTTCGCCGCCGAGGGCACGGTGGTGATCACGGGTGGTACGGGTGGTCTGGGTGCGCTGTTCGCCCGTCATCTGGTCACCGCGCGTGGTGTGCGGCATCTGCTGCTGCTGAGCCGTCGTGGCCTGGAGGCCGAGGGTGCGGCCGAACTCGTCGCCGAACTGGCCGAGTCGGGCTGCGAGGCCCGGATCGTGGCCTGTGACGTGTCCGACCGGGAGCAGCTCGCCGCAGCGCTCGGCGGCGTAGAGCAGCCGCTGACCGCCGTCGTGCACACGGCCGGTGTGCTGGACGACGGTGTGGTGGAGTCGCTGACGGCCGAGCAGGTCGAGCGGGTCATGCGTCCGAAGGTGGACGCGGCGCTGCATCTGCACGAGCTGACCGAGGGCGTCGATCTGGCTGCGTTCGTGGTCTTCTCCTCGGTCGCCGCGCTGATCGGCAGCCCCGGGCAGGGCAACTACGCGGCCGCCAATGCCTCGTTGGACGCGCTCGCCGCGTCGCGCAGGGCCGCCGGTCTGCCCGGCACGTCCCTCGCCTGGGGCCTCTGGGGCGGCGTCGGCGGCATGGCCGGGGAGCTGAGCGAGGCCGAACTCGCCCGCCTGGAGCGCATGGGCTCCCAGCCGCTCTCGGCCGAGCTGGGCCTCGACCTCTTCGACCAGGCCCTCACGACGGACGCGGCCCTCCTGGCCCCCGTCCGGCTGGACACGGCAGCGCTGCGCGCCCAGGCCAGGGACGGTCTCGTCCCCGCGATCCTGCGCGGCCTCGCGCCGGCCCCCGCCCGTCGCGCCGACACCGGCGGATCCCTCGGGCGCCGCCTGGCCGGGGTCGCGGAGGCGGACCGCGAGCAGGTGGCCCTCGACCTCGTGCTGGAGCAGGTGGCCGGTGTCCTCGGCCACGCCTCGGCCGCCGCCGTCGACCCCTCCCGGGCCTTCAACGAGCTGGGCTTCGACTCCCTGAGCGCGGTCGAGCTGCGCAACCGGCTCACCCAGGCCACCGGCGTCCGCCTGCCCGCGACACTCGTCTTCGACCACCCGTCCCCGGTCGCCGTCGCCCGGCTCCTGGTGGCCGAGGTCGTCATCGCCCCGACGCCCGCCCGCGCCCCGGCGCGCAAGCGCCGCTCGTCCACGGACGAGCCGCTGGCCATCGTCGGCATGAGCTGCCGCTTCCCGGGCGGGGTCACCTCGCCCGAGGACCTGTGGGAGCTGGTCTCCACCGGCGGCGACGCCATGGGACCGTTCCCCGCCGACCGCGGCTGGGACCTGGAGCGCCTCTACGACCCGGACCCGGACCGGCTCGGCACGGTGTACGCGCGGGCCGGCGGCTTCGTCGACGGCATCGGCGAGTTCGACGCCGACTTCTTCGGGATCAGCCCGCGCGAGGCGCTGGCCATGGACCCGCAGCAGCGCATGCTGCTGGAGACCTCCTGGGAGGCGTTCGAGAACGCCGGGATCGACCTGACGACCCTGCGGGGCAGTGACACCGGCGTGTTCTGCGGCACCGTCTCCTCCGGCTACCACGCGACGATGGTCCCCGAGCTGGAGGGCTACCACCTGACCGGCACCACCATGAGCGTGGTGTCCGGCCGGGTCGCGTACTCGCTCGGCTTCGAGGGCCCGGCTGTCTCCGTGGACACGGCGTGCTCGTCCTCGGCCGTCGCCCTGCACATGGCCGGCCAGGCCCTGCGCAACGGCGAGTGCTCACTCGCCCTCGTCGGCGGCATCTCGCTCATGGCCACCCCCGACCTGCTCATCGGCTTCAGCCGCCAGCGCGGCCTCGCCGAAGACGGTCGCTGCAAGGCGTATTCGGCCGCTGCGGACGGGACGGGGTTTTCGGACGGTGCGGGTGTGCTGGTGGTGGAGCGTCTGTCGGACGCGCGCCGCAACGGTCGCCGGATCCTGGGTGTGGTGCGGGGCACCGCGGTGAACCAGGACGGCGCGAGCAACGGTCTGACGGCTCCGAACGGTCCGTCGCAGGAGCGGGTGATCCGTGCGGCGCTCGCGTCCGCCGGTCTGTCGCCTTCCGAGGTGGACGCGGTGGAGGGCCATGGCACGGGCACGAAGCTGGGTGACCCGATCGAGGCGCAGGCGCTGTTGGCGACCTATGGCCGGGAGCGGGACGGGGATCCGCTGTGGCTGGGGTCGATCAAGTCGAACATCGGTCACACGTCGGCCGCTGCGGGTGTCGCGGGTGTGATCAAGATGGTGATGGCGATGCGGCACGGTGTGCTGCCGCCGACGCTGCACGCGGATGAGCCGTCGCCGCACGTGGACTGGGAGTCGGGCGAGGTCCGGCTGCTGACCGAGGCCCGGGAGTGGGCGGCCGAGGGCGGGCGTCCGCGGCGTGCGGGTGTTTCGTCGTTCGGTGTGAGCGGCACCAACGCGCACATCATCGTGGAGGAGGCGCCGGCTGCGGAGGCGCCTGCTGAGCGGGCAGCCTTCGGTGCTCCGGTGCCGATCGTGCTCTCGGCGCGTACGGACGTGGCGTTGAAGGCCCAGGCCGAGCGGCTGCGGGAGCGGCTGGCGGCTGACCCGGACGTGTCGGTGGCGGACGTCGCCTTCTCGTCGGTGACCTCGCGTGCGCTGCTGGAGCGGCGTGCGGTGGTGGTCGCCTCGGACCGCGATGAGCTGCTGGCGCGGCTCGGTGATGTCGCGGTCTCGGATTCGGGGGTCGGCGGCAAGTCGGCGTTCCTGTTCACGGGGCAGGGGTCCCAGCGCACGGGCATGGGCCTCGAACTGGCGGCTCGCTTTCCGGCGTTCGAGCAGGCACTCAGCGAGGCATGCGCCGAACTCGACCCCCGGCTGGGGCGTTCGCTGCGCGAGCTGCTGGCCGAGGACAGCGAGATCCTGAACTCGACGGAGTTCACCCAGGCGGCGCTGTTCGCGGTCGAGGTGGCGTTGTTCCGTCTTGCGGAGTCGCTGGGTGTGCGGGCGGACTTCCTGATCGGTCACTCGGTGGGTGAGATCGCCGCCGCGCATGTGGCCGGGGTGCTGTCGCTCGCGGACGCGGCCGAACTGGTGGTGGCGCGTGGTCGGTTGATGGGTGCGCTGCCCGCGGGTGGTGCGATGGTGGCGGTGCAGGCCGCCGAAGCCGAGGTCGCGGAGTCGCTCGCCGGCTTCGAGGGCCGGTTGGAGATCGCCGCCGTCAACGGGCCGCTCGCGGTTGTCGTGTCCGGTGACGCGGATGCGGTGGAGGAGTGGCTTCCGGCGTTGGAGGGGCGTAAGACGTCCCGGCTGCGGGTGTCGCACGCGTTCCACTCGCCGCGCATGGAGCCGATGCTGGACGAGTTCCGCACCATCGCGGAGGGCCTGTCCTACGGCCCGCCCGCGATCCCGGTGGTCTCGAACGTCACGGGCGAGGTCGTCACCGTCTTCGACGCCGAGTACTGGGTGCGCCACGTCCGCCAGGCCGTGCGTTTCGCCGACGGTGTCGCCACCCTGTGGGACCTCGGCGTTCGCCGGTTCCTGGAGCTGGGTCCGGACGCGGTGCTGACCGCGATGGCCCGGCAGTGCGTCGAGGACGACAGCGAGGCCGCGTTCGTTCCGGCTCTGCGCTCCAAGCGCCCGGAGGCGGACACGTTCGCCGCCTTCCTCGGCCGGGCCCACACCTCGGGTGCGGGCGTCGACTGGGACGCGTACTACGCCGGCAGCGGCGCACGCCGCGTCGATCTCCCCACCTACGCCTTCCAGCGGGAGAACTACTGGCTGATGCCGTCCGCGGGTGCCGGTGATGTGGCGGCGGCGGGGCTGGACCGGGTCGAGCACTCCGTGTTGGCCGCGGCTGTTCAGTTGGGTGACCGGGATGAGTGGGTGTTCACGGGGCGGATCTCGGGTGAGTCGCAGCCGTGGTTGCTTGACCATGTGGTGTTGGGGACGGTGATCGTTCCGGGGACGGCGTGGGTGGAGTTGGCGCTGGCTGCGGGGCGGCGTGTGGGTGTGCCGGTGGTGGATGAGCTGGTGATGGAGTCGCCGTTGCTGCTGGAGGAGGGTGCGGCTGCTCAACTGCGGGTGTCGGTGGGTGCGGCGGGTGAGGACGGTCGTCGTGAGGTGACGGTGTTCGCCCGTCCGGAGGTCTCGGATGCCGACGAGCCGGCGGTGGGGATGGTCTGCCATGCGCGTGGCTGGCTGGCTCCGGAGAACTCGGCCGTGGTTTCCGGCTGGGTGCCGGGGGAGTGGCCGCCGGTGGGTGGTGTGGAGATGTCGGGTGACGTTCTCTACGCGGGTATGGCGGAGCTCGGTTTCGATTACGGGCCGGTGTTCCAGGGTGTGCGTACCGCATGGTCGATCGACGATCACGTCTATGCCGAGGTGGGGCTGCCGGGTGATGCCGGTGGTGAGGGCTTCGGGATGCATCCGGCGTTGTTCGACGCGTCGTTGCACGGTGCGTTCGCCGAGAAGGGTGGGGATGGCGGGTCGACGATTCTGCCGTTCTCCTGGTCCGGGGTGAGTGCGGGGCGTGCGGGTCTGTCGCGGGTGCGGGTGCGGATCGCGCCTGCGGGTGATGCTGCCCTGCGGGTGGATGTCGTCTCGGTCGAGGGCGAGCATGTGCTGAGTCTGGAGCGGCTGGACATGCGTCCGGTCGAGCCGGCGCAGTTGGAGGCGTTGCGTCGTGGTGCGGGGCAGCCGGTCTACGAGCTGGGCTGGGCGTCCGTCCAGCCCGCCATCACCAGCGCAGCCGCCACCCGCACCGCCGTCCTCGGTGAACTCGCGCTGAGCGGTGCGCCGTTCGCCGATCTGGACGCGCTCGAAGGCGCCCTGGCCGACGGTGCCGAGGCGCCTGAGCTGGTGCTTGCTGCCGTCGGTTCCGCGGAGGCCACGGTGGCCGGAACCGCCGGTGAGGCGCTGGCGCTGGTGCAGCGGTGGCTGGCGAGTGAGTGGCTGACCGAGGCTCGGTTGGTCGTCGTCACCCGTGGCGCGGTCTCCGTCGACGGCGAGTCGCCCGATGTCGCGCAGGCCGCCGTCTGGGGTCTGCTGCGGAGCGCCCAGTCCGAGCATCCGGACCGCTTCGTCCTCGTCGACCTCGACGCGGACGCCGCTGCCGAACCGGACTGGGGCACCCTGCTCGGTGCGGACGAGCCGCAGCTCGCCGTGCGCGACGGCAAGCTCCTCGCGCCCCGACTGGCGCGGGCGTCGGCCGGTGCCGGGGCCGCAGCGTTCGATCCGGACGGCACGGTGGTGATCACCGGTGGTACGGGTGGTCTGGGCGCACTGTTCGCCCGCCACCTGGCCACCACTCACGGCGTGCGGCACCTGCTGCTGCTCAGCCGCCGCGGCCCCGAGGCCGAGGGCGCGGCCGAACTCGTCGCCGAACTGGCCGAGTCGGGCTGCGAGGCCCGGATCGTGGCATGCGACGTGTCCGACCGCGAGCAGCTCGCCGCAGCGCTGACTGCCGTCGAGCAGCCGCTGACCGCCGTCGTGCACACGGCCGGTGTGCTGGACGACGGTGTGGTCGAGTCGCTGACGGCCGAGCGCGTCGAGGCCGTGCTGCGCCCCAAGGTGGACGCAGCCCGGTACCTGCACGAGCTGACCGCCGACGTGGAGCTGTCCGCGTTCGTCGTCTTCTCCTCGATGGCCGCGCTCGTGGGCAACCCGGGGCAGGCCAACTACGCGGCCGCCAACGCCGCCCTCGACGCGCTCGCCGCGTCCCGCAGGGCCGCCGGCCTGCCCGCCACGTCCCTCGCCTGGGGCGTCTGGTCGCACGGTGCCGGCATGGGCGCCGCCCTGGAGGAGGCCGAGCTGGCCCGCCTGGAGCGGATGGGCATGAAGGCCCTCACCGCCGAGACCGGTCTCGGGCTGTTCGACCAGGCCCTCGACGTGGACGCCGCCGTGGTCGTGCCCACCCATCTGGACCAGGCCGTGCTGCGTGCCCAGGCGCGGGCCGGGCTGCTCCCGCCGCTGCTGCGCGGGCTCGTCACCCTGCCGGCGCGGCCCGCGGGCGGTGCCGGTGCGCTCGCCCAGCGGCTCGCGGCCGTGCCGGAGGCCGACCGGGAGCGGGTCGTCCTCGAACTGGTGCAGTCGCAGGTCGCCTCCGTCCTCGGTCACGCCTCGGCGTCCGCCGTCGGTCCCGAGCGCGCGTTCAAGGACCTCGGCTTCGACTCGCTGAGCGCGGTCGAGCTGCGCAACCGGCTCAACCAGGCCACCGGGGTGCGGCTGCCCGCGACGCTCGTCTTCGACCACCCCACACCCGCCGCCGTCGCCCGGTTCCTGATGTCGCAGGTGACCCCGGCGAAGCAGGCCGCCGCCGGCCGCGCCGTGGTGCGCAGGCAGCCGGCGGACGCGGGCGAGCCGCTGGCGATCGTCGGCATGAGCTGCCGCTACCCGGGCGGGGTGACCTCGCCTGAGGAACTGTGGGACCTCGTCGCGCAGGGGCGTGACGCCATCGGCCCGTTCCCGACCGACCGGGGCTGGGACCTGGAGGGCCTGTACGACCCGGACCCGGACCGGCTCGGCACGGTGTACACGCGGGCCGGCGGCTTCGTCCACGGAGCGGGCCGGTTCGACGCGGACTTCTTCGGGATCAGCCCGCGTGAGGCGACCGCGATGGACCCGCAGCAGCGGCTGCTGCTGGAGGCGTCCTGGGAGGCGTTCGAGCACGCGGGGATCGCGCCGACCTCGCTCAAGGGCGACAACATCGGCGTCTTCTGCGGCGTCAGCTCGTCCGACTACGGCGTCAGCGGATCCGCCGCTCAGGTCGAGGGCTTCCGGCTGACCGGCTCCAGCACCAGTGTGGTGTCCGGCCGGATCGCCTACATCCTCGGCCTGGAGGGCCCCGCGGTGTCCGTGGACACGGCGTGCTCGTCCTCGGCCGTCGCCCTGCACTTCGCCTCCCAGGCGCTGCGGTCCGGCGAGTGCGAGATGGCGCTCATCGGCGGCGTCACCATCATGTCCGGGCCGTTCCTGCTGACGGAGTTCAGCCGTCAGCGCGGGCTCTCCACGGACGGCCGGTGCCGCGCCTACGCGGCGGGCGCCGACGGCACGGGGTTCTCCGACGGTGTCGGTGTCCTCGTCGTCGAACGGCTCTCCGACGCGCGGCGCAAGGGCCACAAGGTGCTGGCCGTGCTGCGGGGCAGCGCGATCAACCAGGACGGCGCGAGCAACGGCATCACCGCCCCCAACGGCCCCTCGCAGGAGCGGGTGATCCGCGCTGCGCTCGCCAGTGCCGGTCTGTCGCCGTCCGAGGTGGACGCGGTGGAGGGCCATGGCACGGGCACGAAGCTGGGTGACCCGATCGAGGCGCAGGCGCTGCTCGCGACCTACGGCAGCGACCGGGCGAACGCGCCGCTGTGGCTCGGCTCGATCAAGTCCAACATCGGTCACACCTCTGCCGCCGCCGGTGTCGCCGGTGTGATCAAGATGGTGATGGCGATGCGCAACGGCGTGCTGCCGCGCACCCTCCACGTGGACGAGCCGTCGCCGCACGTGGACTGGGAGTCGGGCGAGGTCCGGCTGCTGACCGAGGCCCGCAAGTGGGTTGCCGAGGACGGCCGTCCGCGCCGTGCGGGCATCTCCTCGTTCGGAGTGAGCGGCACCAACGCCCACATCATCGTCGAGGAGGCCCCGGCCGAGGCGCCCGCCGCCGACGGCCCCGGTGGGGCCGGGGAGCCGGGTGCGCCGCTCGCGGCGGTCCCGGTCGTGGTGTCGGCGCGCAGCGCCGCCGCCCTGCGGGCGCAGGCCGAGCGGCTGCACGCGCATCTGACCGCGCACCCCGAGCTGACGCCGGCCGACGTCGCCCTCTCCGCCGCGACCACCCGGGCGCTGCTGGAACGCCGGGCGACCGTGGCCGCGACGGACCGGGAGACCCTGCTCGCCGGTCTCGCCTCCCTCGCCGCCGCCGAGCCGTCCGCGCTGGTCGCGGAGGGTCAGGTGGTCGGTTCCGGTGTGAAGCCGGTGTTCGTGTTCCCGGGTCAGGGGGCGCAGTGGGAGGGCATGGCGGTCGGACTGCTGGATTCGGCGCCGGTGTTCGCGGCGGAGATCGCGGCGTGTGGTGAGGCGCTGGCGGAGTTCGTGGACTGGCGTCTGGAGGACGTGCTGCGCGGTGTTCCGGGGGCGCCGTCGCTGGAGCGGGTGGACGTGGTGCAGCCCGCGCTGTTCGCGGTGATGGTGTCGCTGGCGGCGCTGTGGCGGTCGTACGGCGTGGAGCCGTCGGCCGTCGTCGGTCACTCGCAGGGGGAGATCGCTGCCGCGTATGTGGCGGGTGGTCTGTCGCTGAAGGACGCGGCGCGGATCGTGGCGGTGCGCAGCCAGTTGGTGCGTGACCGGCTGGCGGGGCGTGGCGGGATGATGTCGGTGGCGCTGGGCGTGGAGCGGGCGGAGGAGCTGATCGCTCCGTTCGCCGGTGCGGTGTCGGTGGCGGCCGTGAACGGCCCGTCCTCGGTCGTCGTCGCGGGTGACCCGGCGGCGCTGGACGAGATCGCCGCCCGCTGCGAGAGCGACGGTGTGCGCGCCCGACGCGTCAACGTCGACTACGCCTCCCACACCGGCCACGTCGAGGCACTGGAGGAGGAGCTGCACGAGGCCCTGGCCGCCGTCGCGCCGACGGCCGGCACGGTGCCGCTGTACTCCACCGCCGTCGGCACGTTCGTCGACACCGAGACGATGGACGCCGCCTACTGGTACGGCAATCTGCGTGCCCGGGTCGGTTTCGAGCCCGCCATCCGCGCGCTCGTCGACGACGGCGCGGGCTGCTTCCTGGAGATGTCGCCCCACCCCGTCCTCACCATGGCCGTCGAGGAGACCGTCGAGGCGAGCGGCGCGGCGGACCGTGTGTCGGTCGCCGCCTCGCTGCGCCGCAACGAGGGCGGCCTCGCCCGCTTCTGGCTGTCGCTCGGGCAGGCCGACATCGCCGGTGTGAGCGTCGACTGGCCGTCCGTCTTCGCCGGTACCGGCTCGCGGCGCGTGGATCTGCCGACGTACGCGTTCCAGCGGGAGAACTACTGGCTGATGCCGTCCGCGGGTGCCGGTGATGTGGCGGCTGCGGGGCTGGACCGGGTCGAGCATCCCGTGTTGGCCGCGGCTGTTCAGTTGGGTGACCGGGATGAGTGGGTGTTCACGGGGCGGATCTCGGGTGAGTCGCAGCCGTGGTTGCTTGACCATGTGGTGTTGGGGACGGTGATCGTTCCGGGGACGGCGTGGGTGGAGTTGGCGCTGGCTGCGGGGCGGCGTGTGGGTGTGCCGGTGGTGGATGAGCTGGTGATGGAGTCGCCGTTGCTGCTGGAGGAGGGTGGGGCTGCTCAACTGCGGGTGTCGGTGGGTGCGGCGGGTGAGGACGGTCGTCGTGAGGTGACGGTGTTCGCCCGTCCGGAGGTCGCGGATGCCGGCGAGCCGGCGGTGGGGATGGTCTGCCATGCGCGTGGCTGGCTGGCTCCGGAGGACTCGGCCGTGGTTTCCGGCTGGGTGCCGGGGGAGTGGCCGCCGGTGGGTGGTGTGGAGATGTCGGGTGACGTTCTCTACGCGGGTATGGCGGAGCTCGGTTTCGATTACGGGCCGGTGTTCCAGGGTGTGCGTACCGCATGGTCGATCGACGATCACGTCTATGCCGAGGTGGGGCTGCCGGGTGATGCCGGTGGTGAGGGCTTCGGGATGCATCCGGCGTTGTTCGACGCGTCGTTGCACGGTGCGTTCGCCGAGAAGGGTGGGGATGGCGGGTCGACGATTCTGCCGTTCTCCTGGTCCGGGGTGAGTGCGGGGCGTGCGGGTCTGTCGCGGGTGCGGGTGCGGATCGCGCCTGCGGGTGATGCTGCCCTGCGGGTGGATGTCGTCTCGGTCGAGGGCGAGCATGTGCTGAGTCTGGAGCGGCTGGACATGCGTCCGGTCGAGCCGGCGCAGTTGGAGGCGTTGCGTCGTGGTGCGGGGCAGCCGGTCTACGAGCTGGGCTGGGCGTCCGTCCAGCCCGCCATCACCAGCGCAGCCGCCACCCGCACCGCCGTCCTCGGTGACGACCTCGGCGAGCTGGAGCGCGCGGTCGCCGACGGCGGCCAGGCACCCGACGCCGTCCTCGCGCACATCGTCACGCCCGACGGGTCTCCGGCAGTCGCCGCGCGGACCGCGACCGGTGAGGCGCTGGCGCTGGTGCAGCGGTGGCTGGCGAGTGAGTGGCTGACCGAGGCCCGGTTGGTCGTCGTGACCCGTGGCGCGGTCCCCGCGGCGGACGGAGAGTCGCCCGATGTCGCGCAGGCCGCCGTCTGGGGTCTGCTGCGGAGCGCCCAGTCCGAGCATCCGGACCGCTTCGTCCTCGTCGACCTCGACGCGGACGCCGCTGCCGAACCCGACTGGGGCACCCTGCTCGGTGCGGACGAGCCGCAGCTCGCCGTGCGCGACGGCAAACTCCTCGCGCCCCGGCTGGCGCGGGCGTCCGCCAAGGCCGCAGTCACCCCGTTCGCCGCCGACGGCACGGTGGTGATCACGGGTGGCACGGGTGGTCTGGGCGCGCTGTTCGCCCGTCACCTGGCCACCACTCACGGCGTGCGGCATCTGCTGCTGCTCAGCCGCCGCGGCCCCGAGGCCGAGGGTGCGGCCGAACTCGTCGCCGAACTGGCCGAGTCGGGCTGTGAGGCCCGGGTCGTGGCGTGCGACGTGTCCGACCGGGAGCAGCTCGCCGCAGCGCTCGGCGCCGTCGAGCAGCCGCTGACCGCCGTCGTGCACACGGCCGGTGTGCTGGACGACGGTGTGGTGGAGTCGCTGACGCCCGGGCAGATCGAGCGGGTCATGCGTCCGAAGGTGGACGCGGCGCTGCATCTGCACGAGCTGACCGAGGACGCTGAGCTGTCGGCGTTCGTGGTCTTCTCCTCGGTCGCCGCCCTCATGGGCAGCCCGGGCCAGGGCAACTACGCGGCCGCCAACGCCTCGTTGGACGCGCTCGCCGCGTCCCGCAGGGCCGCCGGTCTGCCCGCCACGTCCCTCGCCTGGGGCGTCTGGTCGGAGGCCACGGGCATGGCGGCCCAGCTCGGGCAGGCCGAACTGGCCCGCCTGGAGCGGATGGGCATGAAGGCCCTCACCGCCGAGACCGGTCTCGGGCTGTTCGACCAGGCTCTCGACGTGGACGCGGCGGTCATGGCCCCCGTGCTGCTGGAGACGACCGCGCTGCGCTCCCAGGCGCGGGCCGGGATGCTCCCACCGCTGCTGCGGGGCCTGGTGCGGCTGCCGGCCGCCCGGGTGTCCGGCGCCGGCGCGGGCGCCCTGGTGCAGCGACTGGCCGGGGTGCCGGAGGCGGACCGCGGCGGGATCGTGCTCGAACTGGTCCTGGCGCAGGTGGCGGCCGTGCTCGGCCATGCCTCCGCCGCCGCGATCGAACCCGAGCGCGCGTTCAAGGACCTCGGCTTCGACTCGCTGAGCGCGGTCGAGCTGCGCAACCGGCTCACCCAGGCCACCGGGGTGCGGCTGCCCGCGACGCTCGTCTTCGACCACCCCACACCGGCGGCCGTCGGCGAGCTGCTGCTCGCGGGGATCGGCGGCGGGGAGCCGGCCGAGCCTCTGATCGACCAGGAGGTGCGCAAGCTCGAGGACATGCTCGCCGCGAGCGGCGCGGAGGAGCAGCAGCGGGTGGCGAAGCGGCTGCGGGCACTGCTGTCCGGTCTCAGTGCCGGGGCGGGGGAGAGCGCCCAGGCCGACAAGAAGCAGAACGCCAGGGAACGGATCGAGGCCGCCACCACGGCGGAGGAGATCTTCCAGATGATCGATGTGGAGTTGGGCGAAGCGTGACGGGGGACTCGGAAATGACGGAGAACATCGATCAGCAGGAGAAGCTCGTCCGCTACCTGAAAAAGGTCGCGGTCGAACTGAACGACACCAGGGCACAGCTCGAAGAGGTCGAGTCCCGTGCCACCGAACCGCTGGCGATCGTCGGCATGAGCTGCCGCTACCCGGGCGGGGTGACCTCGGCGGAGGACCTCTGGGAGCTGGTCGCCTCGGGCCGTGACGCCATCACCGGGCTGCCCACCGACCGGGGCTGGGACCTGGAGCGGCTCTACGACCCGGACCCCGACCGCAGCGGGACGGTCTACGCCCAGGGCGGCGGCTTCCTGGAGGGCATCGGCGAGTTCGACGCCGACTTCTTCGGGATCAGCCCGCGCGAGGCGCTCGCCATGGACCCGCAGCAGCGGCTGCTGCTGGAGGCGACCTGGGAGGCGTTCGAGGACGCGGGCATTGACTCGGCCTCGCTGCGCGGCAGCGACACCGGCGTCTACTGCGGCCTGGGTGTGACCGACTACAGCGTGGCGCCCGAGGGCAGCCTCGCGCAGGTCGAGGGCTTCCAGCTCACCGGCGGCTCGGCCAGCGTCTCCTCCGGACGCATCTCCTACCTGTTCGGCCTGGAGGGCCCGGCGGTCTCCGTCGACACGGCGTGCTCCTCGTCGGCCGTCGCCCTGCACATGGCCGCGCAGGCCCTGCGGGCCGGTGAGTGCTCCCTCGCCCTCGCGGGCGGTGTGGCGCTGATGCCGGGGCCGTTCATGCTGCGCGAGTTCAGCCGCCAGCGCGGCCTCGCCGTCGACGGCCGGTGCAAGGCGTACGCGGAGTCCGCCGACGGCACGGGATTCTCCGACGGTCTCGGTCTGGTCGTCCTGGAGCGCCTCTCCGACGCCCGCCGCAACGGCCGGCGCATCCTCGGGCTGATCCGTGGCACCGCGATCAACCAGGACGGCGCCTCCAACGGCCTCACCGCCCCCAACGGCCCCTCGCAGGAACGGGTCATCCGCCGGGCCCTGGAGAACGGCGGGCTGCGTCTCTCCGACGTGGACGCGGTCGAGGGCCACGGCACGGGCACCAAGCTCGGCGACCCGATCGAGGCGCAGGCGCTGCTCGCCACCTACGGCCGCGACCGTGCGAGCGAGCCGCTGTGGCTCGGCTCCATCAAGTCGAACATCGGCCACACCTCTGCCGCCGCCGGTGTCGCCGGTGTGATCAAGATGGTGATGGCGATGCGGCACGGGATGCTGCCGCAGACCCTGCACGTCGACACACCCTCCTCGCACGTGGACTGGGAGTCGGGCGAGGTCCGGCTGCTGACCGAGGCCCGCAAGTGGGCTGCCGAGGACGGCCGTCCGCGCCGTGCGGGCATCTCCTCGTTCGGAGTGAGCGGCACCAACGCGCACATCATCGTGGAGGAGGCCCCCGCCGCCGAGGAGCCCGCCCCGGTGGAGCGGACGGTGTCCGGTGCGCCGGTGCCGGTCGTCATCTCGGCGCGTACGGATGCGGCGCTGACGGCGCAGGTGGAGCGGCTGCGTGCCCAGGTGCTGGCGCGTCCGGAGGTGTCCCTGCTCGACACCGCGTACTCCCTGGTGACCTCGCGCGCGCTGCTGGAGCGGCGTGCGGTGGTGGTCGCCTCGGACCGCGATGAGCTGCTGGCGCGGCTCGGTGATGTCGCGGCCTCGGATTCGGGTGTGGGGGGCAAGTCGGCGTTCCTGTTCACGGGGCAGGGGTCCCAGCGCACGGGCATGGGCCTCGAACTGGCGGCTCGCTTCCCGGCGTTCGAGCAGGCACTCAGCGAGGCATGCACCGAACTCGACCCCCGGCTGGGGCGTTCGCTGCGCGAGCTGCTGGCCGAGGACAGCGAGATCCTCAACTCCACGGAGTTCACCCAGGCCGCGCTGTTCGCGGTCGAGGTGGCCCTGTTCCGCCTGACCGAGTCGCTGTCGATCCGGCCCGACTTCCTGATTGGTCACTCGGTCGGTGAGATCGCCGCCGCGCACGTGGCCGGAGTGCTCTCCCTCGCGGACGCGGCCGAACTGGTGGTTGCGCGTGGTCGGTTGATGGGGGCGCTGCCCGCGGGTGGTGCGATGGTGGCGGTCCAGGCCGCCGAGGCCGAGGTTGCCGCATCCCTGACGGGCTTCGAGGGCCGGTTGGAGATCGCCGCCGTCAACGGGCCGCTCGCGGTTGTCGTCTCCGGTGACGCGGACGCGGTGGAGGAGTGGCTTCCGGCGTGGGAGGGGCGCAAGACGTCCCGGCTGCGGGTGTCGCACGCCTTCCACTCGCCCCGTATGGAGCCGATGCTGGACGAGTTCCGCACCATCGCTCAGGGCCTGACGTACGGCACGCCCGCCATCCCCGTCGTCTCCAACGTCACGGGCGAGGTCGTCACCGGCTTCGACGCCGAGTACTGGGTGCGCCACGTCCGCCAGGCCGTGCGTTTCGCCGACGGTGTGGCCACCCTGTGGGAGCTGGGTGTCCGTCGGTTCCTGGAGCTGGGTCCGGACGCGGTGCTGACCGCGATGGCCCGGCAGTGCGTCGAGGACGACACCGAGGCCGCCTTCGTGCCCGCTCTGCGCGCCAAGCACGCGGAGGCGGACACGTTCGCCGCGTTCCTCGGCCGTGCCCACACCTCGGGTGCGGGCGTCGACTGGGACGCGTACTACGCCGGCAGCGGCGCACGCCGCGTCGACCTCCCCACCTACGCCTTCCAGCGGGAGAACTACTGGCTGATGCCCTCCGCCGGAGCCGGTGATGTGGCGGCCGCGGGGCTGGACCGGGTCGAGCACCCCGTCCTCGCCGCCGCCGTCCAGTTCGGCGACCGGGACGAGTGGGTGTTCACCGGCCGGATCTCCGGCGAGAGCCAGCCGTGGGTGCTCGACCATGTCGTCCTCGGTGCGGTGATCGTGCCGGGTACCGCCTGGGTGGAGCTGGCGTCCGTCGTCGGCCACCGGGTGGGCGCGCCCGTCGTGGACGAGCTGGTGATGGAGGCGCCGCTGCTGCTGGAGGAGGGCGCCGCCGCCCAACTGCGGGTCACGGTCGGCCCCGCGGGTGACGACGGCCGCCGCGAGGTGGCGGTCTTCGCCCGCCCCGAGAACAGCGAGAACAGCGAGAACACCGGGAGCACCGGCGCCGACGAGCGGGCCGAGCCGGTCTGCCACGCCCGCGGCTGGCTCGCCGCGGAGGACACCGCCGCCGCGCCGTGGGTGCCGGCCGAGTGGCCGCCCGCCGGCGGTGCCGAGATGACCGCCGACGCGCTCTACGCGGGCATGGCGGAGCTCGGCTTCGACTACGGCCCCCTCTTCCAGGGGGTGCGGACGGCATGGAAGGCGGGCGGGGACTCCTTCGCGGAGGTCGCCCTGCCCGGTGACACCGGTGGCGAGGACTTCGGGATCCACCCCGCCCTGTTCGACGCCTCCCTGCACGCCGGTCTGCCGCAGGACGGGCCCCGGGACACGGCCGTTCTGCCGTTCTCCTGGTCCGGGGTGCGCACCGGGCGGCGCGGTCTGTCCCGGGTGCGGGTGCGGATGCGCCGGGTCGACGAGACCGCCTTCGGCCTCGACGTGGTCTCCGAGCTGGGCGAACATGTGCTGAGCCTGGCGCGGCTGGACCTGCGTCCGGTCGACCCGGCGCAGCTGGAGCGGCTGCGGCACGGCGGCCGGCAGACCGTGCACCGGCTGGACTGGGCCCCCGTCGCGACCGGCGAGGCACGGTCCGCGCGGGTCGCGGTGCTCGGCACGGCGGCAGCGACGGGTGAGCGGTTCACCGACCTGGCCGCGCTGGAGCGGACCCTCGCCGGCGGGGGCCGGGCGCCCGAGCTGGTGGTGACCGCGGTCGACACCCCCGAGGACGCCGGCCCGGCCGCCGCCGCGGGAAGGGCCGCCGCATCGGCGCTGACCGCCGTGCAGGAGTGGCTGGCGAGCGAGTGGCTGGGCGAGGCCCGGCTGGTCGTCGTCACCCGCGGCGCGGTCGCCGTCCGCGACGGCGAGTCGCCCGACATCGCGCAGGCCGCCGTGTGGGGTCTGCTGCGCAGTGCCCAGTCCGAGCACCCGGACCGGATCCTGCTGGTCGACGTCAACCCCGACCCCGACCTCGCCCTGATCCCCGAGGCCGACCTCGACGGCGACGAGCCGGACTGGGGCGCGCTCCTGGAGACGGGCGAACCGCAGCTCGCCGTGCGGGACGGCGAGGTGTTCGCGCCGCGCCTGGGCACGGCGCCGTCCGTCGCCGACGACGCGTGGCGGCTGGCGGTCACCCGCAAGGGCTCGCTGGACGGTGTCGAGGTCGCGCCCGGTGACGCCCGCCGTCCCCTCGGCGCCGGCGAGGTGCGGCTCTCCGTCCGTGCCGCGGGCGTCAACTTCCGTGACGTGCTGATCGCGCTCGGCCTGTACCCGCAGGACGCGCCCCTGGGCGCGGAGGCGGCCGGTGTGGTGCTGGAGACCGGGGCGGACGTTACGGACCTCGCGCCCGGCGACCGGGTCTTCGGCATCGTGATGGACTCCTTCGGCCCGGTGGCCGTCGCCCATGCCGGGCTGCTCGCCCGGATGCCCGAGGAGTGGACGTTCACCGAGGCGGCGTCGGTGCCGGTCGCGTACGCGACCGCCTATCACGGTCTGGTGGACCGGGGCGGACTGCGTGCCGGCGAGCGGGTGCTGGTGCACGCCGCGGCCGGCGGGGTGGGCACGGCGGCCGTGCAGATCGCCCGGCACCTCGGCGCCGAGGTGTTCGCGACGGCCGGCCCGTCGAAGTGGGACGCCGTCCGCGGTGCCGGTGTCGCCGCCGACCATCTCGCGTCCTCGCGTGAACTCGGCTTCGCCGGCGCCTTCCTGGACGTCACCGGCGGCGCCGGTGTCGATGTGGTGCTGAACTCCCTCGCGGGCGACTTCACCGACGCCTCGCTGTCCCTGCTGCCGCGCGGCGGCCGGTTCGTCGAGATGGGCAAGACCGACATCCGCGACGCGGACGAGGTCGCGGCCCGGTGGCCCGGAGTCGCGTACGGGGCGTTCGACCTGTGGGAGGCCGGTCCCGAGCGGCTGGGCGAGCTGCTGCGGGAGATCGTCTCGCTGTTCCGCGACGGTGTCCTCGCCCTCGCCCCGATCCGGACGTGGGACGTGCGGCAGGGCCGGGAGGCGCTGCGGTACCTGCGGGAGGGCCGGAACACCGGCAAGCTCGTGCTCACCGTGCCCGCGCCGCTCGGCTCGCACGGCACCGTGGTGGTCACCGGCGGCACCGGCGGTCTGGGCGCGCTGTTCGCCCGTCACCTGGCCACCGCGTACGGCGTACGGCGTCTGCTGCTGCTCAGCCGCAGCGGCCCCGAGGCCGGGGGCGCGGCCGAACTGGTCGCGGAACTGGCCGGGTCGGGCTGCGAGGCCCGGATCGTCGCGTGCGACGTGTCGGACCGGGAGCAGCTCGCGGCCGCCCTCGGCGCCCTGGAGCATCCGGTGACGGCCGTGGTGCACACGGCCGGTGTGCTGGACGACGGTGTGGTCGAGTCGCTGACGCCGGAGCGCGTCGCGGCCGTGATGCGTCCGAAGGCGGACGCGGCGTGGCATCTGCACGAGCTGACCGCCGGGGCGGACCTGTCCGCGTTCGTGGTCTTCTCGTCGGTGGCGTCGCTGATGGGCAGCCCCGGGCAGGCGAACTACGCGGCGGCCAACGCCTCGCTGGACGCCCTGGCCGCGGTCCGCCGGGCCGCCGGCCTGCCCGCCGTCTCGCTCGCCTGGGGCCTGTGGTCCGAGGCCGCGGGCATGGCCGCCTCCCTGGACGAGGCCGAGCTGGCCCGTCTGGAGCGGATGGGCATGAAGGCGCTCACCGCGGAGTCCGGTCTCGCGCTGTTCGACCAGGCGCTCGGCGCGGACGCCCCCGTGGTCGTCCCGGTGCTGCTGGAGACGGCGGCGCTGAGGTCCCAGGCGCGGGCCGGGATGCTCCCGCCGCTGCTGCGGGGCCTGGTGCGGCTCCCGGCCGCCCGGGGCGACGACGCCGGTGCCGCGGCGCTCGCCCGGCGGCTGGCCGAGGCGCCGGAGGCGGACCGGGAGCGGATCGTGCTCGAACTGGTCCAGTCGCAGGTCGCGTCGGTGCTCGGTCACGCCTCGGCCGCGTCCGTCGACCCGGAGCGGGCGTTCAAGGACCTCGGCTTCGACTCGCTGAGCGCCGTCGAGCTCCGCAACCGGCTCACCCGGGCCACGGGGGTGCGCCTGCCGGCCACCGTCGTGTTCGACCACCCCAGCCCGGCCGCCGTCGCCCGCCACCTGCTGCCGGAGATGGCCCCCGGCGGCGCCGCGGCGCCGCGGTCCGAGGAGGAGGAGATCCGCGCGCTGCTCGCGTCGATCCCCGTCGACCGGCTGCGCAAGGCGGGGCTGCTCACCACGCTCCGCGAACTGGCCGACGGCGATCTGCCCGCCCCGGACGCCGAGGAGGCGGAGGCCGCCTCCTTCGACGACATGGACGCGGAGGCCCTGATCCGGATGGCCCAGGAGGACCTCGCATGACACCGGCCGAGAACGCCGCCGCCGCAATCGGCTCGGAAACGAAGGAATAGACATGGCCACCGACCAGAATCAGCTCGTCGAGGCGCTCCGCAAGTCCCTCAAGGAGACCGACCGGCTCCGTCAGCTCAACAAGCGGCTGCTCGCCCAGGCCGGTGAGCCGCTGGCCATCGTCGGCATGAGCTGCCGCTACCCCGGCGGCATCACCTCGCCCGAGGAGCTGTGGGAGCTCGTGGCGTCGGAACGCGACGCCATCTCCGGCCTGCCCAACGACCGGGGCTGGGACCCGGAACGCATCTACGACCCGAGCATGACCCGCCCGGGCTCCGTCTCCACCAGCGGCGGCGGATTCCTCGACGGCATAGCCGAGTTCGACGCCGAGTTCTTCGGCATCAGCCCCCGCGAGGCCCTCGCCATGGACCCGCAGCAGCGACTGCTGCTGGAGGCGTCCTGGGAGGCGTTCGAGCACGCGGGCATCGACCCCACCTCGCTGCGCGGCAGCGACACCGGCGTCTTCTGCGGCGTCGGCACCAGCGACTACTGCACGGTGCCCGCGGGCAGCCTGCCCCACATCGAGGGCTTCCAGCTCACCGGCGGCGCGGCCAGCGTCTCCTCCGGACGCATCAGCTACGTGTTCGGCCTGGAGGGCCCGGCGGTCTCCGTCGACACGGCGTGCTCCTCGTCGGCCGTCGCCCTGCACATGGCCGCGCAGGCCCTGCGGGCCGGCGAGTGCTCGATGGCGCTCGTCGGCGGTGTGACGGTGATGTCCGGGCCGTTCCTGCTCGCCGAGTTCAGCCGCCAGCAGGCGGTGTCCCCGGACGGCCGCTGCCGCGCCTACGCGGCCTCCGCCAACGGCACCGGATTCTCCGACGGCCTCGGCCTGGTGGTCCTGGAGCGCCTCTCGGACGCCCAGCGCAACGGCCGCCGCATCCTCGGCCTGATCCGGGGCACCGCGATCAACCAGGACGGCGCCTCCAACGGCCTCACCGCCCCCAACGGGCCCTCCCAGGAGCGGGTGATCCGCCAGGCGCTCGCCAACGCCGGACTGCGCCCCGGTGACGTGGACGCCGTCGAGGGCCACGGCACCGGCACCGTCCTGGGCGACCCGATCGAGGCGCACGCCCTGCTGGCGACCTACGGCCGCGAGCGGGACAACGGCCCGCTGTGGCTGGGCTCGATCAAGTCCAACATCGGGCACACCTCGCTGGCCGCGGGCGTCGCCGGTGTCATCAAGATGGTCATGGCGATGCGCAACGGCGTGCTGCCGCGCACCCTGCACGTCGACGAGCCCTCCCCGCACATCGACTGGGAGGCCGGTGACATCGAGCTGCTGACCGAGGCACGCCCGTGGCTCGCGGGGGAGCGCCCCCGCCGTGCCGCCGTGTCGTCGTTCGGCGTCTCCGGCACCAACGCGCACATCGTCCTGGAGGAGGCGCCCGCCGAGACGCCCGCCGAGGACGCCGCGCCGGCGCGGCCGATGCCCGCCGTGCCCGTGACCGTGTCCGGCCGCACCGCCGCCGCGATGCGCGCCCAGGCCGACCGGCTCCGGGCCCACGCCCTGGCCCGGCCCGAGCTGTCCCTCACCGACCTCGGCTTCTCCACCGCGACCACCCGGGCCCACCTGGAGCACCGCGGTGTCGTGGCGGCGGCGGGCCGCGCGGACCTGCTGACGGGGCTCGCGGCCCTCGCCGCCGGCGAGCCCTCCCCGCTGACCGTCGAAGGCCGCGCGCTCCCCGGCGCCAAGCCGGTGTTCGTGTTCCCGGGCCAGGGGGCGCAGTGGGAGGGCATGGCGGTCGGACTGCTGGACTCCGCGCCGGTGTTCGCGGCGGAGATCGCGGCGTGCGGTGAGGCGCTGGCGGAGTTCGTGGACTGGCGTCTGGAGGACGTGCTGCGCGGCGCCCCGGGGGCGCCGTCGCTGGAGCGCGTGGACGTGGTGCAGCCCGCGCTGTTCGCCGTGATGGTGTCGCTGGCGGCGCTGTGGCGGTCGTACGGCGTGGAGCCGTCGGCCGTCGTCGGCCACTCGCAGGGGGAGATCGCCGCCGCGTACGTGGCGGGCGGTCTGTCGCTGAAGGACGCGGCCCGGATCGTGGCGGTGCGCAGCCAGTTGGTGCGCGACCGGCTCGCGGGCCTGGGCGGCATGATGTCGGTGGCGCTGCCGGTGACCGCCGCGGAGGAGCTGATCGCTCCGTACGCGGGCCGGGTGTCGGTGGCGGCCGTGAACGGCCCCTCGTCCGTCGTGGTGGCGGGCGAGCCGCAGGCGCTGGACGAGATCCTCGCCGCCTGCGAGAGCGACGGTGTGCGCGCCCGCCGCGTCAACGTCGACTACGCCTCCCACTCGGCCCAGGTGGAGACCGTCCGGACCGAGCTGCTGGCCGCGCTGGCCCCCGTCGAACCCACCAGCGGCCGGGTGCCGTTCCACTCGACGGTGACCGGCGGCCTCATCGACACCGCGACGGCGGACGCCGGCTACTGGTACCGCAACCTGCGCGCCCAGGTCGGCTTCGAGCCCGCCGTCCGCGCGCTCGTCGACAACGGCACCGGCTGCTTCCTGGAGATGTCACCCCACCCCGTGCTCGCCCTGGCCGTGGAGGGGACGATCGCCGACCACGGCACCGACCGGCGCGTCGGCGTCGTCGGCTCCCTGCGCCGCGGCGAGGGCGGCCTGTCCCGCTTCCTGCTGTCCCTCGGCGAGGCGCACACCGCCGGTGTCCGCACCGACTGGGCCGCCGCGTTCGACGGAGCCGGCGCACGGCAGGTCCCGCTGCCCATCTACGCCTTCCAGCACAAGCGGTACTGGCTCGACGCCACCGGACTCGCCGACGCCTCCGCCGTCGGCCTCGGCCCCGTCGAACACCCCGTGCTCGCCGCCGCCGTCGAGGTCGGCGACCGCGACGAGTGGATCCTCACCGGCCGCGTCTCCCACCAGGGGCAGCCCTGGACCCGGGACCACGCCCTCTTCGGCACCACCGTCCTCCCGGGCGCCGCCCTGCTGGAGCTGGTGCTCTCCGCGGGACGGCACCTCGGCTGCGACCTGATCGAGGAACTGGCCCTGGACGCCCCGCTGGTCCTCGGCGACGACAGCGTCCGCGTCCAGGTCACCGTCGGCGCCGCCGACGCCGAGGGCCGCCGCGAGGTGGCCGTCTGGTCCGGCACGGACACCGTCGGCGGGCCGGACGGCGACACCGTCCGCCACGCCCGCGGCCGGATCGCCCCCGGCGCCGAGCCGCCGGCCGCCCGGCAGTCCGCCTGGCCGCCCGCCGGAGCCGAACCCGTCCCGGTGGACGCCCTGTACACGGCCCTGGCCGAGGCCGGACTCGACAGCGGCCCGCTGCTCCAGAGCATCCAGGCGGCGTGGACCCTCGGCGACGGCACCTACGCCGAACTCGCCCTGCCCGAGGGCACGGAGCCCGGCGGCTACGCCGTCCACCCGGCCCTGCTGGAGTCCGTGGTCCACCTCGCCCACCGGCCCGGCGCCGCCGCCGCGCCGTCCGCCGCCTCCTGGTCCGGCCTGCGGCTGGCCGGCGAGGGGACCGGAGCGCTGCGGGTGCGCCTGACACCGGCCGGTGAGGGGGCACTGCGGCTCGACGCCTTCGACACCGAGGGCGCGCCCGTCGCGCACGCCGAGCGGATCGCGCTGCGCCCCGCCGAGCCGCCCCGCGAGGGGCAGCGGCGCCGCGCCCAGGACGCGCTGCTCCGCCTGGACTGGACGCCGCTGACGCCCGCCGCCGCCGAGCCGGTGCCCGTCGCCGCCCTCGGCACCGCCGAAGGCGCCGCGGACGGTGCCGGCGAAGGCGCCGCGGACGGTGCCGGCGAGCGCCACGCCGGTGTCGCCGCGCTCGAACAGGCCGCCGCCGACGGCGCGACGGCGCCCCGGCTGGTCCTGGCCTCCGTCGCCACCCCCGCCGGGCCGGTGCCCGCGGCGGTGCGCGAGGCCGCCGCGCGGGCCGCGTCGCTGGTCCGGCAGTGGCCGGCCGGCGGCCCGCTGGGCGGGACCACCCTCGTGGTGCTCACCCGCGGCGCGGTCGCCACCGGCGACGAGACCCCCGACGCCGCGCAGGCCGCGGTCTGGGGCGTCGTCCGGGCCGCGCAGTCCGAACACCCCGGCCGCTTCCTGCTGGTGGACACGGACACGGACCCGGACACGGACCCGGTCACCGAGCTCGACACGGACCCGGTCACGGACCCGGAAGCCGCCGGCGACACCGGCACCGCCGCCGACGGCCTCCCGTGGGCCGCGCTGCACGCCCTGGACGAGCCGCAGCTCGCCCTGCGCGGCGGCCGCGTCCTCGCGCCCCGGCTGACGAAGGCGGGGGCCACCGCCACCACCACCGCACCGGCGCCCGTGGACCCGGACGGCACCGTGCTGATCACCGGAGCCTCCGGAGCACGGTTCGCCGAGCACCTCGTCACCCGGCACGGCGCCCGCCACCTCGTGCTGGCCGCTCCCGCGGACGGGACGGACACCACCGCCGAGGCGCTCCCGGCGGAGCTGCCCGCCGCGCTGGAGGCCCTCGGCGCCGATGTGCGCGTCGTCGCCTGCGACCTCACCGACCGGGACCAGCTCGCCCTGCTGCTGGACTCCCTGGAGCACCCGCTCACCGCGGTCGTCCACTCCGCGGGCGACCCCGTCTCCGGCCTGATCGAGACCCTCGACGACGCGGACCTCGACGGCGCGCTGCGCGCGTCCGTCGAGACGGCCTGGCACCTCCACGAGCTGACCGCGGGCGGGGAACTCGCCGCGTTCGTGCTGTTCTCCTCCTTCGAGGGCCTGGCCGGCACACCCGGCCGGGCGGCGGCCTCCGCGGCCGGCGCCTCGCTCGCCGCCCTCGCCGGGAGCCGCCGTGCCGCCGGGCTCCCCGCCACCGCGCTCGCCTGGGGCCACCGGGCCGGCGACGAGGCGGGCGACCTCGGCGAGGCCCGTCTCGCCCTCGCGGCGCAGGCCGGCATCCTGCCGCTGTCCGCCGCACTGGCCCACGAGCTGTTCGACCGCGCCGTCGCGGGCGAGGAGCCGCTGCTCGCCGCGGTCGACCTCGACCCCGCGGTGCTGCGCGAGCAGGCCAGGGCCGGACTGCTGCCCGCCGTGCTGCGCGGCGTCGTCCGCGTGCCCGCCCGGCGCGCCGCCGCCGGCGGCGGCCTGGCGCGCCGGCTGGCCGAGGTGCCCGAGGCCGACCGGGAGGGCGTGGTGCTCGACCTGGTCCGGGCGCAGGCCGCCGCCGTGCTCGGACACGACTCCGCCGACGGCGTCGACGGCGAACGCGCCTTCAAGGAGCTGGGCTTCGACTCCGTCAGCGCCGTCGAGCTGCGCAACCGCCTCTCGCGGAGCACCGGCGTGCCGCTGGCCGCCACGCTCGTCTTCGACCACCCGACACCGCTGGCCGTCGCCCGGCTGCTGCTCGCGCAGGCCGAGGGCACCGAGGAGCAGGCCCGGCCCACCGCCCAGCGGCGCGCCGGCACCGACGACGAGCCGCTGGCCGTCATCGGCATCGGCTGCCGCTTCCCCGGCGGCGTCACCTCCGCCGAGGAGCTGTGGGAGATCGTGGCCGAGGGCCGCGACGTGATCGGGCCGCTGCCCGGCGACCGCGGCTGGGACCTGGAGCGGATCTACAGCCCCGACCGCGAGCGCACCGGCACGACGTATGCGCGCGGCGGCGGATTCCTGGCCGGCATGGGCGACTTCGACGCCGAGTTCTTCGGCATCAGCCCCCGCGAGGCCATGGCCATGGACCCGCAGCAGCGCCTGCTGCTGGAGACCTCCTGGGAGACCCTGGAGCACGCCGGCATCGACCCGACCAGCCTGCGGGGCACCGACACCGGTGTCTTCGCCGGCATCACCGGATCCGACTACGGCATCCTCGTGCCCGACGACTACGAGGGCTACCGCGTCACCGGCACCATGGCGAGCGTCGCCTCCGGCCGCATCGCCTACACCCTGGGCCTGGAAGGGCCAGCCGTGTCGGTGGAGACGGCCTGTTCCTCCTCCGGAGTCGCCCTGCACATGGCCGCCCAGGCCCTGCGCAACGGCGAGTGCTCGCTCGCCCTCGCGGGCGGCGTCACCTTCATGACGACGCCGATCACCATGACCGAGTTCAGCCGCCAGGGCGCCAACTCGCCCGACGGCCGCTGCCGCGCCTACGCGGCCTCCGCCGACGGCACCGGCTTCTCCGACGGTCTGGGCCTGGTGCTGCTGGAGCGCCTGTCGGACGCCCGGCGCAACGGCCGCCGCATCCTGGGTCTGATCCGGGGCACCGCTATCAACCAGGACGGCGCCTCCAACGGCCTGACCGCGCCCAGCGGTCCGGCGCAGGAGCGGGTGATCCGCCAGGCGCTCGCCAACGCCGGACTCACCGCCTCCGAGGTGGACGCGGTCGAGGGCCACGGCACCGGCACCGTCCTCGGCGACCCGATCGAGGCGCACGCCCTGCTGGCGACCTACGGCCGCGAGCGCGACGGCGACCCGCTGTGGCTCGGCTCCATCAAGTCCAACATCGGCCACACCTCCGGGGCCGCCGGCGTCGCCGGTGTCATCAAGATGGTGATGGCGATGCGCCACGGCGTGCTGCCGAAGACCCTGCACGTGGACGAGCCCTCGCCGCACATCGACTGGCGGTCGGGCGACGTCGCGCTGCTGACCGAGGCCCGTGAGTGGACGGCGGACGGCCGTCCCCGGCGGGCGGGTGTGTCGTCGTTCGGCGTCTCCGGCACCAACGCGCACATCATCGTCGAGGAGGCGCCGCCCGCCGGGATCCCGGGCGCGGACGCCACCGGGCTCCCCTCCCCGTCCCCGGACGCGTACGCCACCGGGATCCCGTCCCCGGCCGCCTCCGAGGCCGCCGCGTCCCCGGACACCGTCGTCCCCGTGCTGCTGTCCGCCCGCACCGGGCCGGCCGTCCGCGCCCAGGCCGAACGCCTGCGCCGCCACCTGCTGGAGCACCCGGACGTCACCGTGCCGGACCTGGCGTACTCCCAGCTCACCACCCGCGCCCGCCTGGAGCACCAGGCCGTGCTGGTGGCCGGGGGCCGCGACGAACTGATCGCCGAGCTGGCCGCGTTCGCCGTCGGCGACGTCACCGAGCGCACCGCGTCCGGCCGTCCCGCCGCCACCGCGAAGCCGGTGTTCGTCTTCCCCGGCCAGGGCGCGCAGTGGGAGGGCATGGCGGTCGGACTGCTGGACTCCTCACCGGTGTTCGCCGCCGAGATCGCCACCTGCGGCGCGGCGCTCGCCGAGTTCACCGACTGGCGCCTGGAGGACGTGCTCCGCGGTGCGCCCGGGGCGCCGTCCCTGGAGCGCGTCGACGTGGTGCAGCCGGCGCTGTTCGCGGTGATGGTGTCGCTGGCGGCGCTGTGGCGGTCGTACGGCGTGGAGCCGTCGGCCGTCGTCGGCCACTCGCAGGGCGAGGTCGCGGCCGCGTACGTGGCCGGCGGTCTGTCGCTGCGGGACGCCGCCCGGATCATCGCGCTGCGCAGCCGGATCGCCCGCGACCGGCTCATCGGCGCGAGCTGCCTCGCCTCCCTCGCCCTGCCGGCCGAGCGGGTCGAGCGGCTCATCGCCCCGTACGGGGACCGGATCACCGTCGCCGCCGTCAACGGGCCCGCCGCCGTGATCGTCGCCGGTGACCTGGAGGTCATCGACACGCTGGTGGAGCAGTGCGAACGCGAGGAGATCCGCGCCAAGCGGATCCCGGCCACCTTCGCCTCCCACTCGCCGCACGTCGAGCCGGCCCGCGAGGAGATGCTGGCGGCGTTCGCCCCGGTCGAACCGCGCGGCGGCACCGTCCCGCTCTACTCCACGGCCCTCGGCGAGTTCGTCGACACCGCCTCCATGGACGCCGCCTACTGGTACGCCAACCTGCGCAACCCGGTCGGCTTCGAGCCCGCGATCCGGGCGCTGGCCGAGGACGGCGCCGGCTGCTTCCTGGAGATGTCCCCCCACCCGGTGCTCGGCGTGGCGATGGAGGAGACCGTCGCCGCCGCCGGCGCGGCGCGCGTCGGTGTCGTCGGATCGCTGCGCCGCGGGCAGGGCGGCCCGCACCGCTTCCTGCTGTCCCTCGCCGAGGCCCACATCGCCGGGGTGCGGGCCGACTGGCACGCCGCCTTCGAGGGCCCCGCCGCCCGGCGGGTCCCGCTGCCCACCTACGCCTTCCAGCGCAAGCGGTACTGGCCGGCGTCCCGCCCCGCCGCCGGCGACCCGGCCCTCTCCGGCCTCGGCCGGGTCGGGCACCCGGTGCTCACCGCCGGGATGCGGCTCGCCGACCGTGACGAGTGGGTGCTCACCGGGCGGCTGTCCCACGAGACCCAGCCCTGGCTGCGCGACCACGCCGCCTTCGGGCTGCCCGTCGCCCCGAACACCACCCTGGTCGAACTGGCGCTGGCCGCCGGACGCGACGTCGGCGCACCGCTGCTCGACGAGATGATGTTCGAGGCACCGCTGCTGCTGCCCGACGGGGCGGCGCTCCAGATCCAGGCGATCGTCGGCGCCCCGGACGCCGACGGCCGCCGCCCGGTCACCGTCCACTCGCGCCCCGACGGGGACCAGCTCGCCGACGCCACCCGGCACTGCGCCGGCCGGCTCGCCCCCGACACGGAGCCGGCGGCCGGCTGGGCCGGCGCCTGGCCGCCCGCCCACGCCGAACCGGTGGCCGTGGACGCGCTGTACGAGGCGCTGGCCGCGCTCGGTCTCGACTGCGGCCCGGCGCTCCAGGGGGTGCGGGCGGCCTGGCGCTCCGGCGGCGAGGTCTTCGCCGACCTGGCGCTGCCCGACGGCACCGGCGCCGCCGGATTCGGTGTCCACCCGGCGCTGTTCGAGTCCGCGCTCCACTGCGGTCAGCTCGGCTTCACCGACGGCGACGTGCCCAAGCTGCCGGTCTCCTGGGCCGGTGTCCGGCTGGCCGCCCCCGGCGCCGCCGGGGGCCGGGTGCGGGTCGCCGCCGACGGCGACGCCCTGCGGCTGGAGCTGTTCGCCGAGGACGGCTCGCTCGTCCTCGCCGTCGACCGGGTCGCCTTCCACGACGTCGACCCGGCCCATCTGGAGGAACTGCGCGGCGCGCAGAGCTCGCTGTACCGCGTGGACTGGGCGCCCGTGACGGCCGCCGCGGCCGTGCCGGTGCGGCTGGCCGTGCTGGGCGACGCGGAGGCCGGTCAGCCCGCCGACCGGTACCCGGGCCTCGGTGAACTGGCGGACGCCGTGGCCGCCGGGGCGCCCGCCCCGGGGGCCGTGCTCGCCGCGGTCACCGCGCCCGCGGGTGACGGCCTCCTGGCGGTGCGCGCCGCGGCCGCCGAAGCGGAGGAGCTGGTGCGCCGGTGGGCCGACCTCGGCCCGGCCGGCGGTGTGCTGGCCGTGACCACCCGCGACGCGGTCGCCGTCCGGGACGGGGAGGTGCCCGACCCGGCGCAGGCGGCGGTGTGGGGTGTGCTGCGCGCCGCGCAGTCCGCGCACCCGGGCCGCTTCCTGGCCGTGGACACCGACGGCACCGCGCTGCCGGAGTGGGGCGCCCTGCTCGGCACCGGCGAGCCGCACCTGGCGGTGCGGGCGGGCCGGCTCGTCGCACCCCGGCTGGCCCTGGTGCCCGCCCCCGCCGGAGCCGACCTCCCGGGAGCGGACGGCACGGTGCTCCTCACCGGCGGCGCGAGCCCCCAGGGCGCTGCGCTGGCCCGGCATCTGACCGGCCGTCACGGTGTGCGGGACCTGCTGCTGCTCGGCACGGCCGGGGAAGGCCCAGACGCCCGGGCGGCGCTGGACGCGCTGGCCGGGGAACTGTCGGGGGCCGGGGCGCGGGTACGCGCCCTGACGGCGGACGCCGACGGTCTGGCGGAGGTGCTCGGCTCCCTGACGGCCCCGCCGACCGCGGTGGTCCACGCGGCGGACGGACCCGGCGGCCTCGAACTGGCCGCCCGCCTGGACGCCCTGACGGCGGGGGCCCCGCCGGCCGCGTTCGTCCTCTTCGCCTCGTTCGCCTCCCTCGGGGGCGGCGGGCGGGCCGGCGACCCGGCGGCGGACGCCGCCGCCGAGGCCCTGGTCCGGCGGCGCCGCGCCGCCGGTCTGGCGGGCACCGTGCTCGCCTGGGGTCCGTGGACCGCCCAGGACGGGGCCCCGGGTGTCACCGGCTTCGCGGCCGACCGGGTGCCGGCCCTGTTCGACCAGGCCCTGGCCGCGGACGCGCCCCTGCTGGCACCGGTGCGCCTCGACCAGTCGGCCCTGCGGGCCGAGGCCCGTACCGGCGGCCTTCCGGCCCTGCTGCGCGGTCTGGTCCGTCTCCCGGCCCAGCGCGCGGCCGGCGGCGGTTCGCTCGCCCAGCGGCTGGCCGGCGTGCCCGACGCGGACCGGGAGCGGGTCGTGCTCGACCTGGTCACCGCACAGGTCGCGGCCGTCCTCGGCCACCAGGGCGAGGACGCCGTCGACGCCGAGCGCCGGCTCAAGGACCTCGGCATGGACTCCATGAGCGCGGTGGGGCTGCGCAACCGGCTGGCCCAGGCCACCGGCCTGAGCCTGCCCGTCTCGTTCGTCTTCGAGCACCCCACCCCGGGCGAGATCGCCCGGCAGCTGCTCAAGCGGGCGGGATCGGCAATGCCGGAGGCCGCGCCCGCGGCCGGCGGCGGGACGATCGGCCGTCGGCTCCGGGACGCCGCGGGCGACGGGACCCTCACCGAGGCCCTGCGGGAACTCGTCGAGGAGGCGGGCGCCCGGCCGGTCTTCGCGTCGGCCGCCGAACTGCCCGGCACCGACGGGCACATCGCCCAGCTCGCCTCCGGCCCCGGCCGGGTGAAGATCGTCTGCGTGCCGTCGTACGTCTACGTGGTCGGCTCCGGCCAGGAGCAGTTCGTCCGCCTGGCCGACCGCTTCGACGGCGAGCGGGACGTGCACGTGTGCGCCCTGCCGGGCTTCGGGACCGGGCTCTCGCCGCGGTCCCGGGAAGCCGCCGTCACGATCCTGGCCGACGCGATCCGCGCGGCCGTCGGCGACGCCCCGTTCGTCCTGGCCGGCTTCTCCATGGGCGGTGTCGTGGCGCGCGCGCTCGCGGCACACCTCCAGGCCCGGGGCACGGCTCCCGCCGGCCTCGTCATGATCGACACGCTGGCCCTCGACGGCGACGGCGACGGCGACGGGACGGGCGCGGACGACACCGCCGGACGGGCCTTCGCCGGCCTGCTGGGCGGCATCCTCACCGGGGAGCGCCGCGACATCACCGTCGACGACGCCTCCTGGCTCTCCATGGGCGCCTATCTGCGCCTGTTCACCGGCGCCCCCGCGGAGCCCGTCTCCGCCAGGACCCTGATGATCCGGGCGACCGAGCCGCTCGGCGGCGCCGCGGCGCCGGACGACACCCGGTGGGAGACGGCCGACGCCCATGTCGCCGTCGAGGCCGGTCACTTCGCCCTGATGGAGGACGCCGCCGGGGCGACCGCCGACGCGATCGAGAGGTGGATCGAGGCATGAGCGGCGAAGGGGGGTTCCACGGCGGCGGCCGGGGCAGGCACCGGCGCACCCGGACGGCGGACCGGGGCCCGGGCGGCTACAGGCTGCGCCGGATCCTGTCGATCACCGTCATCCTCATCGGAGTGTTCATCTCCGCGGTCGACATGCTGATCGTGAACATCGCGTTCCCGAGCATGCAGGAGTCGTTTCCCACGGCCACCCTGACCGGCCTGTCCTGGGTGATGAGCGCCTACGCGATCACGTTCGCCGCGCTGCTGCTGCCCAGCGGCCGCTGGGCGGACCGATCCGGCCGCAAGCAGGTCTTCCTGCTCGGCCTCGCCCTGTTCACCGGGGTGTCGGCGGTGTGCGCGGCGGCGCCCTCCCTGGAGGTGCTCGTCGCCGCCCGCGCCGTCCAGGGCGTCGGCGCCGCGCTGATGGCGCCCAGCTCGCTGGGCCTGCTGCTGGGGCTGTTCGCCCCCGAGAAGCGCGGCATCGCGATCGGGCTGTGGACCGCCGTCGGCGGCGTCGGCTCGGCGGCCGCGCTGCCGCTGGGCGGGCTGCTGGCGGAGATCGACTGGCGCTGGGTCTTCGTGGTCAACCTGCCACTGGGCACGGTGGCCCTGCTGATCGGCGCCTGGTCGCTGCGCCGCTCCGCCCGGGAGGCCGGCCCCGTGCCGGACCTCGCCGGCAGCGCGGTGCTCGCCGTCTCCGTCGCCGCGGTCGTCGCCACCATCGCCCAGGGCCAGTCCTGGGGGTGGACGAGCCCGGAGGTCGCCGGACTGTCGGTGGCCGGCGCGCTCGGCCTGGTCTGGACGGTGCGCCGCGCCGGGCGGCACCCGGCGCCGGTCTTCGAACCGGAACTGCTGCGGATCAGGACCATCGCCCTCGGCAACGTGGCGACCGGCTTCTTCTTCATGGGAGTCGGCGCGATGGCCCTGTCCACCATCCTGTTCCTCACCCAGGTCTGGCAGCACTCCACGCTGCGCGGCGCGATGGAGATCGCGCCCGGGCCGGTGTGCGCCGCGCTGTGCGCCGTGCCCAGCGGCATCCTGTCCGTCCGCCACGGCGTCCACCGGGTCGGCCCCGTCGGCGCCGCCGCCTTCGCGGGCGGCGGTCTGTGGTGGACCTACGCCCTCGACGGCACCCCGGACTTCACCGGCCACTTCCTGCCGGGATCGGTCATCGGCGGCATCGGCTTCGGCCTCATCCTGCCCGCGCTGGCCGCCTCGGCGACCCTCTCCCTGCCGCCGGAGCGGGTGGCCACCGGCACCGGCATGGCATCCATGTCCCGCCAGATCGGCATGGCCGTCGGCGTCTCCGTCGTCGCGGCCGTGCTCGCGGGACGGCCCGACCTCACCTCCTTCCGCGCCGCGTTCCTGATCATGGCCGGCGCCGCCATCGTCAGCGGGCTCGCCCTGTTCGCGATCGGCCCGGTGCGGCGCCCCGCGCCCACCGGACCGGCCGCCGGACCGCAGCCCGAGCACATGACCCGAGCGACAACGAGATAAGGAAGCACGAACACATGGACCACACCAGCAACGCCCACGACACGGCCGTCGCTTCCGGAGGCACGTGCCCGGTCGACCACTCCGCGCCGGCCGCGCAGACCACCGTCCCGTCGTCCTCGCTGCCCATGGTGGAATCGGCGCGGCTGCGCCAGGTGCTCGGCATCTGGGCCCGCCCCGAGCCGTTCCTGAAGCAGTGCCGCGCCGCGTACGGCAGCCGCTTCCGGGTCAAGATCATCCCGGGCATCCGGATCCACGTCATATCGGCTCCGGAGGACGTCAAGCGGATGTTCCTCGCGCCCCGCGACGTGCTGCACACCGGATCCAGCAACGGCCCCATCGAGAAGTGGACCGGCCAGAACGGTCTCGCCTGGCTGGACGAGGACGCCCACACCGCCCGGCGCCGCGCCGTGATGCCGAGCTTCCGCGGCGACGCGCTCAAGCGCGTCGAGCGGGCCGTCTACCAGCTCGCCAAGGAGACCGTCGCCTCCTGGCCCCGGGACCGGGCCGTCTCCGTGCACCCGTACGCCCACCGCTACACCACCCAGGTCATCATGGAGGTCCTCTTCGGCGAGCACCGCCCCTCCTGCGAGGACGCGATGTTCCAGGAGGTGATGAAGATGCTGGAGTTCAACTCCCGGCCCGCCTCCATGACGATGTTCCACCGCATGCCGGCCTGGCGCGTGAAGATGCTGCGCCTGCTGCGCCCCAACGGCGTCAACGAGTTCCTCACCCGCCGCGACCGGGTCTACCGCATGGTCGACGCCGCCATCGAGGAGCGGGCGCGCTCCGGCGCCGAGGGCGACGACCTGCTCGGCGTCATGCTGGGCATCACCAACGCCGACGGCTCCAAGCCCAGCCGCGTCGAGATGCGCGACGAGATCATGACGCAGTTCCTGGCCGGCACCGAGACCACCGCCGCCGCGATCTGCTGGTCCATGGAGTTCCTCACCCGCCACCCGGAGGTCGTCGAGCGGCTGCGCGCCGAGATCGAGGCCGGCGAGGGCGACGAGTACCTCACCGCCGTCGTCCACGAGGTGCTGCGGCTCGGCCCGCCGATCCAGCAGATCGTGCCCCGCGAGGTGGTCAAGCCGATCGACATCGGCGGCGTCCGCTACGAGCCCGGCGACCGCCTGTGGGCCAGTGCCTACCTGCTCAACCGGGACGAGCACAACTACCCCGACCCGGACGCGTTCAAGCCGGAGCGCTTCCTCGGCGTCAAGCCGGGCTCGCACACCTGGATCCCGTTCGGCGGCGGCCACACCCGCTGCCTCGGCGACCGGATCGCCTTCGTGGAGCTGAAGGCGACCCTCACCGAGATCCTCACCACCCTGGACGTGGAACGCGCCGACGCCAAGCAGGAGTTCGCCCACAGCCGCACGGTCGTCAACATCCCGAAGAACGGCGCCCGGATGATCTTCCGGCCGCGCCGGGTGCGGGCCACGACCGGTACCCGCTGACCGCGCCGCCACCGGCGCGCCGGGCGCCGGCCGCGGGGGCCGGCGCTCCGGCCCGGCGTCCCGTACCGGCCCGGTAGGTTGGTCCCGCGGAACGCCGCCGGCGCACTCCGGCGGCGTTCGTGGGCCATCCGATGCGACCCGCCCGCCCGGCGGACAGGTCAGGCGCGCGTTCCGCCGCGCGTCCGTTCCACACGAGATGGAGGATTGCATGAGGCTCCCCGACACCGCGTTCACCGAGCGGCCGTGGAGGGTCCACGAGTTCATCAAGGACTTCGAGATCGAGGACGTCTGGCACCTTCAGACCCCGGGAGGCCCCGACGACCTGGCGCTCCTCGTGGCGCAGTTCGACAGCGACGGGGCCGACTTCAAGCCCTCGCCGATGTACAAGCTGCTGTTCGCGATCCGCTGGCGACTCGGAGCGATCCTCAAGTGGGACGGCAAGGAGCACGGCCTCGGGCCGCGCAACCCCTCGCTGCGCGACCGCCTGCCGGACGACCTGCGGGACGGCCCGCGCGGCCCGGACATGAAGGTCGTGCCGCTGAAGTCGGTCTACCAGTCGAAGGACGAGTGGGTGACCGAGGTCGTCAACAAGACCGTCCACGCCGCCATGCACATCGGCTGGGTCGACGACGGCAAGGGCGGCCACCACGCGGTGATGGCCATCCTGGTGAAGAAGAAGGGCACTCTGGGGAAGGTCTACATGCCGCTGATCCTCCCGTTCCGGCGTGTCTTCGTGACCCCGTCCCTGGTCAAGGCGATCGGCCGCTCCTGGCGGACCCGCACGGCCCGCTGACGGCCCGCCGGCCCGCACGGTCCGCCGACGGCCCGTCGCCCGTCGCCCGCCGACCCCGGCGCGGCTCGGCGCTTCGGCGTTTCGGCGTTTCGGCGTGAAGGCCCCTTGTCCCGCAGCCCTCCGGGCGCGGGACAAGGGGCCTTCCGCGTCCCCGCGGCCCCGCCCCCGCCCCGCACGGCCGAAATTCGCCGGACCGGCACCCGCGGAAATGTATCTGCGGACGGCGTCCGCGGATCGTGCAGGCAAAGGGGTAGAAAGGGCTGGAGCTCTATGGGCGGGAACGAGTACGGGCAGGGGCTCACCGGGATGGACCGGAACGCCGTCGCCGTCGTCGGAATGTCGTGCAGGGTCCCGGGCGCCGAGGACGTGCGCTCGTTCTGGCGGATGCTGAGGGAGGGGCGCCACGCGATATCCGGCGCGCCGCCCGGCCGGTGGCCCGCGGACATCGACGAGCTGGCGCGCCATCCGCAGGCCGGATTCGTCGACGGCGTCGCCGACTTCGACGCGGAGTTCTTCGGCGTCTCGCCGCGCGAGGCCCAGGTGATGGACCCGCGCCAGCGCATGGTGCTCGAACTGAGCTGGGCGGCCCTGGAGGACGCCTTCCTCCCGCCGGAGAGCCTGCGCGGCAGCGCCACCGCCGTGTTCCTCGGCGCCACCGGGGACGACTACGCCTCCCTGGTGCACCGTCAGGGCGGGGACGCGCTGTCCCACCACTCCGTCGCCGGTCTCAGCCGCGGCCTGATCGCCAACCGGGTCTCGCACCATCTGGGCCTGCACGGGCCGAGCCTGACGGTCGACACCGCGCAGTCCTCCTCGCTCGTCGCCGTCCACATGGCCTGCGAGAGCCTGCGCTCCGGCACCGCGCGGCTGGCACTCGCCGGCGGTGTGCACCTCAACCTGGTGCCGGAGAGCACCATCGCCTTCGCCCGCGCCGGCGCGCTGTCGCCGGACTGCCGCAGCCACACCTTCGACGCCCGCGCCAACGGCTTCGTCCGCGGCGAGGGCGCCGGCGTGGTGGTGCTCAAGCGCCTCGCCGACGCGGTCGCCGACGGCGACGAGGTCCACTGCGTGCTGCTCGGCGGCGCCGTCAACCACGACGGGCCGGGCGCGCTCACCGTCCCCAGCGCCGAGGCGCAGGCCGCTCTGCTGCGCGCCGCCTGCCGCGACGCGGGCGTCGACCCCGCCGAGGTGCGGTACGTCGAACTGCACGGCACCGGCACCCGGGCGGGCGACCCCGTCGAGGCGAGCGCCCTGGCCGCCGTCCACGGCGAGCACCGCGACGCCGGCCGCCCCCTGCTGGTCGGCTCGGTGAAGACCAACATCGGCCACCTCGACGCGGCGGCGGGCGTGCTGGGACTCATCAAGGCCGCCCTGTCGGTGCGGCACGGCGTGCTCCCCGCCAGCCTCAACTACGAGACGCCGAACCCGGACATCCCGCTCGACGCGTGGAAGCTGCGCGTCAACGCCACCGCCGCGCCGTGGCCCGACGGCCCGCGCCTCGCGGGCGTCAGCTCCTTCGGCATCGGCGGCACCAACTGCCACCTCGTCCTCACCGCCCCGGCCCCGGCGCCCACGGCCCGGCCCGCCGACGTGTCCGCCGCGGACGGGATGCACGCGGCGCGGGCGGCCGGTGCCCCTGCGCGAGGCGGGTCGCCTGTGGCGCAGGCACGCGCCGACGGAGCCGACGCCCTCGCGGTGCAGGACCCCGCGGCGCGGGCCGCCGATGCGCCTGCGCACGGCGAAGACGCCGTGGTGCGGTCCGCCGACGCGCCTGCGCGGGGCGAGGACCGCGCGCCGGGGACAGCCGACGCCCCCGCGGACGGGAGCCGCGCGCCGGAGGCCGCCGGTTCGCCCGCCGCAGCCGACGGTCACGCGGCGCACGCCGCCGACGCCCCCGCGCGAGGCGGGTCGCCGGGGGAGCAGGCACCCGTGGCCCGCGCCGACGCCCCCGTGGCCCGGGCGGCCGGTGCGGGTGCCGACGCCCCCGTGGAGCAGCCCCCCGCCGCCGGCTCCGCCGGCACCCCCCTGCCCGTCACCGTGTCGGCGCGCAGCCCCCGGGCCCTGCGGGCCCAGGCGCGTGAGCTGCACGCGCGGGTGCGGGACGACGCGGGGCTGCGCCCGCTGGACGTCGGGTACTCGGCCGTCACCACCCGGTCCGCCCTGAAGAACCGCGGCGTCGTCCTCGCCGCCGACCGCGGCGAACTGCTCGACGGACTCGCCGCGCTGGCCGACGGCACCCCGTCGCCGCGCGTCGTCACCGGCACCGCCGTCGACGGCGGGCGCGTGGTCTGGGTGTTCTCCGGGCAGGGCGCGCACTGGGTCGGCATGGCCCGGGGCCTGTGGGAGACGAACGACGTGTTCGCCGCCCGCATGGACGAGTGCGAGCGCCTGCTCCACGAGTACGGCGGCTTCTCGCTGCGCGAGGTGCTCGGCGACGAGGCCGCGCTGCGGCGGATGGACGTCGTGCAGCCCGCCCTGTTCGCCGTCATGGTCTCGCTGGCCGAGGTCTGGCGCGCGGCGGGCGTGACGCCCGACGCCGTCATCGGCCACTCGCAGGGCGAGATCGCCGCCGCCACCGCCGCCGGCATCCTCTCCCTGGCCGACGGCGTGCGCCTGATCGTGGCCCGGGCCCGGGTCATCACCGAGAAGCTGTCGGGACGCGGCCTGATGGCCGTCCTCGACCTGCCCGCCGACCAGGTGGACCGGCCCGGCGTCGCCGTCGGGGCCGTCAACTCGCCCGGCACCGTGGTCATCTCCGGCGACCCGGACGGGGTCCGCGCGGCCGTCGAGGACTGCCGCGCCCGGGACGTCCGCGCCCGGATCGTCCCCGTCGACTACGCCTCCCACTGCGAGCACGTCGAGTCGATCCGCGACGAGGTGCTCGCCGGCGTCGCCGGGGCGGCGACCCGCGACACCGGGGTGGCCTTCTGGTCCACCGTGGTCGCCGGCCCGCTCGACCCCGCCGCCCTCGACGCCGAGTACTGGTACCGCAACCTGCGGGAGCCCGTGCGGTTCGCCGACACCGTCGAGGCGCTCGCGGCCGACGGCTACGGGGTGTTCGTCGAGGTCAGCCCGCACCCGGTGCTGACCATGCACATCGCGGCCACGGTCGGGTCCGCGATCGTGCAGCCCACGCTGCGCCGCGACGAGGACGAGACCCGCCGCCTGCTGCTGTCCATGGCCGAACTCCACAGCCGGGGCGTCGACGTGGACTGGCGGGGCCACTTCCCGGGCGCCCGCCGCGTGGCGCTGCCCGCGTACGCCTTCCAGCGCGAGACCCACTGGGTCGCCGCGAGCGCCGCGCCCGCACCGGCGGCCACCGCCGCCCCGGCCTTCGCCCCCGTCGCCGCGCGGCCGGCCGCCCCGGCGGACGGCACGAGCGAGCGGGAGCTGTGGACGCTGGTCCGCGGCGAGGCCGCGGTGGTGCTCGGGCACACCGACACCGAACGGATCGGCGCCGACAGCACCTTCAAGGAGCTGGGCTTCGACTCGGTGACCGTCGTCCAGCTCCGCGACCGGCTGAACGCCGCGACCGGCCTGGAGATGCCGGCCTCGCTGGCGTACGACCACCCGACACCCGCCGCCGTGGTGCGCCATCTCGGCGAGCGGCTGCTCGGCACCGCGGACGCCCCGGCGGCCCGGGAGCGGACCGCGCCCGCCCCGGCCGGCGACGAGCCGATCGCGATCGTGGGCATGAGCTGCCGGCTGCCGGGCGGGGTGAGCACCCCCGAGGACCTGTGGCGGCTGGTCGCCGACGGCGTCGACGCGATCACCGGCTTCCCCGAGGACCGGGGCTGGCCCGCCGACACGGACCCGGGCTTCGTCCCCGCCGGCGGATTCCTCGACGACGCGGCCGACTTCGACGCGGGCTTCTTCCGTATCAGCCCCCGCGAGGCCCTCGCCATGGACCCGCAGCAGCGGCTCGCCCTGGAGGCCGTCTGGGAGGCGCTGGAGAACGCGGGCCAGGACCCGGCCGCGCTCCGCCGGACCGGCACCGCCGTGTTCATGGGCGCCATGGCCCAGGACTACCTGCCGAGGCTCCAGGACGTCCCGGAGAACCTCGCGGGGCACGCGCTCACCGGTGGATCCGGCAGCGTGGTGTCCGGGCGCATCGCGTACTCCCTCGGCCTGGAGGGCCCCGCCGTCACCGTCGACACGGCCTGCTCCTCCTCGCTGGTCGCCGTGCACCTCGCCGCCCAGTCGCTGCGCTCGGGAGACAGCTCCCTCGCGCTCGCCGGCGGCGTCACCGTGATGTCCACCCCCGGCATGTTCACCGAGTTCGCCCGGCAGGGCGGGCTGGCGGCG
This sequence comes from Streptomyces zhihengii, assembly GCF_016919245.1. Classification (NCBI taxonomy): domain Bacteria; kingdom Bacillati; phylum Actinomycetota; class Actinomycetes; order Kitasatosporales; family Streptomycetaceae; genus Streptomyces; species Streptomyces zhihengii. The sequence goes on along the minus strand of NZ_JAFEJA010000001.1, from coordinate 2,102,254 downwards.
GACGGCCGCTGCAAGGCGTTCTCCGACGAGGCGGACGGCACCGGCTGGTCCGAGGGCGTCGGCGTGCTGGTGCTGGAGCGGCTGTCCGACGCGCGCCGCAACGGCCGCCGCGTCCTCGCCGTGCTGCGCGGCAGCGCGATCAACCAGGACGGCGGCAGCAACGGTCTGACGGCGCCCAACGGCCCGTCCCAGGAACGCGTGATCGAGCAGGCCCTCGCCTCGGCGAACCTCCCCCCGGACGCGGTGGACGCGGTCGAGGCCCATGGCACCGGCACCGGCCTCGGCGACCCGATCGAGGCCCAGGCGCTGCTCTCCGTCTACGGGCGCGACCGCGAGGACCCGCTGTGGCTGGGGTCCCTCAAGTCGAACATCGGCCACACCCAGGCGGCGGCCGGCGTCGCCGGCGTGATCAAGATGATCATGGCGATGCGCGCGAACGTGCTCCCGCGGACGCTGCACGCGGAGCAGCCCACGCGCCGGGTCGACTGGTCGTCGGGCGCGGTGCGGCTGCTCGACGAGCAGCGCGACTGGCCGTCCGTCGCCGGCCGCCCGCGCCGCGCGGGCGTCTCCTCCTTCGGCATCAGCGGCACCAACGCGCATGTGATCATCGAACAGGGTGACCTCCCGGCGCCGGCCGCCCCCGCCGAGGCCCCGCCCCGCGGCGCCCTGGTCTGGCCGGTCTCGGCCCACAGCGCCAAGTCCCTGGCCGCCCAGGCCCGCAAACTCGCCACGTCCCTCACCTCCGCGACCGCCCCGGCCACCGGCGCCGACACCGGGGCGCCCGCGCCGGGGACCACCGAGGCCACCGGCTCCGAGCCGGGGACCCTCCTCTCCGGAACCGTCTCCGCCCTGGCCACCGGCGCCGACACCGGGGCCCTCGCTTCCGCGACCGGCCCCGGGGCCACCGCCCGCACGGGGACAGCCACGGCCCCCGCTGCCGGGGGCCTCGCGCCGGGGACCACCGAGGCCACCGGCTCCGAGCCGGGGACCCTCCTCTCCGGAACCGTCTCCGGCCGGGATGCCGCCCCCGCTGCCGGGGCCCTCGCGCCGGGGACCACCGAGGCCACCGGCTCCGAACCGGGGACCCCCCTCTCCGGAACCGTCTCCGGCCGGGATGCCGCCGCCGACACCGGGGCCCCCGACACCGGGGCCCCCGCGCCCGGGACCGCCCCGGCCACCGAGGCACCGGCCCTCACCGGGACCGCCGGGGCCCCCGTGGCCCCGGCCCCCGACACCGGGGCACCTGCCTCCGGAACGGCCCCCGCCACCGGTGCCACCCCCGGCGCGGACGCCCCCGCCACGGGCACCCCCACCCACGCCGCGGCGGCGCAAGCCGCCCACGCCGCCCACGCCGCGGGTGTCGCCCTGGCGCTGAGCACCGGACGCACCGCCTTCGACCACCGGGCGGTGGTCGTCGGCCGGGACGGCGCGGAGCTGCTCGCCGGGCTGGAGGCGCTCGCCGAGGGCCGCCGTGACGCCGCCGTGGTCGCCGGTCACGCCCCCGCGGCGCCCGGCGTCGGTGTGCTGTTCTCCGGACAGGGCAGCCAGCGGCTCGGCATGAGCCGCGAACTGATCGCCGCCTTCCCGGTGTTCGCCACCGCCTGGCGCGAGGTCTGCGCCGCGCTCGATCCGCACCTGGAGCACCGCGTGGACGACGCGGTGGCGGCCGAGCCCGGCTCCGCCGGGGCCGCCCTGCTCGACGGCACCGCGATGACGCAGCCCGCGCTCTTCGCCTTCGAGGTGGCCGCCTACCGGCTGCTCACCTCGCTCGGCGTCGAGCCGGCCGTCCTCGTCGGCCACTCCATCGGCGAACTCGCCGCCGCCCATGTGGCCGGGGTGTTCTCGCTGGAGGACGCCGCCCGGCTGGTCGCCGCCCGCGGGCGGCTGATGGGCGCGCTGCCGCCCGGCGGCGCCATGGTGGCCGTGCAGGCCGGCGAGGACGAGGTCCGCGCCGCACTGGCCGGACACGAGCACGCCGCCTCCGTCGCCGCCGTGAACGGCCCCGCCGCCGTGGTCGTCTCCGGTGAGGAGGACGTCGTCGCCGGGATCGCGGCGACCCTGGCGGCCGACGGGCGCAAGACGACCCGGCTGCGGGTCTCGCACGCCTTCCACTCGCCGCTGATGGACCCGATGCTGGACGAGTTCCGGCAGGTCGCCGACACCGTCGCCTACGCGCCCGCGCGCATCCCGGTGGTGTCCGACGTGACCGGACGCGTCGCCGAACCGGGGGAGCTGGAGGACCCGGCCTACTGGGTGCGGCACGTCCGCGAGGCCGTGCGCTTCGCCGACGGGGTCGCCGCCGCGGTCAAGGCCGGCGCCGGCATCCTCGTCGAGGCCGGCCCGGACGGCGTGCTGTCCGCGATGGCGGGCGACACCCTCGCCGACACCGGGACGACGGCGGTCCCCCTGGTCCGCAAGGACCGCCCGGAGGCGCGCGCGGCGGCCGAGGCCCTCGCCCGGCTCCACGTCGCCGGCGTCCCGGTCGACTGGCCGGCCTACCTGGCGGCCGTCGGGGTGAGCGGCGTCCCCGCCGACCTGCCCACCTACGCCTTCGACCACCAGCGCTACTGGGCGCGGCAGGCCGAGCCGGCGGGCGATGTCGCGGGCGCCGGACTGGACCCGGTCGCCCACCCCTTCCTGTCCGCGGTGACCGAGCTCGCCGCCGCGGACCGGCTGGTGTTCAGCGGCCGGATCGACCCCGCGGCCGACTCCTGGCTGGCCGACCACGCGATCTTCGGCACCACCGTCTTCCCCGGCGCCGCCGTGGTCGAGACGGCGCTGCACGCCGCGGGGGCCACCGGCTGCCCCGCGGTCGAGGAGCTGACCCTGCACGCGCCGCTGACCTTCGCCGACGGCGCCGTGCGGCTCCAGGTCGTCGCGGGCGAGGCCGGGCAGGGCGGACGGCGCCCGGTCGAGGTGTACTCCCGCCCGGAGTCCGTCCCCTCGGGCGGCTGGACCCTCCACGCCGACGGCCACGCCGTCCCCCGCCCCGTCGCACCGCCCGCCGCGGCGGAGCAGTGGCCGCCGCGGGACGCCGTCCCGGTCGACCTGCCCGCCCTCTACCCGGAACTGGCCGGCCGCGGCTACGGATACGGCCCGGCCTTCCAGGGGCTGCGCGCGCTGTGGCGCCTCGCGGACGATATGTACGCCGAGGTCGAGCTGCCCGATCACGTCCCGCACGCCGCGGACGGGTTCGCCGTCCACCCGGCCCTGCTGGACGCGGCGCTGCACCCCGTCCTCACGCTGGTGGCGTCGGACGACGCCGACCGGGCGATGCTGCCGTACGCCTGGTCGGGCGTCGCCTGCCACGCGCCCGCCAGCGGCCCGCTGCGGGTGCGTGTCGCCCGGCTCGGCGCCACCGAGGTGTCGGTGGCGGTCACCGCCCCCGACGGTTCGCCCGTGCTGACCGTCGAGTCGCTCGCGCTGATGCCGGCCTCGGCCGGCCGGCTGGCCGGCGGCTCGGCCGCCGACTCCCTGTTCACGGTGCGCTGGTCCCCGGTGGACCCGGCCGCCCACCGGGCCGCGCCGGGCGCTGCGCCCGCCGACGTCGTGCACATCGGCGCCGGCACCGGTGACGCCCCCGAGGCGGCCCGGGCGAGCGCGGGCGAGGCGCTCGCCGCGGTGCGCCGCCGCCTGGAGGAGCACCACGACCGGCCCCTGGTCGTGGTGACCGCGAACGCCGTCGCCGTCCTGCCCGGCGAGGCGCCCGACCTGGCCCTCGCCCCGGTGTGGGGCCTGGTGCGCTCCGCCCAGGGCGAGCACGGCGACCAGTTCGTCCTCGTCGACACCGACGGCAGCGACGAGTCGCTGCGCGCCCTGGAGACCCTGGACGTCCGGGTACCCGAACTCGCCCTCCGCCGGGGCCGCGCCTACGTCCCGGGGCTGATCCCGGTGCCCGCCGCCACCGCGCCGCGTCCGGCCTTCGACCCGGACGGCACGGTGCTGCTCACCGGCGCCACCGGAGGACTGGGCGCCCTGCTCGCACGGCACCTGGTCACCGGGCACGGGGTGCGCAACCTGCTGCTGCTCAGCCGTTCCGGCGCGCCCGGCCCCGCCGCCGAGCTCACCGCGCTCGGCGCGCACGTCACCCACGCGGCCTGCGACGTCTCCGACCGGGAGGCGCTGGCCCGGCAGCTCGCGCTGATCCCGCCGGACGCGCCGCTGACCGCGGTCGTGCACATGGCCGGTGTCCTCGACGACACCACCGTGGAGTCGCTGACCCCGGAGCGCATCGACCGGGTGTTCGCGCCGAAGGCCGACGCGGCCTGGCATCTGCACGAACTCACCGAGGGCACGGACCTGTCGGCCTTCGTGCTGTACTCGTCCGTCGTCGGGGTGATCGGCAACGCCGGCCAGGCCAACTACGCGGCGGCCAACGCCTTCCTGGACGCGCTCGCCGAGCACCGCGCCGCCGCGGGCCTGCCCGGTGTCTCGCTCGCCTGGGGCCCGTGGGAGATCGGCATGGCGAGCACCCTCGGCCAGGCCGACCTGGCGCGCTTCCGCCGCCACGGCATGGCGCCGCTGGCCGCGGAGAAGGGCACCGCGCTCTTCGACGCCGCCCTCGCGGCGCGCGAGACGCTCCAGCTCCCGCTGGAGATCGACCGGTCGTCGCTGTGGCAGGACACCGTGCCCGCGCTGCTGCGCACCCTGGCGCGGCGGGCCCCGGCCGCCCCGCCCGCCGTCGCCGCGGCCCCGGCCGCCGACGCGGCGGGGGAGGAGGACGGCCTGTCCCCGATGGCACGCCGGCTGGCCGGCCTCGCACCGGAGGAGCAGCGGGAGGAGCTGGTGACGCTGCTGCTGGAGACCGCGGCCGTGGTCCTCGGCTATCCGTCCGCCGACGACATCGACGCCGACATGTCCTTCCAGGAGATCGGGTTCGACTCCCTCAGCGGTGTCGAGTTCCGCAACCAGGTGAAGCAGGACACCGGCGTGCACGTCCCGGCGACGGTGATCTACAACTATCCGACCCCCGCCGCACTGGCCGAGCGCCTGCGGGAGCTGCTGTTCCCCGAGCCGGATCCCGTGCGGTCCGCGGACGGGGCCGGCGGCCTGCCGGAGGAGGGCGCCGAGCCCGGCGGCCCGGACGGCGCCGACGACCTCGACGAGATCGACGACCTGGACATCGAAGCGCTCGTGCAGCGGGCGATCTCCGAATGAGCAACCCGTGCACCCGGGTGACCGACGTGGAAATGGTGAAGTGATGAAACCGGAAGACCTGAAGGCCGTGCGCGCGTTCGTCAAGGAGTGCCTCGACGGGCGGCACACCGAGCTCGACGCGCTCGACGACAAGCCCTCGGACGTCTACGAGCGCTTCCGCGAGACCGGACTGGCCAACTGGTGGCTGCCCGAGGAGTTCGGCGGCCGGGGCCTCACGCTGGAGGACAGCGTCGAGATCGTGAACGAGATCGCCTACGGCGACGCGGGCGCGGCCTTCACCCTGTTCATCTCGGTGCTCGGCACCAGCATGGTGCAGCTCTACGGCTCCGACGAGCTGAAGGCCCGCTACCTCGAACCGATGGCGGCCCGCGGCTCGTTCTGCGCGACCCTCGGCAGCGAGCGGGAGGCGGGAAGCGAACTCGGCCGCATCGGCACGGTGGTGCGGACCGAGGGCGACGAACTCGTCGTCACGGGCGAGAAGTTCTTCTCCACCAACACCGACTTCGCCGACTTCCTGATCGTCGTCGCCCGCTCGGCGGAGGACTCCGAGGCGTACCACGCCGTCCTGATCCCGCGCGACACCCCCGGCGTCGAGATCGTGAAGCGCTGGGACGTCATCGGCCTGCGCGCCTCGCACACCTACCAGGTCGCCCTGAACGACTGCCGCGTCCCCGCCGGGAACCGGCTCGACGGCTCCGGGCTGCGGCTGCTGGAGATCGGCCTCAACGCCAGCCGCATCCTGATCGCGGCCACGGCCATCGGCATCGCCCGCCGCGTCCGCGACCACTGCATGACGTACGCCCGCACCAAGCCGCTGCGCGACGGCGTCCTCATGGACAACCCCGTCTTCGCGCAGCGGCTGGGGCAGATGGAGATGTGGATCGACGTCATGAAGAGCCACTGTCTGCGTGCCGCGCGCGACTACGACACCGTCATGGCCGACCCCTCCGCCCCCGCCCTCTTCCACCGCCAGGGCACCCTGAAGTCCGCCCTGACCGCCAAGATGTTCTGCGGCCAGGCGGGCTGGGAGGTGGCCTCCGTGGGCTCGGAGATGTTCGGCGGCCTCGGCTACACCGACGACCTCCCCATCGGCAAGCTCCTGCGCGACGTCCGCTACGTCTCCGTCGTCGAGGGCGGCGATGACGTCCTGCGCGACCTCCTCTACAGCCGCTACGTGATCCCGGTTCCCCGCCGCTCGTAGCCGGTGCCGTGCGACGCGGGCCGTCATCCCGTGCGGGGGTGACGGCCCGCGTCGTCGCGCGTGCCGCTTCGCGGTGCCGGCAGGACGGGCCGGCGAGGGGCGTCGCGGTGCGGGGAGTTCGTCGCCGGCGAGGGGCGCGGGGAGACCGTGGCCGGCGAGGGGCCCGGTCCGCGGACCCACCCGCCGCCGGTGCTCAGCCCCTGGAGGCGATCAGCACCCCGAAGACCAGCACACCGAACGCGATCGTGGCCGCGGCCAGCAGCAGCGCGCCGCCGACCACCGCGGCGATGGCGGCCCAGCCGAGCTTCTCCGCGCGGGCCGCCTTGCGCAGCACGTCGGCGTGGTCCGTGTCGTCGTGCCGGTCGTCCGTGCCCGGGGGACCGGTCACGGCACCTCGGCCTCGAAGAGGGCCGTGCAGCCGTGGACGGTGAGCCTGTGGTCCGGGAAGCGGGCGGACAGCTCCGCGCGGAGGTCGTCGAGGCTGTCCTCGGCGTTGTGCATCACACCGCGCCAGTTCCACAGCGGGACGACCGCCCGTGCCGCCGGTCCCACCGGCACGCCCTTGCCGAGGACGGTGGCGCCGAAGATCCGGCCGCCCGGGCGGACGCAGGCGGCGACGTTGTCCAGCACGACGGCCTTCTCGCGGATGGTGCCGGGCACGCAGTGCAGCAGGAAGTTCAGCGAGGCGGAGCCGAAGGAACGCTCCGGGAGCGGCAGGGGCTCCAGTGCGTTGGCCCGGACGGTGGTGACGTCGAAGCGGGCCAGCCGGCGGGCCGCGTGCCGCAGCGAGTGCTCGTTCAGGTCGGCCAGGGTGATGGACTGCCGCGGCGCGGTGCGGCAGGTGTCCAGGAAGTAGCCCGTGCCCACCCCGACGTCCAGGTGCTCGTCGGACACGTTGCGGTCGAACATCGCGACCACCTCGGGCACCGGGACGCGGAAGAGGAACCGGCAGTTGATCCTGAAGGCCACGAGGTCGTAGAGCGGCAGGGTCCACGGCCGGTAGATGGCCTGGCCTGCGCGTACCTGGTCCGGGTGGGGCGAGGTGGTCACGTGGAACCTCCGGCCAGAGGGGGCGAATCCGTCTGGCTCCGACTATACGCGGCACAAGTGGCCGCAATCGCGGCGCACTTGCCCCGCGCGGTGCGCCGCACACGCGCCGGCCGGCCCGGGCGGATGCCCGGACCGGCCGGCGGCGGTGTGCCGCGGTGCGCGGTGTCAGGCCGCGGCGCAGGTGCCGCCGTTGAGCGTGAACGCGGCCGGGGCCGGGTTCGACGCGCCCTTGGTGCCGATGAAGCCGATCGTGACCGACCCGTTCGGGGCGATCGTCGACGTGTACGAGGCGGGGGAGACGCTCACCGTGCCGCCGGTCTGCGCGGCGGTGCCGCCCCACATGTTGGCGACGGTCTGCCCGCCGGTGAAGGCGAAGCCCAGCTTCCAGTTGCTGACGGCCGCGGTGCCGGTGTTGCGCACCGTGATCTCGCCCTGGAAGCCGCCCTGCCACTCGCCCACCACCCGGTAGCCGACCGCGCAGCCGGCGCCGGGCGTGCCGCCCGTCTGCGTGGTGAGCTGCACCGTCGCGGAACGCGCCGAGCGGTTGCCGGCCGCGTCGCGGGCGTAGACGGCGAAGGTGTAGGCGGTGCCGGCGGTCAGGCCGGTGACCGTGACCCGGGGGGTGACCGAGGAGGCGGCCTGCGTCTCGGTGGTGCCGCTGACGCGCACCACGTCGTAGCCGGTGACACCGACGTTGTCGGTGGACGCCGCCCAGGCGAGGGTCGCGGAGTCGGCGGTCACGGCCGAGGCGGCCGGGGCGCCGGGCGCGGTCGGCGCCTGGTCGTCACCGGTGGCGCCGCCGAAGACGGTCGCCTCCTTCGACGTCTGGGCGATCCCGTTCACACCGTTGAAGATGCGCTCGCCCCACGAGCTGAGACGGCTCGGGTCGAAGTCGATGACCAGGTCGAGGATCGGGTCGGTGTTGCCGCTCCAGGACCAGGCGAGGTAGCCGAGGTCGAGCCGCTCGGCGGCGGCCATCATGGTGTCCTCGTCGGGGTCGCCCCACTGGTCCCCCGGACCGCCGAACTCGCCGATGAGGATGGGCAGCCCGGACGCGACGAAGCCGTCGAGGTAGTCGTTGATCTCCTGCGCCGTGTCGAAGACGCTGTACATGTGGATGGAGAAGATCAGGTTGCCGGTCGTGTCGGCGTCGTACACGGCCTGGGCGTTGGCCTTCATCACGCCCTGCCAGTCCTGGCCCCAGTTGGGGGCGTCGACCATGATCGTGTGCTGGAAGCCGGCCGTGCGCAGCTTCTTCACGGCGGCGATCGTCGGTTCGGTCCAGCCGGCCGGGTCGGTGTTGCCCCAGGGCTCGTTGCCGATGTTGACGATGACGTAGTCCTCCTCGCCGTCGAGGACGTCCTTGAGCCCGATCCAGTAGTCGGCGGCGTGGTCCAGCGTGCCGGCCGCGGCGTCCTCGCCGTAGCCCGTGGTGTCGTGCACCTCCAGCACGCAGATCAGCCGGTTGGCCTTGCAGTCCGCGACGACGGCGGCCACGTCCGCGGGGCTGTTCTCGGACCAGCGGTGGCCGTCGGAGAGGACGACCCGGACGCTGTTGGCGCCCTTGGCCTTGATGTCGGCGAGGGACTGCGTCTCGCCCGGGTACCAGGTGTGCGCGTGGTTGACGCCGCGCATCACGAAGTCGTTGCCGTTCGCCTCCAGCAGGCGCCCGTCGCTGATGTGCAGGCCGGTCGCGAGCGCCGCGGCCGTCCTGGCCTGCGCGGCGCCGGCGCCGAAGGCGCCGAGGAGGACGAACCCGACGAGGGTGGCCAGCCCCGTCAGCAGGGATACGGCGGTGCGGGACCGTGTCGTTCGGGTACGCGTCGTGCTTCTCGTTCTCACTGAGACTCCAGAAGGTGGGCGCCGGATCGAGGTCGAAGGCGTGCGTGGGAGCGCTCCCATTCGTGATGCCATGGGTGTGGGAGCGCTCCCATGAAGTCACCCTGCCGGGAACACGTCAAGACTTTGGACAGCCCGCTCCGTGGTCGGACCGCTCCGGCGGCCCCGGCCTCCTGGCCGGAACTCGACCCTCGCGTCCGACTCCGCGCGGGACCGTGCCCGTGCGGGGACGCGGCGCGTTCCCCGGGGCGTCCGCCGGGCGGTGCGGCGTGGCGCGCCGAGCGGACACCAACGGGCCGCATACGTGTCGGGAACAATGCGGAGGGTCCATGCGTTGACCGGATTCAGCCATCACCGAAGGAGTCTCCTTGTCCGCCAGACCGACGGACCCCCCGGGACACAGTCCCGGACCACTTCGCCATGAGCGCGGCGCGCGGCGAGGTGGTGTTCGATGAGTGCCGCGCTCGGCCTGCTGGCCGTCTTCGTCCTCACCCTCGGCACGGGGTACTTCGTCGCCCAGGAGTTCGCCTATGTCGCCGCCGACCGCCTGGCCCTCGCCAGGGAGGCCGAGGCCGGTGACAAGCGCGCCGCCCGTGCCCTGAAGGTGCTGGAGCGGCTCTCGTTCATGCTCTCCGGCGCCCAGCTCGGCATCACCGTCACCGGACTGGTCGTCGGCTTCCTGGCCGAACCCTCCGTGTCGGCCCTGCTGCGGCCCGCGCTGGAGGGGGCGGGACTGTCCGGCGCGGCCGTCTCGGCCGTCTCCGTGGTCCTCGCCTTCGTCCTCGCCACCGTGCTCCAGATGGTGATCGGCGAGCTGGCCCCGAAGAACCTCGCCCTGGCCGTGCCCGAGCGCCTGGCGAAGTCCCTGGCGCCCTCCACCCTGCTGTACCTGCGGATCGTCGGCCCCGTCGTGCACGTCTTCGACGGCGCGGCGAACCGGCTGCTGCGCAGGATCGGCATCGAACCGGTGGAGGAGCTGCACCACGGCGCCACCCTCGAGGAGCTCAGCCACCTGATCGGCGAGTCGCACGAGCAGGGGCACCTGCCGGCGGCCACCGCCGAGCTGGTCGACCACGCGGTGGAGTTCTCCGAGCGCACGCTCGGCCAGGTCATGGTCCCGCGCGCGGACGCCGTCTTCGTGCACCAGGACGCCACGGCCACCGAGGCCGTCGGACTGATCGCGCGGCACGGGCACTCCAACTACCCGGTCTTCGGCAACCACCCGGACGACATCGCCGGCGTCCTCGGCGTGCGCGAGCTGATGCGCCTGCCCGAGGCCCGCTTCGCGGCCACCAGCGCCGGTGCGGTCTCCCGCAGCCCGCTGCTGCTGCCCGACACCCTGCCGCTGCCCGACGCGGTGGCGCAGATGCGCGACCGCGACGACGAGTTCGCGGTCGTCCTGGACGAGCACGGCGGCGTCGCCGGCATCGTCACCTACGAGGACATCGCGGAGGAGCTCGTCGGGGACATCGCCGACGAGAGCGACACCGTCGTCCACCTCGCCGTCGCCGACGGCGACGGCTGGCTCGTCGACGCCGGGCGCCGCCTGGACGAGATCGAGGACGCCACCGGCGTCGCCCTCCCCGAGGAGGACGACTACGACACCGTCGCCGGTCTGATCATCGACCGGCTGGGGCGGTTCCCGGCCATCGGTGACCGCCTCACCGTCGACGGCGTACGCCTCGACGTCCTCACGCTGGACCGGCACGTGCCCGAGCGGGTGCGCCTGACCCCGGTCGAGCGGCCCGCGGCCGAGGAGGCGCAGGCATGAGTTTCCCGATGGCCCTCTTCGTCACCGTCCTCCTGCTGATCGGCAGCGGCTTCTTCGTCGCCGCCGAGTTCGCGCTCGTCGCCGCCAAACGCCACCGCGTGGAGAAGGCGGTCGCCGAGGGCAGGCGCGGCGCCAAGGCCGCACTCGCCGGCATGCGGGAGCTGTCCCTGATGCTGGCCGGCGCCCAGCTCGGCATCACCATCTGCACCCTGGGGCTGGGCTCGATCTCCAAGCCCGCGATCTCGCACCAGCTCGACCCGCTCCTGCACGACCTGGGGCTTCCCAGCGGGGTGAGCTACGGCATCGCGTTCGCCGTCGCCATGATCGTCGTCGTCTTCCTCCACATGGTGGTCGGCGAGATGGCGCCCAAGTCCTGGGCGATCGCGCACCCCGAGCGGTCCGCGATGCTCCTGACACCGGCGTTCCGCGCCGTGGTCAAGACGGTCCGCCCGCTGATCTGGATCCTCAACCGGGTCAGCAACGCCCTGGTGCGCCTGTGCCGGGTGCAGCCCCGGGACGAGCTGGCCGCGGTCCACAACCGCGAGCAGCTCACCCACCTGGTGCGGGAGTCGGAGCGGCTGGGCCTGATCAACCACACGGACTCCGAGCTGATCACCCGCTCGCTGACCGAGCCGCAGACGCCGGTCGCCGAGCTGCGCATCCCGGCCGCCGACATCGTGCGGGTCCCGGCGGACGCCGGGCTGGACGCGATCCTGGCGACGGCGGCCGGGGCCGACCGCTCGCGGCTGATCGTCGTGGACGGCGACACGGTCCTCGGCTCGGTCCACGCGCGGGACGCGCTGGTCGCCCGGACCCGCGGACGGGCCGTCTCGGCCCGCGAGCTGGCCCGCCCCGTCCCCGAGCTGCGCTCCGGGGACAGCGTCTCCCACGCGGTCGAGCAGCTCCGCTGGAACCGTGCCTCGCTGGCCCTCGTCCGGGACGACGACGGCACGCTCACGGGTCTGATCAGCCTCGACGACCTCCTGGTCCGCCTGATGGGCGCCCCCGCCGCCCGCTGACCGCCGGTCCGCCCCCGCGGCCTCCCCTCGCGCCCGTGGCGCGGGCGGGAGGCCGCGGCCGTTGGGGGCGGCGGCGCTCCCGGCCCGGGGGCGATCCCGCGCCCCCTCGCGCCCGTCCGCCGGGCCGCCGCGTCAGGGGCGTGTATGCGGTCCCGGGCCTCCGCGTCAGGCCCGCGTATGCGTCCCGGGCCTCCGCGTCAGGGGCGTGTCAGGGGCGGGTCCCCGGTGCGGATCTCCGGCTTAGCGTCGGAGCACGCCCCGGCACGGTTGTGCCGGGCCGTCGCTTCGTCCTTGGAGGAACCCATGGCAGACACCGTGTACGGAGACGATCCGGAACCTGGGGAACGGATCCCGGCCGGGTGGCTGTGCGTCCCCGTCCGGCCGGGTGTCCACGGGTGTGCGGCCCGTCTCTTCCGCACGCCGGTGGGGGAGCGGACGGCCGTCGCCTTCACCGGCCCGGCGCGCCTGCGGGCCGCCCTCGGCGCCGCCCACCCCTGGATCCCGCTCTCCGAGCCGGCCCTGCGCGCGCTCGTCGCCCCGCTCGGGGTGACCAGGCTGACCCTGGACCCGCAGCTCACCGCGCCCGCCCCGGCCCCGGTCGCCCCCTTCGTCCCCGCGCCCCGGCCCCCGGCCGCGCTCGCCCGGTGAACGCGATCCCCGTGAACCCGATCCCGGTGACGACGCCGCCCGAGAACACGCCACCCGAGAACACGGCACCCGAGGACACGGCCCCCGCGACCGCACCCCCGGGCCCGGACGCCCTCTCCGTGTGGCCGGGGAGCGCGCGGGAGGAGGCGGACGGGCGGGTGCTCGTCGGCGGGGTGGGGCTGGAGACCGTCGCCGCGCGGTACGGCACACCCGTGTACGTCCTGGACGAGGCCGAGGTGCGCGCACGCTGCCGCGCCTACCGGGGGGCGTTCCCCGGCGCCTGTGTCCACTACGCCGCCAAGGCGTTCCTGTGCCGGGCGTTCGCCCGCTGGGTCGAGGAGGAGGGCCTCGGGCTGGACGTCTGCTCGGCCGGGGAGCTGGAGCTCGCGGTCGCCGCGGGATTCCCGGCCGGGCGGATCCTCTTCCACGGCAACGCGAAGTCTCCGGAGGACCTGCGCGCCGCGCTCCGTCACGGTGTGGGCCGGGTCGTGATCGACGATCCCGTGGAGATCGCCCGGCTGGCGGCCACCGTGGACCCGGGCCGCCGGCAGGGGGTGATGCTGCGGGTGACGCCGGACGTCGCCGCCGGGGCCCACCCCAAGATCCGTACCGGCGGGGAGGGCCAGAAGTTCGGCCTGTCCCTGCGGGACGGCCACGCCCGGCACGCGATCGCCCGCATCCTCGACCAGCCGCGGCTCCGCCTCACCGGTCTGCACTGCCATCTGGGGTCGCAGATCACCGACGTCGCCCCGTACCTGGTGGCCGTGCGGCGGCTGGTCGGCCTGATGTCCCGGGTGCGGGACGCGCACGGCGTCCTGCTGCCCGAGCTCGACATCGGCGGCGGCCACGGCATCGCCTACCGGCCGGGGGACCCGGTGCTGGACCCCGCCGAACTCGGCCGCAGGGTGCGCGCCGAACTGGCCGCCGGCTGCGCGCGGGCCGGACTGCCGGTGCCCCGGCTGGTCGTCGAACCGGGCCGCGCGGTGAGCGGTCCGGCGGGTGTGGCGGTCTACCGGGTCCTCGCGGTGAAGCGCGGCCCGCGCCGCACCTTCGTCGCGGTGGACGGCGGGATGAGCGACAACCCCCGGCCGGCGCTCTACGGGGTGCGCTACGCGCCCCGGCTGCTGGGGCGCCCACCGGCGGAGGTGGCCGAGACGGAGACGGTGACCGTGGTGGGCCGGCACTGCGAGGCCGGTGACGTGCTCGCCGAGGACGTGCCGCTGCCGGTCGGCGTCCGCCCCGGCGACCTGCTGGCACTGCCCGCGGCCGGCGCGTACCACCTGTCCATGGCCTCCTCGTACAACCTCGTCGGCCGCCCTCCGGTGGTGGCCGTCGCGGACGGGGCGGCGCGACTGCTCGTCCGCCGGGAGACGGCGGCCGACCTCCGGCAGCGCGACGTCGGCCTCTGAGGCCGCCGGCCGGGGTCCGGCCGTTCCGCCACCACTGATGCCGCCCGGGCCCGGCGTCCGGCCGTCCGCCACCAATGAGGCCGCCCGCTCCCTCCCCTCCGCCCCGCGGGGCCGGGGCGGAGGGGAGGGAGCAGACGCTCCCGGCAAGGTATTGCGCGGTTTGCACTAGCCTTGCGCGGGTGACGCGACGACTTGCTCAGGTGGCGAAGAAGGTTGGGGTCTCGGAGGCCACGGTGTCCCGGGTGCTCAATGGGAAGCCGGGTGTGTCGGAGGCGACGCGGCAGTCGGTTCTGACGGCTCTGGATGTGTTGGGTTATGAGCGGCCGACGCAGTTGCGGGGTGAGCGTGCGCGGTTGGTGGGGTTGGTGCTGCCGGAGTTGCAGAATCCTATTTTTCCGGCGTTTGCCGAGGTGATCGGTGGTGCGTTGGCTCAGCAGGGGTTGACGCCGGTGCTGTGTACGCAGACGAAGGGGGGTGTGTCCGAGGCGGATTATGTGGAGTTGCTGTTGCAGCAGCAGGTGTCGGGTGTGGTGTTCGCGGGTGGGTTGTTCGCTCAGGCGGACGCGCCTCATGAGCATTACCGTCTGCTTGCGGAGCGTCGTATCCCGGTGGTGCTGGTGAACGCGGCGATCGAGGGGCTGGACTTCCCGTGTGTGGCGTGTGACGACGCGGTGGCGGTGGAGCAGTCGTGGCGGCATCTGGTGTCGCTGGGGCACGAGCGGATCGGCCTCGTCCTCGGCCCGACCGACCACATCCCCTCCCGCCGGAAGCTCGCCTCGGCCGAGCGGACGGCGAAGGCCCTCGGCTCCGCGCTCCGGCCGGAGTTCGTGGAGCGGTCGATGTTCTCGCTGGAGGGCGGTCAGGCGGCCGCCTCGCGGCTGCTGGAGCGGGGTGTGACGGGGATCGTGTGCGCGAGTGACCCGCTGGCGCTGGGGGCGGTGCGGGCGGCGCGCAGGAGGGGTCTGTCGGTGCCGGGGGACGTGTCGGTGGTCGGTTACGACGACTCGGCGTTCATGACGTGCACGGAGCCGCCGCTGACCACGGTGCGCCAGCCGATCGAGGCGATGGGCCGGGCCGCGGTCGAGCTGCTGGCCACCCAGATCGACGGCAGCGACGTGCCCCACAGCGAGCTCCTCTTCGAGCCCGAACTCGTCGTCCGCGGCTCCACCGCCCAGGCCGCCGGCGCGTAGCTGCGCGCCGGCAGCCTGCGCGCGCCCCGGCGGGTCCGCCGCGCGGCGTTCACCGGGCTGCCGTGCCGGGAGGCCTTCCGTCAGCGATCGGCGGTGCCGGGCGGGACGACCCACTCGGCGGCCTGTCCGGTGAGGGAGACGATCATGTCGAAGTCGCCGTCGTAGTGGAGCACCGTCAGCCGGTTCGCCTCCGCGATCGCCGCGATCAGGAGGTCGGGCAGTGACAGCGCGCGGTGGAAGCCGGCGTCGAGGGCGTGCCGCTGGATGTCCAGGGCTCGTGCGAAGGTCTCGTCGTCCGCGCGCACGTAGTCGAAGGCGCGGAGCCAGGTGCTGATGCGCAGGGCCTCCGCGCTGTCCCGCGCGGAGTGCACCATCTCGTACTCGGTCGGCCGGCAGACGGCGAGCAGGCAGCGCTCGTGAAGGGGCCCCGGCACGGTCTTCACGGCGGGCTTCGTCCAGCGTGCCAGGGCGGACTTGTCGGTCGGATACCGGTCCTGCATCAGGCGGCGTTGCCCTCGTCCTGAGAGGTGCCGTGCTTGAGCGAGCCGTCGGTGTTCCGTGGGCCGGTGGTCTCGACGATCTCGCTGAAGTCGAGTGCGCCGGCGTCCATGGCGTCGAAGAACTCCTGCCGCGTCGGCGACCCGGTGAAGCGCGTCCGCGCAGCCCTCTGCCCCACGGCAGGGGGCTTCTTCGTGTGCGCCTCCAAGTGCCTCTGCGTACCGAACCGTTGACAAAGTCGATACCTGGTAGAAACCTGTCACCTCGGCGCTGCAAAAGATTGACTGAATCACTCAACTTTTTGATTCACGGCGTTTCAGGGTTCACCAGGGCTTCGCCGACGCCTGGTGAGCCCGCCATCGTCCACCAGGCACACCCGTCACGAGCGCCCCGCTGTCCCGCCCGCTTCGACGCCGCCGGCGTGGGAGTGCGGGGGAGCGGGGCCGCACGGCCGGGCGCGCCCAGGGAAAGGGAACGAGAGGGCCTCATGAGAGGGACACATCACGGCCGGCGCTTCTTCGCCGGCCTGGTGACGACCGGTCTGGTCGCGGTCGGGCTGCTGCCGGTGGCGGCCCACGCCGCCGACGGACAGAACCTTGCGCTCGGCAGACCGGCCACGGCCGGCGCATCGCATGCCGGCTACCCGGCCGGCAACGTCACCGACGGCAGCCAGGCCTCCTACTGGGAGGGGCCGCTCGGCTCGTTCCCCCAGTGGGTGCAGATCGACCTCGGCAGCGCGGTCGACGTCGACGAGGTGGTGCTGAAGCTCCCCTCGTCGTGGGAGGCGCGCACCGAGACCCTCAGCGTCCAGGGCAGCACCGACGGCAGCGCGTTCAGCACGCTGTCCGCCGCCGCGGGCCGGGCCTTCTCCCCGGGCTCCGGCAACGCGGTCAGCCTCGACGTGGACGCGACCGCGCGCTTCATACGGGTACAGGTCACCGGCAACACGGGCTGGAACGCCGCCCAGTTGTCGGAGGTGGAGATCTACGGCGAGGGCGGCGGCGGCCCCGACCCGGGCGATCCGCCCCCGGCCGGGACCAACCTCGCCTTGCGCAAGCCGATCGAGGCGTCGTCGCACACCCAGACCTACGTCGCGGCCAACGCCAACGACGACAGCACCAGCAGCTACTGGGAGGCGAGCGGCCAGCCGTCGACGCTGACCGTGAAGCTGGGCGCGGACGCCGACCTGTCCGGCGTCGTCCTCAAGCTGAACCCCGACGCCGCCTGGGGCACCCGCACGCAGAGCATCCAGGTGCTCGGCCGCAAGGCCGGTGAGACGGCGTTCGTGTCGCTCAAGGACCGGGCGGACTACGTCTTCAACCCGGCGTCCAACCAGAACACCGTCAACATCGCGGTGTCCGGCCGGTACGCCGATGTGCGCCTCCAGTTCTTCGGCAACACCGGCGGGGGCGGCGGCCAGGTGGCCGAGTTCCAGGTCGTCGGCGCGGCCGCGCCCGCTCCCGACCTGACCGTCACCGATCTGACCTGGTCCCCCTCCGCCCCCTCGGAGACGGACACGGTCACGGTCGACGCCACCGTGCGCAACACCGGCACCGCCGCGTCGCCCGCGACGACGGTGAACGTCAGCCTCGAAGGTGCCGCCGCCGGCAGCGCGGCCGTCGGGGCGCTGGCGGCCGGGGCGTCCGTGAAGGTCCCCGTCCAGGTGGGCAAGCGCGCCATGGGCAGCTACACCGTCTCCGCGGTCGTCGACCCCACGGACACGGTCGCCGAACTGGACAACACCAACAACAGCCGCACCGCCGCCGCCAAGCTGGTGGTCGGCCAGGCGCCCGGACCGGACCTCGCGGTCACGGGCATCACCACCAACCCGTCCAGCCCGGCCGTCGGCGCCACCGTCGGCTTCACCGTCGCGGTGCACAACCGCGGCACCACCGCGGTGCCCGCCGGATCCGTCACCCGGCTCACCGTCGGCTCCACCACCCTGAACGGCACCACCGGCGCCGTCGCCGCGGGTGCCACGGCCAACGTCGCCATCAGCGGAAGCTGGACCGCCACCAGCGGCGGCGCCACGCTCACCGCGACGGCCGACGCCACCGGCACGGTCGCGGAGACCAACGAGAACAACAACACCTTCGCCCGCTCCCTGGTCGTCGGACGCGGCGCCGCCGTGCCGTACACCGAGTACCAGGCGGAGGACGGACGCCACAACGGCACCCTGCTCCAGGCGGACGCCAAGCGCACCTTCGGGCACACCAACTTCGCCACCGAGTCCTCCGGCCGGAAGTCGGTCCGCCTGAACTCCACCGGTCAGTACGTGGAGTTCACCTCCACCAGCGCCTCGAACTCGATCGTCGTGCGCAACTCGATCCCCGACGCGGCGGCCGGCGGCGGCCAGGAGGCGACCATCAGCCTCTACGCCGACGGGCAGTTCGTCCGCAAGATCAACCTGTCCTCGAAGCACAGCTGGCTCTACGGCAGCACCGACGACCCGGAGGGCCTGACCAACCGCCCCGGCGGTGACGCCCGCCGGCTGTTCGACGAGTCGCACGCCCTGCTGACCCAGACCTACCCGCAGGGCACGGTGTTCCGCCTCCAGCGCGACGCCGGTGACGGCGCCGCCTTCCACATCATCGACTCGATCGACCTGGAGCAGGTCGCGGCGCCGGCCGCCAAGCCCGCCGAGTGCGTCTCCATCACCACCTACGGCGCGGTCCCGAACGACGGGATCGACGACGCGGACGCCATCCAGCGCGCCGTCACGGCCGACCAGAAGGGCGAGATCCCCTGCGTGTGGATCCCGGCCGGCCAGTGGCGCCAGGAGAAGAAGATCCTCACCGACGACCCGCTGGACCGGGGTCAGTTCAACCAGGTGGGCATCCGTGACGTCACCGTCCGCGGCGCCGGCATGTGGCACTCGCAGCTCTACTCGCTGACCCCGCCGCACCAGGCGGGCGGCATCAACCACCCGCACGAGGGCAACTTCGGCTTCGACATCGACCACAACACCAAGATCTCCGACATCGCCATCTTCGGCTCGGGCACCATCCGCGGCGGCGACGGCAACGCGGAGGGCGGTGTCGCCCTCAACGGCCGCTTCGGCAAGGACACGAAGATCAGCAACGTCTGGATCGAGCACGCCAACGTGGGCGCCTGGGTCGGACGCGACTACTCCAACATCCCCGAGCTGTGGGGGCCGGGCGACGGCGTCGAGTTCAGCGGCGTCCGGATCCGCAACACCTACGCCGACGGCGTCAACTTCGCCAACGGCACCCGCAACTCCACCGTCTACAACTCCTCCTTCCGCAACACCGGCGACGACGCGCTGGCCGTGTGGGCCAGCAAGTACGTCAAGGACACCTCCGTCGACGTCGGCCACGACAACCACTTCCGCAACAACACGATCCAGCTCCCGTGGCGGGCCAACGGCATCGCGGTCTACGGCGGTTACGGCAACACGATCGAGAACAACCTGATCTCCGACACCATGAACTACCCGGGGATCATGCTGGCCACCGACCACGACCCGATCCCGTTCTCCGGCCAGACCCTGATCGCCAACAACGGTCTGTACCGCACCGGCGGGGCGTTCTGGAACGAGGACCAGGAGTTCGGCGCGATCACCCTGTTCGCGCAGGGCCCCGACATCCCGGGTGTCACCATCCGTGACACGGACATCCACGACTCCACCTACGACGGCATCCAGTTCAAGACCGGCGGCGGCGCCATGCCGAACGTCCGGATCAGCAACGTGACCATCGACAAGTCCAACAACGGGTCCGGAATCCTCGCCATGGGCGGCGCCCGCGGCAGCGCGACCCTGTCGAACGTCACCATCACCGGCTCGGCCGAGGGCGACGTCCTCGTCGAACCCGGCTCGCAGTTCGTGATCAACGGCTCCGCCGGAGCGGCGGCCGTGCCGGCGCACCAGCGGCAGGCACTGCGCTACTGACCGCACGCCCTCCGGCGCCCGGCCCCCGCCGGGCGCCGGAGGGCGGCGTCCCGGAGCACCGTGCCGCCCGTCCACCGCGGGCGGCACGGACCCGCACCCCGTCCCACCCCCACCGGTGCGCGTGCCGCACGCCCGCGCGCCGTGTCCACCCGTCCGAGAACAGACCGTGCCCCGCCCGACCGCGGCGGGGCCGAGATCGGGGACGTATGAGATCCCGCAAGGTCGCGTCACGGGCCATGTGCGCCGTGCTGGCCACCAGCCTCCTGTCACTGGGGGGCCCGCTGCTGTCCGCCGCCTCGGCGGCAGGCGGGCCCAACATCGCGGTGGGCGACCCGGCCGCCGCGAGCAGCTCCCACAACGAGTACGGCGCCGCCAACGTCACCGACGGCAACCAGGGCACCTACTGGCAGAGCGCCGGCAACGGCCTCCCCCAGTGGGTCCAGACGGACCTCGGGGCCACGGCACGCATCGACGAGGTCGTGCTCAAGCTCCCCGCCGGATGGGAGAGCCGCACCCAGACCCTGGCGGTGCAGGGCAGCGCCGACGGCACGAGCTTCGCCACGCTCAAGGCGTCGGCGGCGTACTCCTTCACCCCCGGCGCGGGCAACACCGTCACCATCGCCTTCCCGGCGACCCAGACCCGGTTCGTCCGGATCGCGGTCACCGCCAACACCGGCTGGGCGGCGGCCCAGCTCTCCGAGCTGGAGGTGCACGCGGCGGGGGAGTCCTCGGTCAACCTCGCGCGCGGCCGGACCTTCACCGCCAGCAGCCACACCGAGGTCTACACCGCGGGCAACGCGGGCGACGGCAACAAGGCCACCTACTGGGAGAGCCGCAACAACGAGCTCCCGCAGTGGCTCCAGACCGACCTCGGCTCGGCGGTGCGCGTCGACCGGGCCGTCGTCAAGCTCCCCGACGGCTGGGGCACCCGCAGCCAGACGCTGAAGATCCAGGGCAGCACCGACGGCTCCTCCTTCACCGACCTGACCGCCGCCAAGGCGTACACCTTCGACGCGGGCAACGCGAACACCGCCACCGTCGCCTTCGACGCGGCGACCACCCGCTACCTGCGGGTCCTGGTCAGCGCCAACAGCGTCCAGCCCGGGGCCCAGGTCTCCGAGCTGGAGGTCTACGGCCCCGCGACCGGCGACACCCAGGCGCCGACCGCGCCCGCGAACCTGGCGTTCACCGAGCCGGCCACCGGGCAGATCCGCCTCACCTGGGACGCGTCCACCGACAACACCGCCGTCACCGGGTACGACGTCTACGCCGACGGCAGCCTGCTCACCTCGGTCGCCGGCAACGTCACCACCTTCACGGACAACCGCCCCGCGGGCACCCGGGTCAGCTACTACGTGCGGGCCAAGGACGCGGCGGGCAACCAGTCCGCGAACAGCAACACGGTCACCCGCGCCGGCGACACCGGCGACACCGTGGCGCCGACCGCCCCGGCGAACCTGGCGCTCACCGAGCCGGCGGCCGGGCAGATCCGGCTGGCCTGGGGGGCGTCCAGCGACAACAAGGGCGTCACCGCCTACGACATCTACGCCAACAACAGCCGCAGGGCCACCGTCGCGGGCGACGTGACCACCTGGTCGGAGAGCCGGGCGGCCACGGAGACCGTCACCTACACCGTGCGCGCCAAGGACGCGGCCGGCAACGAGTCCCCGCACAGCAACGCGGTGACCCGCAACGGCAGCGGCGGCAACGGCTCCGACCTGGCGGTCTCCAAGCCCATCAGCGCCTCCTCCGTGATCCACACCTTCGTCGCGGAGAACGCCAACGACAACAACCGCTCGACCTACTGGGAGGGCGGTGCCGGGGCCTACCCGAACACCCTCACCGTCAAGCTCGGCGCCAACGCGGACGTGTCCCGGGTGGTGCTGCGGCTGAACCCCGACTGGGGCCGCCGCACGCAGACGATCCAGGTCCTCGGCCGGGAGCAGAGCGCCTCCGGCTTCACCGGCCTCGTCGCGGCCAGGGAGTACGTCTTCGACCCGGCGGACGGCAACACGGTCACCGTGCCCGTCGACGCCCGGGTGGCCGACGTGCAGCTCCGCATCACCGCCAACAGCGGGTCGAGCGCCGGGCAGATCGCCGACTTCCAGGTGATCGGCACCCCCGCGCCCAACCCCGACCTGGAGGTCACCGGGCTGACGGCGTCGCCCGCGGCCCCGGTCGAGTCGGACGAGATCACCGTCTCGGCCACGGTCCGCAACAGCGGCGCGGCCGCGGCCCCGGCCAGCAGGCTGGCCGTGCGGCTCGGCGGCACCACCGTCGCCACCGCCCAGGTGGGCGCCCTCGCGGCCGGTGCGCAGACCACCGTCCAGGCGTCGATCGGCGCGCGTGACGCGGGCTCGTACCAGCTCGGCGCCCTCGCCGACGAGTCGGGCGCGGTCATCGAGCAGAACGAGACCAACAACGCCTTCACCAGCCCCTCCGCGCTGGTCGTCAAGCCGGTCGCCAGCTCGGACCTGGTCGCCGCGCAGGTCACCACCACCCCGTCCTCCCCGGCCGCCGGTGACTCCGTGACCTTCAAGGTGGCCCTGAAGAACCAGGGCACCGTCGCCTCGGCGAGCGGCGGCCACGGGGTGAGCCTGGCACTGGTCGACTCCCGCGGCACCACCGTGCGCACCTTCACCGGCAGCCACGACGGCGTCATCGCGGCCGGTGCCACGACCGCCCCGGTGAACCTGGGGACCTGGACGGCCGCGAATGGTTCGTACACGCTGAAGGTCACCGTCGCCCCGGACAGCGCCGAGCTGCCGGTCAAGCGGGAGAACAACACCTCCAGCCGGCCGCTGTTCGTGGGACGCGGCGCGAACATGCCGTACGACATGTACGAGGCGGAGGACGGCACCGCCGGCGGCGGCGCGCAGGTCGTCGGCCCCAACCGGACCATCGGCGACATCGCCGGCGAGGCGTCCGGCCGCAAGGCCGTCAGCCTGGACGCCACCGGTGAGTACGTCGAGTTCACCACCCGGGCCAGCACCAACACCCTGGTGACCCGCTTCTCGATCCCGGACGCCCCGGGCGGCGGCGGCATCGACTCCACGATCAACGTCTACGTCAACGGCGTCATGAAGAAGGCGCTGCCGCTCACCTCGAAGTACGCCTGGCTGTACGGTGCCGAGGCGTCGCCCGGCAACTCGCCCGGCTCGGGGGCGCCGCGTCACATCTACGACGAGGCACACATCATGCTCGGCGAGACGGTCCCGGCGGGGTCGAAGATCCGGCTCCAGAAGGACGCTGCCAACACCAGCACCTACGCGATCGACTTCGTCAACCTGGAGCAGGTCGCCCCGGTGGCGAACCCGGACCCGGCCGCGTACACGGTGCCGGCCGGCTTCTCCCACCAGGACGTCCAGAACGCCCTGGACAAGGTGCGGATGGACACCACGGGCACGCTCACGGGCGTGTACCTGCCGCCGGGCGACTACCAGACGGCGAGCAAGTTCCAGGTGTACGGCAAGTCCGTGAAGGTGGTCGGCGCCGGCCCGTGGTACACGAAGTTCCACGCCCCGTCGACGCAGGACAACACCGACATCGGCTTCCGGGCCGACAACACCGCCAAGGGGTCGCTGTTCAAGGGCTTCGCCTACTTCGGCAACTACACCTCGCGCATCGACGGTCCCGGCAAGGTGTTCGACTTCGCCAACGTGTCGGACATGGTGATCGACGACATCTGGAACGAGCACATGGTGTGCCTCTACTGGGGCGCCAACACCGACCGGGTCACGATCAAGAACTCCCGGATCCGGAACATGTTCGCCGACGGCATCAACATGACCAACGGGTCGACGGACAACCTGGTGTCCAACAACGACGCCCGGGCGACCGGTGACGACAGCTTCGCGCTGTTCTCGGCGATCGACGCCGGCGGCGCGGACATGAAGAACAACCTCTACGAGAACCTGACCACCACGCTGACGTGGCGCGCGGCCGGTGTCGCCGTCTACGGCGGCTACAGCAACACCTTCCGCAACATCCACATCGCGGACACCCTGGTCTACTCCGGGATCACCATCTCGTCCCTGGACTTCGGCTACCCGATGAACGGCTTCGGGACCGAGCCGACGACCTTCGAGAACATCTCGATCGTCCGGGCGGGCGGGCACTTCTGGGGCGGGCAGACCTTCCCCGGCATCTGGGTCTTCTCGGCCTCCAAGGTCTTCCAGGGAATCCGGGTGAACAACGTGGACATCGTCGACCCCACGTACAGCGGGGTGATGTTCCAGACGAACTACGTGGGCGGTCAGCCGCAGTTCCCGATCAAGGACACCGTCTTCACCGATGTGACGATCACCGGCGCGCGCAAGAGCGGTGACGCGTTCGACGCCAAGTCCGGCTTCGGTCTGTGGGCGAACGAGATGCCGGAGGCGGGCCAGGGCCCGGCCGTCGGCGAGGTCGTCTTCAACGGTCTGAAGCTGAGCGGCAACGCGGTGGACATCCGCAACACCACGTCCACCTTCAAGATCACGCAGAACCCGTAGGACGGGCCGGCCCCGGTCCTCCGACCGGGGCCGACCGATCGTTTCGAGCCCTCCGAGAGGCGGGAAAAGCGCAAGCGCCTTGCGGTGCTTGCGCTATTCTTGCGTTCATGACGCGACGACTTGCTCAGGTGGCGAAGAAGGTTGGGGTCTCGGAGGCCACGGTGTCCCGGGTGCTCAATGGGAAGCCGGGTGTGTCGGAGGCGACGCGGCAGTCGGTTCTGACGGCTCTGGATGTGTTGGGTTATGAGCGGCCGACGCAGTTGCGGGGTGAGCGTGCGCGGTTGGTGGGGTTGGTGCTGCCGGAGTTGCAGAATCCCATTTTTCCGGCGTTTGCCGAGGTGATCGGTGGTGCGTTGGCTCAGCAGGGGTTGACGCCGGTGCTGTGTACGCAGACGAAGGGGGGTGTGTCCGAGGCGGATTATGTGGAGTTGCTGTTGCAGCAGCAGGTGTCGGGTGTGGTGTTCGCGGGTGGGTTGTTCGCTCAGGCGGACGCGCCTCATGAGCATTACCGTCTGCTTGCGGAGCGTCGTATCCCGGTGGTGCTGGTGAACGCGGCGATCGAGGGGCTGGACTTCCCGTGTGTGGCGTGTGATGACGCGGTGGCGGTGGAGCAGTCGTGGCGGCATCTGGTGTCGCTGGGGCACGAGCGGATCGGCCTCGTCCTCGGCCCGACCGACCACATCCCCTCCCGCCGGAAGCTCGCCTCGGCCGAGCGGACGGCGAAGGCCCTCGGCTCCGCGCTCCGGCCGGAGTTCGTGGAGCGGTCGATGTTCTCGCTGGAGGGCGGTCAGGCGGCCGCCTCGCGGCTGCTGGAGCGGGGTGTGACGGGGATCGTGTGCGCGAGTGACCCGCTGGCGCTGGGGGCGGTGCGGGCGGCGCGCAGGAGGGGTCTGTCGGTGCCGGGGGACGTGTCGGTGGTCGGTTACGACGACTCGGCGTTCATGACGTGCACGGAGCCGCCGCTGACGACGGTGCGCCAGCCGATCGAGGCGATGGGCCGGGCCGCGGTCGAGCTGCTGGCCACCCAGATCGACGGCAGCGACGTGCCCCACAGCGAGCTCCTCTTCGAGCCCGAACTCGTCGTCCGCGGCTCCACCGCCCAGGTCGCGGCGGATCGGCCCGCCGGCGGGCGTTCCACGGCCTCCGAGGGCCGTTCCGGGGCTTCGGGCGCGGCTGCGGGGTGGGTCGCCACCGCGTAGCGGACGTCATCCGGTGCGGTGGGTTCCGCATCGGTCCGACATCGCTCTGTCAAACAATTACGAAATCGGCGCGAGATATTGCGTTCACTTGTTCATGGTGGTTGAGTGTGCGGCGCCCCACAACGCATCGGCGGTGGGGCGCCTTCCTCGTTCATGCTCGAAGGGGATCCACCCATGAGAAGTGCTCGGTTCCGCCGTGTCCGCCGCGCCGGCGTCATGACCCTCGTCTCCGCCCTCTCGCTCAGCGCGCTGGCCGCCTGCGGCACCAGCAGCAGCAGTGACGACGACACGGGGACCAAGAGCAGCGGGTCCTCCGACCCCGCCGCTCCGCTGGACCCGAAGACCAAGGTCACGATCACGATCGACTGCATGCCGCCGACGGCGAAGCAGGCCGAGCTGAAGCAGTGGAAGGAGGACGTCGCCGAGTTCAACAAGACGTACCCCAACGTCACCATCGAGGGCCGCTCCACCCCCGGCCAGTGTCTGGAGCCGCCGCGGTTCACCGCGATGCTCAAGGCCAAGTCCCAGCCCGACGTCTTCTACACCTACTTCACCGACCTGCCCCAGGTGCTCGACAACGCCGGCGCCGAGGACATCACCGCCTACGTCACCGACAAGTCCGTGCCCCTGCTCAAGGACATCGACCCCAACGTGATGGCCTCGCTCAAGCAGGACGGCAAGCTCTACGGCCTGCCCACCAGCAACTACACCATGGGCCTGCTGGTCAACCGGAAGCTCTTCAAGGACGCCGGCCTCGACCCGGACGCTCCGCCGCGCACCTGGGAGGAGGTCCGCACCGCCGCCAAGAAGATCGCGGGTCTCGGCAAGGGCGTCGCCGGCTTCGGCGAGTACAGCGCGGGCAACACCGGCGGCTGGCACTTCACCGCGCAGATGTACAGCGTCGGCGGCGAGGTCGTGGACGCCAGCGGCAAGAAGGCCGCCTTCAACGGCACCCTCGGCAAGCAGGTCGCCGAGAACCTCCACGCCATGCGCTGGGAGGACGACAGCATGGGCAAGACCCAGCTCCTGAAGTGGGGCGACCTCCAGAAGCAGATCGCCACGGACAAGCTGGGCATGTTCCTCGCCGCGCCCGACGACATCGCGTACATGGTCCAGCAGCTCGGCGCCAAGTACGAGAACTTCGGCATGGGCCCGATCCCCGGCGAGCGCAACACCCTCGCCGGCGGCAACGCCTACATGATCAAGAAGGGGATATCCCCCGACAAGGTCAAGGCCGCCATCGCCTGGCTGAACTTCAAGAACCTCAGCGTCGGCAAGGGCCAGTTCGCGTGGGCCCGCACCAAGGCGGACGGCCTGCCCGTCGGTGTCCCGCAGCCCAACTTCTGGCTGAACGCCTCCAAGACCGCCGACGACGAGGCGCGCATCGAGCACGCCACCATGCCGGTCGAGAACTTCCGCTCCTTCATGGACAACCCCGTCGCCGGCAAGGCCGAGCCGCCGAAGGCGCAGGAGGTCTACAAGGTCCTCGACAACGTGATGTCCGGCATCCTCACCAACAAGGACGCCGACATCGACAAGCTGCTCGCCACCGCCGAGCAGCAGGTCAACCAGGTCCTCGCCAACCAGTGACCGGCTCCCGGCGGGGACGGGCGGCGGCCCGTCCCCGCCGGGACCACCCGGCGTCCGGGCGTCCCGCGCCCGCCCCGCCCCGTGCGGGGCTCCCCTCCGTGCTGGACCACTACCAGGCAGACCCGTACCAAGGAGCAACGATGTCGGCCCCCAGCCTGACCCCGAGCAAGGCGGCCAACCACCGCCGCAATCCGCCCCGTGCGGCCGGCCCCGCGCCGTCCGGAGGCCGCTTCGCCAAGAGCCTGAAGCGCAACCTCACGGCCCACGGCTTCCTCATCGGCGCGGTGCTCTGCTTCGCGGTCTTCTCCTGGTACCCGATGGTCCGGGAGTTCTTCCTCGCCTTCCAGAAGACCGACGGCGGCACGACGACCTGGGTGGGCCTGGACAACCTCACCACCGTCGTCAACGACCCGGCGTTCTGGCAGGCATGGCGCAACACCGCGCTGTTCACCGTGCTCGCGCTGGTGCTCGGCTTCGCCGTCCCGTTCGCCGCGGCCGTCGTCATCAACGAGTTCCACCACGGACAGGGCTACCTCCGGCTGCTGGTCTACCTGCCGGTGATGCTCCCGCCGGTCGCCGCGGTGCTGCTCTTCAAGTACCTGTACGACCCGGGCTACGGACTCCTCAACGAACTCTTCGGAGTCTTCGGACTGCCCGAACAGCAGTGGCTCCAGGACCCGGACATCTCGATGTTCGCGGTCGTCGTCGCCTCCACCTGGATGAACATGGGCGGCGCCACCCTGATCTACCTCGCCGCGCTCCAGGGCATCCCCGGCGAGCTCTACGAGGCGGCCGAACTGGACGGCGCCGGGATCCTCCGCAAGATCTGGCACGTCACCATCCCGCAGACCCGGCTGATCCTGTCACTGATGCTGCTGATGCAGGTCATCGCCACCATGCAGGTGTTCGTCGAGCCGTTCCTGCTGACCGGCGGCGCCGGCCCCGAGGGCTCGACCACCACCGTCGTCTACCTGATCTACCAGTACGCCTTCAACTTCAACAACTACGGTGCCGCGGCGGCGCTCGGCCTGCTCCTGCTCGTACTGCTCGCCGGATTCTCGGCGGCGTACGTCAAGCTCAGCCGCGCCGAGGACGAGTAGGACCGGGAGAACAGCCATGTCCACACGCACGCTCATCTCGCCGGCCCAGCTTTCCAGGCCCCGCGGCAAGAGGCTCTACTGGGTGACCTTCGCCGCCGTCGTGGCGGTCTTCACCCTGGTGTTCCTCGGCCCCCTGTACTGGCTCGTCTCCAGCGGTTTCAAGGACGCCCAGGAGGTCATCCAGACCCCGCCGACGCTGGTGCCCGGCTCCTTCGAACCGGAGAACTACAGCCGCGCCTGGGAGGTCATGGACCTCGCCAGCCTGCTGTTCAACACGCTGTACTACGCCTTCGGCGCGCTCGCCTTCCAGCTCGTCTTCGACGTCGCCGCGGCCTACTCGCTCTCCAAGCTCCGCCCGGTCCTCGGCAAGGCCATCCTCGGCATGATGCTGGCCACGCTGATGATCCCCGCCACCGTCCTGGTGGTGCCCCAGTACCTCACCGTGCTCGACGTGCCGATCATCGAGCGCAACCTGCTGAACTCGCCCTGGGCGATCTGGCTCCCGTCGGTGACCAACGCCTTCAACATCTTCCTGCTGAAGCGGTTCTTCGACTCGATCCCCAAGGAACTGCTGGACGCCGCCTCCATGGACGGCGCGCGGCCCATGCGGATCCTGTGGTCGATCGTGCTGCCGATCTCGCGGCCCATCCTCGGAGTGGTGTCCATCTTCGCCGTCGTCGGCGTGTGGAAGGACTTCCTCTGGCCGATGCTCACCCTGCCCGACCCGACGAAGCAGACGCTCAACGTCGGCATCTACTCCCTCTCCAACGGCGTCCCCGTGAACGTGCTCATCGCCGCGCTCACCATCGCCTCGATACCCACGCTGCTCATCTTCCTGGTCTTCCAGCGGAACATCATGAGCGGCCTCACCGCGGGCGGACTCAAGGGCTGAGACCCCGTCCCGCCCGTCACCTCCCCAGCCTTCGCCGCCGGCCCGTCCGATGCCCCGCTTCCGGGCCGGCGGCGAAGATCCACTCTGCCCGAAAGGACCGTCACGTGGCAGCCCCCGACCCCCAGCACACCGACGACTGGTGGCGCGACGCCGTCATCTACCAGGTGTACCCACGCAGCTTCGCCGACGGCGACGGCGACGGCACCGGGGACCTCGCGGGAGTCCGGGCCAGACTGCCGTACCTCGCCGAACTGGGCGTCGACGCGGTGTGGTTCACGCCCTGGTACCTCTCCCCGCTGGTCGACGGCGGATACGACGTGGCCGACTACCGCACGATCGACCCCGCCTTCGGCACCCTCGCCGAGGCGGAGAAGCTGATCGCCGAGGCCCGGCAGCTCGGCATCCGCACCATCGTCGACATCGTGCCCAACCACATCTCCGACCAGCACGCCTGGTTCCGGGCCGCCCTCGCCGCGGGGCCCGGCAGCCCCGAGCGCGAGCTCTTCCACTTCCGGCCGGGCCGCGGCGAGAACGGCGAACTCCCGCCCAACGACTGGCCCTCCCAGTTCGCCGGCCCGACCTGGACCAGGGTCCCCGACGGCGAGTGGTACCTCCACCTCTTCACGCCCGAGCAGCCGGACCTCAACTGGTCCCACCCCGCCGTCCGCCGGGAACACGAGGACGTGCTCCGCTTCTGGTTCGAACGCGGTGTCGCCGGCGTCCGCATCGACTCCGCCGCCCTGCTCGCCAAGGACCCGGCGCTGCCCGACTTCACCGAGGGCGTCGACCCCCACCCGTACATCGACCAGGACGAACTCCACGACGTCTACCGCTCCTGGCGTGCCATCGCCGACGAGTACGGCGGTGTGTTCGTCGGCGAGGTGTGGCTGCCCGACGCCGAGCGCTTCGCCCGCTACCTGCGCCCCGACGAACTGCACACCGCGTTCAACTTCAGCTTCCTCGCCTGCCCGTGGGACCCGGACCGGCTGCGCCGCTCGATCGACGACACCCTCGCCGAGCACGCGCCGGTCGGCGCCCCGGCGACCTGGGTGCTGTGCAACCACGACGTGACCCGCACCGCCACCCGCTACGGACGTGCCGACACCGCCTTCGACTTCGCCACCAAGGCCTTCGGCACCCCGAGCGACCTGGAGCTCGGCACCCGCCGCGCCCGGGCCGCCGCCCTGCTGAGCCTGGCCCTGCCCGGCTCCGTCTACGTGTACCAGGGCGAGGAACTGGGCCTGCCCGAGGCCGACATCCCCCTCGACCGCATCGAGGACCCGATGCACTTCCGCTCCGAGGGCAGGGACCCGGGCCGTGACGGCTGCCGGGTGCCGCTGCCCTGGGAGGCGGACGCCCCCTGGTGCGGATTCGGCTCCGAGACCGAGCCGTGGCTCCCGCAGCCCGAGGGCTGGGCGCGCTACGCGGCCGACCGGCAGTCGGCGGACCCCGGCTCGATGCTGGCGCTCTACCGCGAGGCGCTGCGGCTGCGGCGCACCGAGGCGGGCTTCGGCGACGGGCCGCTGACCTGGCTCCCCGCACCCGAGGGCGTCCTCGCCTTCGCCCGGGGCGACGGGCTGCTGTGCGTGGTCAACCTCTCCCCGGACCCCGTGGAGCCGCCCGCCCACACCACCCGGCTGCTGACCAGCGGCCCGCTCGACGACCAGGGCCGGCTGCCGTCGGACACGGCGCTCTGGCTCCGCGCCTGACCCGCCGTCCGACCCGGCGGTCCGGGCCGCGTGCCTGGCGGGCTCGCCGTAACCGGCCGGTCGGGCCGTGCGCTCGGCCTGCCGGCTGTACCCGGTGGGTCGGGCCGTGTGCCTGGCGGGCCCGCCGTAACCGGCCGGTCGGGCCGTGCGCTCGGCCTGTCGGCTGTACCCGGTGGGTCGGGCCGTGCGCCTGGTCCGTCGCAGGTACCCGGCAGGCCGGGCCACCGGCCCGGCCCGCCCGCACCCGTGGAGCGGGGCAACCTGCCGCCTCCGTCTCCTGACCGGCGGAGCGGCTCCCCCCGTCTCCGCCCGACGCCCTGCCGCCGCCCCGCCCGGGGCGGCGGCAGGGCGTCCGTACGCCAACGCCCCGGGGCCGGCCGTCCGGCTCCCACCGGCCCGGGGCGCCCCGGCCGAGCGGCCGGGGCGCCGTCAGCCGGGCGTGCCCGCACCCGTGGAGCGGGCCCGCCACAGGTCGCGCAGCACCGCGATCTCGGCCATGTGGTGGATGAACTCCAGATTGGCGCCCGCCACCACCGTGATGTACGGGTCGTCGGGATCCGATCCGTACGGGTACTGCGAGAAGCCGACCGTGTCCAACTGCTCCTCGGTGACGGCCCCCACGCTCTCCCGCCAGCGGTCGATCGTCGCCCAGAAGCGCTCCAGGGCCAGGGAGGCGGACGGCGTGAAGTCGACCAGCTCGTGCGGATCCCGCCGCCGCCCGCCGAACGTCCACTCCCACTCGCCCGCGAAGCACGAGTGCAGGTGCGCCAGCCGCCAGGCGATCGTGGTGACCGGCACCACGTCGGGCTCCGGCACACCTTCGAACGCCAGCACCTCCTCGACCCGGGCGGTGCTCACGCTCCAGTCCTCGGCGATCTTCTCGATCGTCATCCCGCCCGCGGCCTGCCGGGCGACCTCCGCGTACTCGCTCGCCGGGATGTCCGCGGCGCCCTTGTCGATCACCCACGCGCCCGGGCCGTAGGCCCGAGGGGTCACCGCCTCCTCGCGGCGCCGGATCGACCAGCAGCCGGCCACCGGCTCCCACAGGTGCTCCTCGTCGCCGAGCCCCTCCAGCCGCACCCGGGCCATCTCCCGCGCCTGGTCGAACTGGTCGAGCAGCGCTCCCAGCCGGTCGGTCCGTACTCCGTCGGTCTCCATGCGGCAGGCTCCCGCCCTCTCGTGGCTCCGTGACTCCGTGACGACAGGGACGGAAGGTAGTGGATCACTCCGGCGTGCGCGAGCGCATTGATGCCCCCTCCGCCTCCGCCTTCGCTTCCGCCTCCGCCCTCTCCGTCCGCTTCGACGCGACGAGGCTGGTGACCGTCGTGACGACCAGCACGCCGAAGATGACGCCGAGCGAGACCGGGAGGGAGACCTCCGGGACGTCCAGGCTCGTCGTCTCGTGGAGGCCGTGCAGCACGAGCTTGACGCCGATGAAGGCGAGGATGACGGACAGGCCGTACGACAGGTGCACCAGCTTCTTCAGCAGACCGGCGATGAGGAAGTAGAGCTGCCGCAGCCCCATCAGCGCGAAGGCGTTGGCGGTGAAGACGATGTACGGGTCCTGGGTCAGGCCGAAGATCGCCGGGATCGAGTCGACCGCGAAGAGCAGGTCCGTGACGCCGATCGCCAGCATGACGATCAGCATCGGCGTGGCCAGCCGCTTGCCGTTCTCGCGGACGAACATCTTCGTGCCGTGCCACTGATCGGTGGAGGGCAGGCGCCGTTCGACGGCCTTCATCAGGCGGCCCTCCTCCCATTCCTCGTCCTGCTCACCGGCGCGGGCCTCCTGGATCAGCTTCCAGGCGGTCCAGATGAGGAACGCGCCGAAGAGGAAGAAGACCCAGGCGAACGAGTTGATCGCGGCGGCGCCCAGGGCGATGAACACGGCGCGCAGGACCAGCGCGATGAGCACGCCGATCATCAGTACGCGCTGCTGGTAGATCGACGGGACCGCGAACTTCGCCATGATCAGCACGAAGACGAAGAGGTTGTCGACGCTGAGCGACTTCTCGGTGACGTAGCCGGCGAAGAACTCGCCCGAGGCCTGTGCGTCGCCCCAGATCAGCAGGCCCGCACCGAAGAGGGTGGCGAGGGCGATCCAGACGGCGCTCCAGATCCCCGCCTCCTTGATCGAGACGTCGTGCGGCTTGCGTCCGCCGATGAAGAAGTCGGCGGCGACGAGCACGCACAGACCCACAACGGTGAGCACCCACATGGTCGTTGAGACGTTCAACGCTGATCCCTTCCTGGGGAGTGCCCCACAGTACGCGGAAGGCCAAGAAAGGGTAAAGAAACGGCAAGGAAGGTGGCCTGGTGGCCGATTTTCACAGGGCCCCGCGCCCGCGCCCGATCGGCCCCCCGGCGCGTCAGTACGATGGGCGGGCTCCGGCGCCCTCCGCGCCGGGCGGACACCGGCGGGAGGGACGAGCGATGGCGGACCGCGACGAGGACGGCACGGCCGCGGGACCCCGGCGCCGCCGGCAGGGCGAGCTGGAGGGCCAGGTGCTCGCCGTCCTGCGGCAGGCTCCGGGCCCGGTCAACACGGCCTGGGTGCAGGACCGGCTCGGCGGCACCCTCGCCTACACCACAGTGATCACCATCCTGACCCGCCTCCAGGCCAAGGGAGCGGTCACCCGAGAGCGCGAGGGCCGGTCCTTCGCCTGGACGGCGACCGCCGACGAGGCGGGCCTCGCCGCCCTGCGGATGCGCAGGGTGCTCGACGCGGAGGCCGACCGCGAGGCCGTGCTCGCCAGCTTCGTCACCGGCCTCGCGCCCGGGGACGAGGAACTGCTGCGCGGCCTGCTGACCCGGACCGGCGACGAGCCCGAGCCCCGGACGGCCGGCGCCCCGCTGCCCGCCGACGAGGGCGAAGAGGAGCGCTGACCGCATGGGGGTCTTCGTCTTCCTGCCGCTGGTCCTGCCCCTGACCGCCTGGCCGATCGCCCGCCTCGCGGAACAGCACCTCCATCCCCGCGCGGCCACCCGCCTGCTGACGGTGGTCGCCGCGGTCCTCGCCGTGTGCAGCACCCTGTGCCTCGCCCTCCTCATGGTGGTGGGCACGGCCCAACTGCCCGGCAACCCGCTCCCGGACGCCTGGTCGGACCCGGAGGTGCGGGCGGCGCTCCCGTACGACGAACTCGCCGGCCCCGCCGCGATCCCGGCGCTGCTCGCGGTGCTCCTCTCCTGCGGCCGGGCTGCGCTGCGCCACCGCCGGGTGCGCCGCCGGACCACGCACGCGCTGCGGTCGCTGAAGGGCCGGGGTGTCGCGGTGCTGCCCGACAGCACTCCCTACGCCTACGCCCTGCCCGGCACCGGCCGCCGGACCGGGCGGGTCGTGGTCACCAGGGGCATGCTGTCCGCCCTGGAACCCGCCGAACGCCGGGCCCTGTTCGCCCACGAACGCGCCCACCTGGCCGGACGTCACCACCGGCTGCTGCTGGCCGTGCAACTGGCCGCCCGGGCCAACCCGTTCCTGCGGCCGCTGCGCACCGCCGTGACCTACACCGCGGAACGCTGGGCCGACGAGGAGGCCGCGGCCGCCGTCGGCAGCCGCCGCGTCGTGGCGCGGGCGGTCGGCAAGGCGGCCCTGTTCTCCGCCGGCACCCCCGGCCCGGCGCTCGCGGGCTTCGCCGCGGGCCCGGTGCCGCGCCGGGTGGCGGCCCTGCTGGAACCGGCGCCGTCCGCCCGGCTCTGGCCGCCGGTCTCCACGACCGCGGGCCTGGCCGCCTGGGGCGCCGCGGTGGGCACCACGGCCTCCGCGCTGTCCTCGGCCAACTCGGCCGTCACGCTGTTCTTCGTCCTCAAGGCCGCGACACCGATGTGACGTGGTGGGGCCGCGGGTCCGGAACCGACCGGGCGGACACGGGAATCAGCCGCGAGTCCGGGGGTAGCCGCCATGTCATGAGAACCGGGGGGACACCCACCACAGCCCTGGCCGGCGAGGCCGGCGCCGACGGCGACAGACGCTCCGGCGTGCCCGGCGACTCCTGGCGGGCGGCTGCTCCGCGCCCGGCGGACGGGCGCGCCGCCCCGCAGGAGGTCGCGATCGCGCCGCTCGGCATCCTGTACACCGTCTGCGGACTGCTGCTCGTCGTCCTCTTC
Source organism: Streptomyces zhihengii (assembly GCF_016919245.1). Classification (NCBI taxonomy): domain Bacteria; kingdom Bacillati; phylum Actinomycetota; class Actinomycetes; order Kitasatosporales; family Streptomycetaceae; genus Streptomyces; species Streptomyces zhihengii. The sequence goes on along the minus strand of NZ_JAFEJA010000001.1, from coordinate 2,067,475 downwards.
GGGGAAGCGGCCGTCACCCTGCTGTGCGGTCTGCTGCTCGTGATCCCGGGGGGAGTCTCGCTCGTCCGCGCGTATCTGCGCGCGAAGCGGGCCCGGGGGTGAGCGCAGAGGCCCGCGCCGCCCTACAGGTCGAACTCGTGGGGCGCGAGGCCGAGCGTGAAGCACGCCTCGCGCACGACGGCCTGCTCGTCCTTGTCGAAGTCCCCGTCCGCGCCGCCGATGACGATGCCGATCTGGATCACGGCACGCGCCTCGGCGGGCTTCTTCTTCGCCTTGGCGACCTCCTGCAGCACGCTGACCTTGCCGAACGCGAAGTCGGTCGTCAGCTTGTCCAGGTTCTCCTCGAACCGGCGGCGCAGGTCGTCGGCGGGGAAGTTCTGGAGCACCTCGTTGGTGCCGATGAGCTGCGCGACGCGCTGCCGCTCCGACGGGTCCACCGTCCCGTCGGCGGCCGCGACCAGCGCGCACATCGCCATCGACGCGTCGCGGAAGGCGCCGCTCTTGAGGTCGTTCCTCTTCGCCACGAGCTGGGTCTGCATCGTCGACGCGGACTCCTTGAGGCGGTCCCACAGGGCCATGAGCGCTCCCTCGGCAGGTGCCGGGCCACAGGAGGGTGCGGCCCGGCACGTTGAATTCTACAGACATGTAGAAGTTAGCAGCAGGGGAGTCCGCCACATCACCCGGTGAACTTTTCAGGAAGCGGGCCCGCCCCCGGCTGCGAAGCCGAGGAACGCGGCCCACGAGCCGGGGGAGAGGTCCAGCCGGGGACCCTCGACGACCTTGGAGTCCCGCACGTGCACGGCGCGCGGGGTCGTGGCGACCTCCACGCAGGAGTCGCCGGAGCCACTGCTGTAGCTGCTCTTGTGCCAGCTCAGGGCGACCTCGACGCAGGAGTCGCCCGAGCCGCCGCTGTAGCTGCTCTTGAACCAGGCCAGATCGGTGGTGGTCGTCATGCCGCTCCTCGCATCCGCCTCAGCAGGCCCCGGGAGTCCTCGGGGGTGAGGGCCTGCGAACGCATCCTGGCATACCGCATCTTGAGCATGCTGACGACCTTGGGGTCCGTGACCATCTGGCCGCTCTCCTGCCCCTCGCAGTAGGCCAGCCAGCGGTTGTCCGGCGTCTCCAGCAACTGCATCGGGCCGGCCAGCCCGGCGTGCGCCTCCTGTACCAGCGGCATGATCTGGATCTCGACGTTCCGGAGGTCCGCGATGCGCAGGACATGGTCGATCAGCTCCGCCGTGACGCGCGCGCCGCCGGTGCGCCGCAGGAACAGGTGCTCCTCCAGGATGAAGCTGTACGCCGTGTTCGGCCGCTCGGTGAGCAGCCGCTGACGCTCCAGCCGCGCCGCCATCTGCGCCTCGATCTGGTCGTCGCCCAGCGGCGGCAACTGGTTCACGAACAGCGTCCGGGCGTACCCCTCCGTCTGGAGCAGCCCGGGGATCAGCCTGCACTCGTACGTGTCCAGCGACACCGCCTCCGCCTCCAGGCGCGCCCACTGGCGGAACCAACTGGCCAGCCCGGGGCGGCGGGACAGGTGCCGGGCGGGGCCCCGCAGGGCGCCGAAAGCGTCCAGGACCTCCTCCGCGCGGTTCACGAAGTCCGCCGGCGGGAACCGCCGCCCCTGCTCGATCGAGGCGACGGTCGGCACCGAGTACCGCACGGCCGGGGCGAACTGCTCCTGCGTCATCCCGGCTCGTCTCCGGAACGCCTTGACGACCTCGCCGAAGGCCTTCAGGCTGTCGGAGCCCTCCGGTTCGCCCCCGCCGCCGCCCGTGCCCTCGTTCGACATCCCGGCCACCTCCGCCCGATCGCGTCACGCAACGGGCCCATGGTCACAGCGGGTTACGCGTACCGTCCACTCTGCGCGCCCGTACGCTGACGCAGCGTACGGGTCGGTGAGCTGGCAAGGAGCCCGGAGGGCCGGTCGGATGGGGTCCCATGAGCAACAACTCCCCCCTCGCCACCGGCGGCGAAGCCGTCACCGTACGTGTGTTCAGTCAGCGCTTCAGCTCGACCCCGCGCGGCGCCCGGCTCGCCCGCCGGCTCGCGGAGGTCCAGTTCGAGCGCTGGGGCCTCGGCCACCGGAGCGGGCTGTCGCGGACCGCGGCGCTGATCGTCGGCGAGCTGGCCGCCAACGCCGTCACCCACGGCCGCGTCCCCGGGCGGGACTTCGAGCTGGTGCTGTCCCGCACCCCCGGCGCGGTCCTGCGGATCGAGGTGTCCGACGCCCGGGGAGAGCTGCGGCCCTCCACGCGGCCGCCCGTGCCCGACGCCCTGGCGGAGTCGGGGCGCGGACTGCTGCTCGTGGACGCGCTGGCCGACCGCTGGGAGGTCGTCGACCGCCACCCCGTCGGCAAGACGGTCCGCGCGGAGCTCGACCTCACCGCCCGCCCGCCGGGGCCCTCGGGCGTCACCCCACCAGGCGGCGGCGCCACTCCAGCGGGGTGACGGTGATGACCCGGCGGGGGTCCCCGTCCCAGTCGGTACGCAGGCCGGACGCGTCGAGCGCGGCCACCACCTCGCGGCCGACGGCGGCCGCGGCGCCCTCCGTGTCGTCGAAGGCGCCGTACAGCAGCGTCAGTCCGTGGCCCGCAGCGGCGGACTCGGTGGACTGGGTGTGGAAGTAGACGAACCCCCGCGTGCCGGGGACGGTCTCCTCGCCGATCTCGGCGTCGCCGCAGGTGCGGCAGCAGGTGAAGTGCTCGCGGGCGGTGATCCCGGCCGCCTCCAGCGCGCTGAACGCGCGGGTGAGGCGCTCGGGATCGGTCTCGCCCCGCCACGCGGCCTGCTCCGCGACGCGCTCCATCCACAGGCGGTCCGCCAGCGCCTCGGCCTGCCCGCGGGTCAGCGGCCGCCGGTCCTGGGTGACCAGGTACTCCTCGGCGGTCTCGGCCAGTTGGGCGCGGGACGCGTAGCCGGCGGCCAGCACTTCGCGCACGTGGCTCTCCAGCAGCCCGCGCTCCTCGTCGGTCAGGTCGAGCGGCGGCACCTCGGCGGCGGGGCCCATGTCCAGCAGTGACCAGTCCAGCTCGCCCCGCCAGCCGTCCTCCCCGTGGGACCAGCCGGTGAGGGCGGCGATCACCTCCTCCGGGGAGTCGGTCAGGGCCTGGAAGTGCCGGTCGGCGGCGCCGTCGCGGTACTCGACCGTCCACTCCTCGCCGTCCTTGTGCCACACCTGGGCGAAGACGTCGGGCAGGTCGGGTATCCGCTGGACGACCAGGAAGTGGTCGTCCCAGCCGCCGATCCTCCGCACCAGGGCGGCCAGTTCCTCCGCGGACACCCGGACGTGCTGCTTGCCGTCCTCTGTCCGCACATTGATGTCGAGCATGCGCCGACTCTGACACATGCCACCGACACCGACACCGACACCGACACCGAGACCGGCACCGACACCGGCACCGGCACCGAGACTGACACCGACACCGGCACCGAGACTGACACCGGCACCGACACCGACACGTGACATCCTCGGTCGGTGATCCTGGACGACGGAGAGAGCCGCGTCGAGCTGACACCCGTGCGCTACGAGTTCCCGGGTGTCGTCGGCAACCGCTACGACGACAACTGGCTCGTCATCGGCGCCACCGTGACGACCGCCGAGGGCAGTTGGTCGTTCACCGACGCCGCCCTGCTGGTCGACGAGGCGCACCAGGTCACCGCCTGGCTGCGCGGTGCGGCCGACGGCACGGTGGCGGTCACGGGGCCCGACGACGGCTGGATGTCACCCGACACCTGGTTCACCGAGCCCGTCCTGGCGTTCAGCCTCGCCGAACGGGACGGCGACACGGCCCTGGTGCGCGTGCACCTGTCCCTGGAGGCGCTGCCGCCCTGGCGCACGGGCGCCGACCGGCCGGACATCTACCAGTACTGGGTGCACGTCCAGGTCGCCACCGACGACCTGCGCGCGGCGGCCGACGCCTGGGCGGAAGCCCTCGACGCCTTCCCCACCCGCTGACGGCACGCCGCCCCCCTCCCGCCGGGGAGGGGGACGGCGTGTCAGGCCTGCTCAGGCACCTTCAGGCATGCCCGGGCACCCTCAGGCGTCCTCAGGCGCCGGCCGCCGCACGGGCCTGACGTCCGTCGGGCCCCCGTCCGTCGCGCCCCGCCCTTCGGGCCCCCGTCCGTCACGCCGTCGCACGGCGACGACGAGCAGCGCCGCGGCCGAGGCCAGCGCCGTGCTCACCCACGCGGCGTCCCGGGCGTCCCCCGTCGCGCCGGTGACCGCGCCGGCCAGCAGCGGACCCGCCACCGCACCGGTGTTGAGCGCCACCGTGGCGAACGCGCCGCTCAGCGCGGGCGCCCCGGGCGACGCCACCCGCATGACACGGCCCACCAGCGCGGACCCGGCACCGAACGACAGACCGCCCAAGGCGGTGGCGAGGAGGAACAGCGGCACCGGACGTTCCCCGGCCAGGGCCACCGCGGCCCAACCCGCGGGCAGGGCGCACAGGGTGAGGCGCAGACCGCGGCCGAGCCGTCCGTCACCCGTCCGGCCCGTGGTCACGACCCCGGCGAACGCGCCGGCGCCGAAGGCCGCGAGCAGCGCGGGGACCGCCCCGCCGGGCAGACCGGCGGGCCCGGTGGCGATCACGGCCAGGTAGGCGAAGACCGCGAAGGTGGCTCCGTTGACGGCGGCGGCGAGCAGCAGCGCCTCCCGCACCGGCCGGGACGCCAGTGCCCGCAGCTCGGTGGCGACGGGGACGTCCCGCCCGCCGCAGGCGTCGGCGGGAGCGGAGCGCAGGACGAGCGCCAGCGCGGGCAGGCACAGCAGCGCCACCGCCCAGAACACCGCGCGCCAGCCCGCCCACGCGCCCAGCAGGGCGCCCCCGGGGACCCCGGCGACGATCGACAGCGTCACGCCGGACAGCAGTACGGCCGTCGCCCGGGTCTGCCGCTCCGGTGCGGCCGTGGCCGTCGCCACGGACATCGCGACGGCGAGGAATCCCGCGTTGGCCACCGCGGCCACGACCCGGGTGGCGAACAGCAGCGGGAAGCTCGTGGTGAGGGCGCCCGCCACATGGACGGCGACGAACACGGACAGGAACAGGGCCAGTGCCAGGCGGCGCGGCCACCGCGCGCTCAGCGCGGCCATCGGCGGCGCGCCGAGCACCATGCCGATCGCGTAGGCGGAGGTCAGGCTCGCGGCGGAACCCGTCGACACGGACAGGTCCTCGGCGATGCCGGGCACCAGGCCCGACAGCATGAACTCGGAGGTGCCCTGCGCGAAGACGGCGAGGGCGAGGACGGGAAGAAGGACAGGCAAGAGAACGACTCCGGCATCGGAAGGCGCGGTCGGGGACGTCCGCGTGCCGACGCGCGGGCCTGTCACCGGGCGGGATGCCGGGTGGCGGAGCCGTCGCGGACACGCGGAAGGGCGCGTCCGGTCGCTGGAGGCGGGATCGACGGACCACCGGTCCGCGGGGGACCGGTCAGACGTCACGCCGCCGGGCGACCGGCGGCTCGGCTCTGTCCGATTCGGGGTTGTTCACGGCAGGCACGGTACGGGGCCCGGCCCCGGCGATCAACCGGGCTTCCGGCCCCCGGTACGGCGGCACGGTGTGTCCCCCGTATCGGGTCAACCGGTAAAGCACTGCTGGCGATAACGATTGAACATCGCGTGTGACCCGACTGCTTTACCGGTTCACCTCCGTGCGCCATGCTGCCGATCACCCACCGCACACCTGAGCCGATCACTTCCGAAGGAGCAAGGGCATGGGGAAGACCAGGGCCCTCGTGAGCGCCTGCGCCGGCGCCGCGCTGATCGCCGTGGCCGGATGCGGTGGCGGCCCCGCCACCGACGGCGACGCCTCCGGGCCGGACGACGACCCGGGCGCGCTCAGCGGCACCATCACCGTGCTGACGCAGCGCACCGACCTCGTCGACGACGGATCGATGGCGGCCTACGCGACGGAGTTCAACCGGGTCCACCCCGGGGTGACGGTGCGGTTCGAGGGCATCACCGACTACGAGGGCGACGTCCGCGCGCGGATGGACACCGGGGAGTACGGCGACGTCCTGATGATCCCCGGCAGCGTCGCGAAGAACGACTATCCGGAGTTCTTCGCTCCCCTCGGCGAGGCGTCCGACCTGTCGGAGACCTACCGCTTCACCGACAAGAGCGAGGTCGGCGGCAAGGTGTACGGGCTTGCGCAGTTCGGCACCGCCAACGGCTTCGTCCACAACAGGGCGGTGTGGCGGGAGGCCGGTGTCACCGCATGGCCGGGGACGGCACGGGAGTTCCTCGACGCCCTCCAGGCGATCAAGGACACGACGGACGCCACCCCCTACTACACCAACTACAAGGACGGCTGGCCGCTGGTGCAGTGGACGGCCAACACCGGCTCGGTGAGCTGCGACGGCGGCGCGGGCGACGCACTCGCCGGCCCGGTCTCGCCCTGGGGGAGCGGCGGCGAACTCGGCGTCGTGGACGGCCTGTTGCACGACATCGTCGAGGACGGACTCGCCGAGGAGGACCCCACCGCCACCGACTGGGAGGAGTCCAAGAAGCTGCTGGCCGAGGGCAGGATCGGCACGATGATGCTGGGCTCCTGGTCGATCACCCAGATGCAGAAGGCCGCGGAGGAGGCCGGCGGCCTCGCCTCCGACATCGGCTTCCTGCCGTTCCCCGCCCGGAAGGCCGGGACGTTCTGCGCCACCCTCGTCTCCGACTACCAGCAGGCGGTGAGCATCCACTCCGAGCACCAGGAGGCCGCCCGGGCGTGGATCGACTGGTTCACCGACGAGTCGGGGTACTCCGAGAAGGAGGGTGCCGTGCCCACCTCGCGATCCGCGCCGATGCCGCCCTCGCTCAAGGACTTCGTCGACGGCGAGGTCACCTTCGTCGAACGGTCCGAGGCGAGGACCGCCACGGTGAACGCCGTCGACGAGGCCGCGGGGATCGGCCTGAACGAGCCCGGCTACCGGCGGAAGCTGATCGACATCGCCCGGGGCGCCCGCGAGGGCAGCCGGGACGACTACTTCGCCGGCCTCGACAAGAGGTGGGACGAGGCGGCGGAGACCGCGGGTCTCTGACCCGCGGTCGGACGCGGGGCGGATCACCACGGCTCGGTGGCCCGCCCCGCGTCCATCGACGGAGGGACTGCCCTCTCCGGCGGGCCGGTGCGCGCGGCGGCCCTCAGGCGGAGGGCCGGGCGGTGCTGGCCCGCGGCACGAAGCGCGCGCAGCCGTCGAGCACATCGCTCACCGGGGCACCGCCGATCAGGGCGAGCAGGCTCTGCGCGGCACGGGCGCCGTAGGCCAGGATGTCCCGCGACATGCCCGACAGCGCCGGGCGGACGACGCGCGTCAGCGGGGAGTCGTCCCAGGCCACGAGCGACACGTCGCCGGGGACGTCCAGCCGCAGTTCCTGCGCGACGGAGAGCGCGGCCACGGCCATGATGTCGTTGTCGAAGATCATCGCACTGGGCCGCTCTGCCGCGATCAGCAGCCGCCGTGCCGCCTTCGCTCCTTCGTCACCGGTGTAGTCGGTGTGGACGACGGCCGGGGCCGGCAGACCGAGTTCGCGGCAGACCTCCGCCATCGCGGCGTCGCGCAGCGCCGTGTGCGCGAGCTCCGCGGCCCCCGCGACCCGCGCGATCCGCCGGTGGCCCAGCGTGGCCAGGTACCGCACGATCTCGTGGATGCTCGCGCCGTCGTCCGACCACACGGTGGGCAGCCCGCCCGAGACCTGCGGGGGACCGATGGCCACGGCGGGCAGGCCCAGCGTCCCGATCGGCCCGATCCGGGCGTCGTCGACGTGGAGGTCGACGAGGAACACACCGTCGACCCGGCGCTCGCCCCACCAGCGCCGGTAGACGTCCACCTCCTGCCGGTGGTCGTCGACGACCTGGAGCATCAGCGCGTACGACTGAGGGGAGAGCACGCTCTCGATGCCGCTGATGAACTCCATGAAGAAGGGCTCGGCGCCGAGCGTCGCCGCCGGGCGCCGCACGACGAGGCCGACCGCCTGCGCACGGGCGCCGTTGAGTGCGCGGGCCGCGCTGTTGGGGCGCCAGCCCAGCTCCTCGGCGATGGCCTTGATGGAGGTGCGGGTCGCTGCGGAGACACCCGGCTGGTCGTTGAGGGCGTAGGAGACGGCCACCTTGGAGACTCCGGCGCGGCGTGCGATGTCCGTGATCGTCGGCCGCTTCACGCCGTCCCCCCTGTGCACCGGTGCCCGTCACCCGTGACCCTACCGCCCTCGCCGGCGGCGGGATCGCGCCGACGGCGAGGGGGCCGGGCAGGCGACGGCCCGGCGCACCGGGCCCGCCCCACCCCGGGGGAGGACCCGGCGCGCAGGGGGAGGAGCCCGGTGCGTGACCGCTGTCAGCGGTCGGCCGCGCTGCCCCGGACGACGCAGGAGCGGCTGTTCTCCCAGCCCCAGCCGTCGCCGTCGGGGTCGGTGATGCTGCCGTTCGCGCAGTACGGGTAGCCGTTGGGTGCGGTGCCGCCCCCGGTGCCGCCGTCCGCCGCGCTGCCCCGGACGACGCAGGAGCGGCTGTTCTCCCAGCCCCAGCCGTCGCCGTCGGGGTCGGTGGTGCTGCCGTTCGCGCAGTACGGGTAGCCGTTGGGTGCGGTGCCGCCCCCGGTGCCGCCGCCACCGCCGTAGATCGTGGCCGGCCTGGACGTGGCGGCGATGCCGTTGGCGCCGTTGAAGAAGCGCTGCCCCCAACCGGTCAGGGAGCCGGCGTCGAAGCCGTTCACCATGTCCAGGTACTCGACGCCGCTGCCGTTGCCGCTCCAGGACCAGCCGAGGTACCCCACCCGGAGCGACTGGGCGGTCGCCATGATGGCGTCCTCGTCCGGGTTGCCGTCGCTGTGGTTGTCACCGAACTCGCCGACCACGATGGGCAGTCCGGCACTGGCGAAGTGCCCCAGGTAGTCCCGCACCTCGGCGGCGGTGTCGTAGACGCCGTACATGTGGATCGAGAAGATCGTGTTGCGGTCGGGGTCGGCGGCGAAGACCGACGCGGCGTTGTTCCGCATGGTGTTCGACCAGTCCTGGCCCCAGTTCGGGGCGTCGACCATCAGCGCGTGGTCGAGGCCCGCGTTGCGCAGCTTGACGATCGCGTTCTTCGTGGCGTCCGTCCATGCCGCGTGGTTGCTGTTGCCGAACGGCTCGTTGCCGATGTTCACGACGACATAGGACTCCTGACCCTCCAGCGCGCCCTTGATCCCGATCCAGTAGTTCGCCGCCTGGTCGAGGGTGGCGGCGGCGCCGTCCTCCCCGTAGCCCGTGGTGTCGTGCACCTCCAGCACACAGATGACCTTGCTCGCCTTGCACTGCCCGATGAGGGAGGACACCTCGGAGGCGCTCGTCCTCGTCCAGCGGTCGCCGCTGGAGAGCACCACCCGGACGGTGTTGGCGCCCTTGACCGCGATGTCGGCGATCGACCGGGTGCGGTCCGGATACCAGGTGTGGGCATGGTTGACGCCGCGCATGACGAACTCGTTGCCGTTCGCCTCGTACACGCGCCCGTTGTTGACCTTGATCCCGGTGGCGGCGGCGGCTTCGCCGGCCCCGAGCAGCGGCAGCAGGAGGCCGGCCAGCGAGGCGATCACGGTACCGGCGGCAGCGAAGCGGCTGCGGCGCCTGGGTGGCTTGCTCATCGTTCTCCTCGGAAGAGTGGGGACGATCGGACAACGTTGTCATCCCCTCGCCGCGCGGCGGTCGGCCGTCGGGAGCGGAGTCGCGGACTGCTCGGTGCCCGCCCTGGGGCGACTCCTGGGGAGGGCCGGCGGACATCGAGCTGGCGCACCGTCATAAACGTTGCGGGTGCCGGTCGTTGCCCTCATATGAGGCACCCGCCGCGACCGGTGTGTCAATAGTCGCGGCACCGTCGATTGCCCGCCCTTACCGGTTTCGTCGATCCCGGCGAAGGAGTTCGACGAGAACGCCTCCCTTTCGCCGTGTGCGCGGCACGGGGATCGGCCGGCCGTCCGGTCCCGGTGCCGTGCACGCGTCGCGTGTGCCGTCGCGAGCGATCGTGATCATGGCTCCCACCTGCATCGGAGTGGCACCCCTCGCCGCAGGGGCGGGTGCGATGCCCGACGGCGGCGCGGCGGCGGCAGCTCCGGGATCGTGCGAGAAGCGTTGACAGAGCCGAGCCCTGCCTCTACGTTTCCCGTCCATTAACCGGTTCAGCAGAGTGAGGGTGTGATCTGCGTGGAATCCTTCCCGCCGGGATTTTCGGATTTCCCCCGCCTCACGCCAACTGCGCCCGCTGGAGGCGCGCGTAGGCCCCGGCCCGGGCCAGCAGCTCCTCGTGCGTGCCGGACTCGACGATCCGGCCCTGGTCCATGACGACGATCCGGTCGGCGCCGCGCACCGTGGACAGCCGGTGGGCCACGATGAACACGGTGCGGCCCGCGACCAGCCGGGTGAGCGCCTGCTGGATCAGCGCCTCCGAGCGCGCGTCGAGCGCCGACGTCGCCTCGTCGAGGACCAGCACCCGGGGATCGCGGATCAGCGCGCGGGCGATGGCGAGGCGCTGGCGCTGCCCGCCCGAGAGCCGGGCGCCGCGCTCGCCGACCACGGTGTCGAGGCCGTCGGGGAGCCGGTCCACGAACTCGGCCGCGTTGGCGTCCGTCAGCGCCTGCCGGATCGCCGTCTCGGAGACGTCGGCCATGCCGTAGGCGACGTTCTCGCGGATGCTGCCCTCGAAGAGGATGGACTCCTGGGGCACGACCGACACGAAGCGCCGGTAGGTCCGCAGGTCCAGCTCCTCCAGGTCCCTGCCGTCCAGGAGGATGCGTCCGCCGGTGGCCCGGTGGAAGCCGAGGACGAGGCCGAGCACCGACGACTTGCCCGCCCCCGAGCCGCCCACCAGGGCCACCGTCTGGCCGGCGGGCACCGTCAGGTCGAGGCCGTCCAGCGCCGGCCGCTCCCCGTCCTCGTAACGGAGGCCCACCGACTCGAAGCGGAACTCGCCGGCCACCCGCGCCACCTGGTCCTTGCCGTCGTTCTCCTCCAGGTCGGGCGCCTGGAGCACCTCGCCGACGGAACGCACGGACTCCAGCGCCTTGCCGATGACGGGCGCCAGCGTCAGCAGTGTCGTCACCGAGCCGGTGAGGCTGGAGAAGTAGGCGCTGAGCATGACCACGGCGCCCGGTGTGACGTCCAGCCAGCCGTGGTACGCGACGAGCGCGGCGCCCGCGAGGCAGGCCATGCCGAGCGCGTTGAGCACCATCCAGGACAGCGAACCGAACCGCCCGTTGAGCAGGTCCAGCCGCGACCCCTCGCGCACCACGGTGTCGAGGTCCCGGTCGACCCGGCGCAGCGCGGTGCGCTCCAGGCCGTGGGCGCGGGTGATGGGGATCAGGGTGGTCATCTCGCTGACGCTGGAGGACAGCCGCTCGACCGAGTGCCGGAAGCTGGCGTTGCGGTCCCGCAGCCGCGACCGCAGGGCCACCACCAGCAGCGCGGAGGCGGGGACCAGCACCAGGAACACGGGCAGGAAGGCCGGGGTGACGACGGCGATCACCGCCAGGCCGCCCGTCAGGGTCGCCGCGGCGGTGAGGCCGTTGTCGGCGGTCTGCTGCACGCCGGTCTCCAGCGTCTCCACGTCCCGGATGACCTTGGTGTGCAGCACCGACGAACTGGTGCGGTTGTGGTAGCCGATCGAGAGCTGCTGCATCCGCTGCACCAGCGCGGCCCGCAGATCGCGCCCGGTCCGGCGGATCGAGCCGTGCATCCAGTGCACGTACAGCAGGTGCAGCGGCAGATTGAGGGCGAGGACGGCGAGCATCACCGCGCAGTTCCACCACAGTTCCGCTATCGGGCGGTGCTGGACGACGACGTCGATGATGTTCGCGGTCACCGGTGGCAGCAGCCACACCGGGGCGTGCTTGCCGAAGAAGACGGCGACCGCGCCGGCGATCCGGGCGCGGTCGGGGCGGAACAGGTAGCGGAGCGTGCGCACGGGGTGCTCACCGAGGTACCGGTGGTCGAGCGGGCTGATGGGCGGGGCCACAAGGGTCTCCTTCGCCGGAGGCGGAAGCGGGCGGGACGGGGACACGCCGCGGCCGCGTCGCCCGGCGGGGTGCGCGGGCGTCGCGGCCGTGAACCGGGGGCCGGGGACGGCTACTTGGTGGCCCCCTGCGCGAAGCCGTTGTAGATGTAGCGCTGGAGGAAGAGGAAGACGATCAGGGTCGGGACGATCACGAGGATCGCACCCGCGGAGATGTTCTCCCAGTGGGCTCCGAACGGCCCCTTGAAGCGGAACAGCGCGGTGGAGATGGTGCCGAGGTCCTGGGAGGGCATGTAGAGGAAGGGGATGTAGAAGTCGTTGTAGACGGTGATCCCCTTGATGATCACCACGGTCGCGATCGCCGGCTTCAGCATCGGCAGGATGATCCTGCGGTAGATCGTGAAGGCGTTCGCGCCGTCCAGCCGGGCCGCCTCGTCCAGGGAGACCGGGATGGACCGGATGAACTGGAGGAAGATGTAGATCGACACGATGTCCGTGCCCATGTACAGCAGGATGGGCGCCCACCGGGTGTCGAACAGGCCGAAGCTGTTGACCACTTGGAAGGTGGCCACCTGCGTCGTCACGGCCGGCACCAGGGTGGCCACGAGGAAGAGGGCCATCACGAGCTTCTTCGCCCGGAAGCGGAAGCGGTCGATGGCGTAGGCGGTCATCGAGCCGATGATCACCGTGCCGGTGATGGAGAAGAGCAGGATGAACGCGGTGTTCCCGAACGCGGTCAGCATCCGGCCGTCGGAGAACGCGGTGACGTAGTTGGAGAAGTTGAGCCAGTCGCCGGGCAGCGAGGTCGCCCCGCCGTCGGCGACCTCCTCGGAGGTCTTCAGCGAGGTCAGGAAGACGACGCCGAGGGGGAGCAGCACGACGAGTGCGGCGGCGATCAGCGACAGGTAGACCAGGACGCCCCCCAGCCGGGGCCGGGGCCGGGTGGTCGGCGGGGTCGCGGTGTGCGCGGTCATACGAGGTCCACCTTCTCATCGGGCACCAGGCGGCGCTGGATCCAGGTGATCAGCAGGATGATCAGCAGCAGCACGACCGCCGCGGCCGACGCCAGGCCCGTCTTGTTGAACTGGAACGCCAGCTTCACCGTCTGGATGACGAACGTGGAGGTGCCGGTCGCTCCGCCGGTCATGATGTACGGGATCTCGAAGACCGACAGGGATCCGGAGATCGCCAGGATGATGCTGAGGCTCACCACGGGCTTGATGCTGGGGGCGATGATGTGGCGGAACTGCTGCCACCGTGAGGCGCCGTCGAGTTGGGCCGCCTCGTAGAGCTCGCCGGGGATGGACTGGATCGCGCCCAGGAATAGGACGAAGTTCAGTCCGGTGAACCGCCAGACGGACACGCCCGCGAGGGAGGTGTTGGCGGAGGCGGGATCGCCCAGCCAGGCGTGGTCGGTCCCGGCGCCGAACCAGCCGAGCACGGAGTCGAGGGTGCCGCCGTCCTGGAAGAAGTAGAGGAACACGAAGCCGATGGCGACGCCGTTGATCAGATAGGGGAAGAAGAGGATCCCCTTGAACAGGTTGCGGAACCGCAGGTCGAAACTGAGCACCGTCGCGAAGTACAGGGCGACGGCGATCTGGAACACGGACGCGGCCAGATAGTAGAAGCTCACGAAGAACACCCGGAACAGTTCCGGCCGGGTGAAGATCTGCGTGTAGTTGTCCACGCCGGTGAAGTTCCGGTCCGGGCTCACGCCGTCCCAGTCCGTGAAGCTGTAGTAGACCATGTTGGCCACCGGCACATAGGTGAACGTCACCAACAGGGCCAGCGGCACCAGCAGGAACAGCCACGGGGTGATCCGGGGCAGCAGCCGGCGCGGGGCGGAGCGCCGCCCCGGCCGGTTCGGCGGGCCGGGGGCGGCCCGGCGGCCGGCGGTGGCCGTCCTGGCGGTGACGGCGTCGGTCGTCTCGGTCATTGTCGGGGGCCTTTCGTCGTCCGCTCGCGCGGCGGCTGGGGGCCCCGGCCGGTGTCGGTGCGGCCGGGGCCCGCCTCTGCCGGCTGTCAGGAACCGGCGGTCTTCGCGGCTTCGTCCCACTTCTTGTCGAGCTCGGCGAAGTAGTCCTGGAGGCTGCCCTTCTGGGCCCCGCGGGCGATGTCGACGAGCTTCTGCCGGTAGTCCTGCTTGGCGAGGCCGATCTCCGCGGCGTTGTCGATGGCGTTCACCGTGCCGGTCTTGGTCTCGGAGCGCTCGGTGAAGGTGACATCGTTGTCAACAAAGGACTTCAGCGTGGCCGGCATGGGGTCTGCCTTCACCGCGGGCACGGCGCCCTCCTTGGCGGCGTAGCCCGACTTCGCCGTGAACCAGTCGATCCACGCGCGGGAGGCCTCCTTGTGCTCGGAGTGGATGTTCACCGCCTGCTGGTAGTCCGAGGTGAGGGTGGCGCAGAACTTCCCGTCCTTCTGGACGGGGAACGGCATGAAGCCGATGTCGTCGGCGCTGCCGCCCGCGGTCACGGCCGCCGCCTGCATCTGCGTGATCGACCAGGAGCCCAGCATCATGGTGCCGATGGTGCCCTTGGCGAGCAGGTTCTTGGACTCCTCCCAGTTGGTCGTCGAGGGGTCCTTCTCGATGAGCCCGCCCTTGACGGTGTCGTGCAGCAGGGTGTCGATGACGTTGAGCTCACTGCCCTGCTTCCACGGCGAGACCGCGCTGGCGAGGTTGTTGTTCGCCTCGGTGTCGCAGGTCACCGAGCCGATGTTGGCGCTCCACTGCGTCAGCGGCCAGCCGTCCTTGAAGTTGGTGTAGTACGGCGTGGCGTCCGTCCTGTCCTTGATCGCCTTCAGCGCGCCGAGGAACTCCTGCGGCGTCTTCGGCCACTCGGTGACGCCGGCCTTCTCCCAGACGGACTTGTTGTAGATGAAGCCGTTGGCGGTGCCGAACTGGGCGATGCCGTAGACCTTGCCGCTCACATCGGTCTTGTCGCTGAAGCGGTAGGTGCCGCTCAGTTCGTCCGTCGTCCCCAGCGGGGCGAAGAACTTCGGGTAGTCGTTCTTGGCCACGGCACCCGGGATCATCAGGACGTCACCGTAGTTCTCGGTGTTCATCCGGATCTTGACCTCGCCCTCGTAGTCGGTGAGGCCCTCGAACTTCACCTTGACCTTGGGATAGGTCTTCGCGAACTCGGCCGCGTAGGCCTCCATCGACCCGTCCTTGACCAGATCCGTGCGGTGGGTCAGGACGGTGATGGTGCCGGAGACCTTCGCGGGGTCGGCCGGCGCCGACGCCGTCTCCGTGGAGGCCGTGCCTCCACCGCCGCATCCCGCAGCGGTCAGCGCGGTGACGACGGCCAGTGCGCAGACAAGGGTCTTCTTCTTCCCCATGTGCCCAACTCCTCAAGGATGGCGGCTCAGGTCTACGGGTGGGATGTCGGCACTATGGCAGGCGGGTGTGAACCGGTAAAGCTCTGATTTCCACCACGATGCGCAATCGTTACCAGCGGTGCATCGAGTCCCATGGCGTCAGGGCAGGTCGGCGGCCGTCACATGGAGCCTTCGTAGCTTGACCGGTTTATGGACAGGACCGGATCACCGCGTTACGTTGAGCGCCGTTGTCCACCATCCGGCCTGCGCCAGGCGATTGGAGCCGCACCATGAAGGACGTCACCCAGCTCACCGACGGCTGGAGCCTGCTTCACGACGGGGAATCGCTTCCGGCGGCGGTCCCCGGCTGCGTCCACACCGATCTGCTCGCCGCCGGCCTGATCGAGGACCCGTACATCGGCGAGCGCGAGAAGGAGGTCGCCTGGATCGGCCGCCGTGACTGGACCTACCGCACCGAGGTCGCCCACGACAGCGCGCACGAGCGCGCCGATCTCGTCTTCGAGGGCCTCGACACCGCGGCCACGGTCACCTTCGCGGGCCGGACGGTCGGCACCACCCGCAACATGCACCGCACCCACCGCTTCGACGTCACGGGCCTGGCGGGCGAGCTCGACGTGCGCTTCGGCTCCGCCTACGACGAGGCGGACCGCGTCCGCGCCCTCACCGGCGACCGGCCCAACGTGTATCCCGAGCCCTCCCAGTACATCCGCAAGATGGCCTGCAACTTCGGCTGGGACTGGGGCCCGACGCTGGTCACCGCCGGCATCTGGCGCCCCGTCCGGCTGGAGCACTGGTCCACCGCCCGCCTCGCCTCCGTCCGCCCGCTGGTCACCGTCGAGGACGGCACCGGCCGCGTCGAGGTACGGCTGACCGTCGAGCGCACCGCCCGCGGAGCGGGCCGCACGCTCACCGCCGCCGTCTCGGTGGACGGCGCCGGCGCCGAGGTCTCCTTCGAGGGGGACGAGGCCGTGCTCCGCCTCGACGTCCCCGGCGCCCGGCTCTGGTGGCCGCGCGGCTACGGCGAACAGCCCCTGTACGACCTCGGCGTCACCCTGCGCGACGCGGACGGACCGCTCGACTCCTGGCACCGCCGGATCGGCTTCCGCACCGTGGAGCTGGACCGCTCAGCCGACGAGCACGGCACCGGCTTCACCCTCGTGGTCAACGGCGAACGCCTCTTCGCCCGGGGCGTCAACTGGATCCCCGACGACGCCTTCGTCACCCGGGTGACCCCCGAGCGCTACCGCACCCGCCTCGCCCAGGCCGCCGACGCCAACATCGACCTGGTCCGCATCTGGGGCGGCGGCATCTACGAGGACGACGCCTTCTACGACGCCTGCGACGAACTGGGCCTGCTCGTCTGGCAGGACTTCCTCTTCGCCTGCTCCGCCTATCCCGAGGAGCAGCCGCTGCGCGGCGAGATCGACGCCGAGGCCCGCGACAACGTTGTCCGGCTGATGCCCCACCCCAGCCTCGTGCTCTGGAACGGCAACAACGAGAACCTCTGGGGCTTCCGCGACTGGGACTGGGAGCCGGCACTCGCCGGCGACTCCTGGGGCGAGGGCTACTACCTCGGCCTGCTGCCCCGGATCGTCGCCGAGCTCGACCCCACCCGCCCCTACACCGCGGGCAGCCCCTGGTCCGGCTCCTGGGACCACCACCCCAACGACCCCGCGCACGGCACCCACCACTCCTGGGAGGTGTGGAACCGCCAGGACTACGCCGAGTACCGCGCCGACGTGCCCCGCTTCGTCGCCGAGTTCGGCTGGCAGGCGCCGCCCGCGATGGCGACCCTGCGCCGCGCCCTGCCGGGCGAGACGCTCGCGCCCGACTCCCCGGGCATGCTCCACCACCAGAAGGCCGAGGACGGCAACGGCAAGCTGAACCGCGGCCTCGCCCGGCACTTCCCGCTCCCCGAGGGCGACTTCGACCGCTGGCACCACCTCACCCAGGTCGTCCAGGCCCGCGCCGTCGCCGCGGGCATCGAGCACTGGCGCTCCCACTGGCCGGTCTGCGCCGGCACCGTGGTGTGGCAGCTCAACGACTGCTGGCCGGTCAGCTCCTGGGCCGCGATCGACGGCGACGGCCGCCTCAAGCCCCTCCACCACGAACTGCGCCGGGTCTACGCCGACCGGCTGCTCACCCTGCTGCCGGGCTCCGGCTCCGGCTCCGGCTCCGACGGCGGCGGTGACGGTGACGGCAGCGGCACCGGCGCCGGGCTCACGCTCGCCGTGGTGAACCAGTCCGCCACCGAGTGGCGCACCTCCGTCGCCCTGCGCCGGCTGGAGTCCGGCGGCGGCACCCTGCACCGGGCGGTGCTGGACGTGACGGCCGCCCCCCGCTCGGTGGTGCGGCTGCCCGTCCCCGACGGCCTGGTGCCGGACGGGGCGTCCGCGAAGGAGTTCCTCGCCGCCGATGCGGACGGCCTGCGCGCCCTGCACTTCCCCGTGCCCGACAAGGACTTCGCCTACCCGCGGCCGTCGTACGACGTCGGTGTGGAACCGGTCCCGGGTCAGGGCGATAGGGTCGATGTCGTGGTGAGCGCGCACACCCTCCTCAGGGATCTCCTCCTCCAGGCCGACCGGTTCGGCCCCTCGGCCGCGGCCGACACGGGCCTGGTGACCCTGCTCCCCGGCGAACAGGTCCGCATCCGCGTCACCGGCTGCCCGCCGGTGACCGAGGCCGACGTACGGGCGGCCCTGTTCTGCGTGGACACGGCGTGAACAGCCCCGCACGCGTCACCATCAAGGACGTCGCGGCCCGCGCCGGAGTCTCCAAGGGCGCGGTCTCGCTGGCCTTCAACCAGAAGCCGGGCGTCTCGCAGGCCACCCGCGAGCGCATCTTCGCGGCGGCGCGCGAGCTCGGCTGGGCACCCAACGTGACCGCGCGCAGCCTCTCCAGCCAGCGCGTGGACATCATCGGACTGGCCCTGTGCCGGCCCGCGCGGCTCCTCGGGCTCGAACCGTTCTACATGGACTTCATCTCCGGCATCGAGAGCGTCCTCGCCGAACGCTCCTGCTCCCTGCTGCTGCGCCTGGTGCGGGACCTCGACGAGGAGATCGAGCTCTACACCACCTGGTGGCGCAGCCAGACGATCGCCGGCGCCGTCCTCGTCGACTTCCACGAGAACGATCCGCGGGTGCCGTCCCTCCAGGCCATCGGGCTGCCCGCGGTCGCCGTCGGCCATCCGTCGCTGACCGGCGGCTTCCCGGCGGTGTGGACGGACGACGCCACGGCGGCGGCGGAGGCCGTCCGCTACCTGGCCGCTCTCGGGCACCGGCGGATCGCGCGGGTCGGCGGCCCGGCCGGCCTCGGGCACAGCGCCATCCGCGCAGCCGCGTTCGCCACGACCATGCGGGAACTGGGCCTGGCGGAGGGGCGGCAGATCGCCACCGGCTTCGACGGCAAGGAGGGCGCCCGGGCCACCCGCTCCCTGCTGCTCTCCGCCGAGCGGCCCACGGCCATCGTGTACGACAACGACATCATGGCCGTCGCGGGCGCGGGCGTGGCCGCCGAGATGGGCTTCGTCGTCCCCGACGACGTCTCCCTGCTCGCCTGGGACGACTCCCAGTTGTGCCGCATCACCCACCCCACCCTGTCGGCCATGAGCCACGACGTGCACCACTTCGGCGCCGAGGTGGCCCGCACGCTGTTCGGGGTGATCGAGGGCACCCACACCGGGGCGCTCCAGGTCCCCACCCCCTCCCTCACCCCGCGCGGTTCGACGGCGCCCGCCCCCCATTAGGGCGCCGTCGACCACCGGATACCTACGGCAGGGCCGCACCCCCGAGGGTGCGGCCCTGCCGCCCGTTCGCGGGCGACCGGCACTGCGGTGCGGCCGCCGGGTCGCGGACCACCGGTACTGCGGTGCTGGCGTCCGTTCTCGGACCCCGGCACCGTGGTGCGGCCGTCCGTTCTCGGACCCCGGCATCGCGGTGTGACCGTCCGTTCTCGGACCCCGCCACCGTGGTGTGACCGTCCGTTCTCGGACCCCGGCATCGCGGTGTGACCGTCCGTTCTCGGACCCCGGCACCGTGGTGTGACCGTCCGTTCTCGGACCCCGGCACCGTGGTGTGACCGTCCGTTCCCGGACCACCACCGCCGTGCGGTGCGGCCGGATCCGCTACCCGCGCGGGCCCGCCACGGCCGCGGCGGCCGGAAGCGGCGCGGGCGGCGGCACCTGCCCGCCGCGGGCCGCCGCGGCGATGGCCGCCGCGCCGACCAGCCCGGCGTCCAGGGCGAGCCGGGCGGGCACCACCGGCAGGCCCCGGGTGAAGTCGAGGACCGCGTACGCCGCCAGATGCCGGCGCAGCGGCGCGAACAGGGTCTCGCCGGCCTGGGCCACCCCGCCGCCGATCACCACCAGGTCCAGCTCGACGAGCGCGGCCGTCGCCGCGATCGCCGCCGCCAGGGCCTGCGCCGCCCGCTCGTAGGCCGCCGCCGCGCGGAGGTCCCCCGCCCGGGCGGACGCCGCGACCGCCGCCGCGTCGGCCGTGGCGCCCGGGGGCGGCGTCCATCCGGCGGCCCGCGCATGGGCGAGGATCGCCGTACCGCTGGCCAGCCCCTCCAGGCAGCCGGGCGCGCCGCACGGGCACACGGCCCCGTCGAGGTCCACCGTGATGTGGCCGATGTGCCCGGCGTTCCCCGTCCGGCCGGTGTGGACGGCCCCGCCGATGACCAGTCCGCCGCCGACGCCGGTGGACACCACCATGCACAGGGCGTCCGCGACACCCCGCGCGGCGCCGCGCCAGTGCTCCGCGGCCGTCATGGCGACGGCGTCGCCGCTGAGCACCGGCCGCAGCCCGCGCGGCAGGCGCGGGTGCGCGGCCACCCGGTCGACGAGCGGGAAGCGGCGCCAGCCGGGGATGTTGACGGGGCTGACCGTGCCGGCCGAGGTGTCCACCGGGCCCGCGCTGGCGATGCCGAGGCAGGACATCGCGTCCCACCGGGGGTCGGTGGCGAGTTCGTCGAGGACCGCCGCCACCGCCGCCATCAGCGTCCCGGCCGGCTCGGCGGCGGGCGTCGGCCGCTGGGCCCGCACCAGTACCGAGCCCGAGCCGTCGACGAGCGCGCCCGCGATCTTCGTGCCTCCGATGTCCAGTGCTCCGTACACCGTCACGTCGTCCACCTCTTTCCTGGAGGGAAGCGGTCCCTCGCCCCGTGGGGCACACTCTGGCCGCATCTGACAACGTTGTCTAGTAAACCGTTTAGTTAAGGTAATGGTTTAGTAAAGTCGATCTTCGCGGCCCGTGACGGGTGCGGCGGGTGAGGCGCTCGGGGCGCGTGTGCCAATGCGGGGCAGGTGCAGGGCCGGGGGTCGGACCCCGGTCAGGCCGCTGCGGGCCCCGGGGTCGCACCCCCCGGGGCCCGCAGCGGAGCGGATGCGCGGCTCGCGGAGGCCGCTACGGCTCCCGCCGGGCGAGGTCCTGGGCCGTCCGGCGGGCGGTGTCCTCGTGCGCCGCCCGGGCGGGGATCCGGACGGCGGGCAGGGTGATCGCCGTCAGCACCAGCCCCCGCCGCGCCGTCCAGCGGCCGGTGAAGCGGTCCACCCGCTGCCCGTCCACCTCGGGGCCCGGCACCAGCAGCCGGGCGCCGAAGCTGCCCGAGACCGCCGTCTCGCAGGTGAAGGTGATCGACGCCTCGTCGAAGCCCAGCTCCCGCCCGGTCAGCGGGTACCACGTCTTGAAGACCGACTCCTTCGCGCTGAACAGCAGCCGGTCCGCGAAGACCCCGGCGGCGAGCGCCGGCCACGCGGCCAGCCGCTCCCGCTCCTCGGGGAGGGACACCGCGTCCATCACGCCCTGGGGCAGCCGCTCGTGGGGCTCGGCGTCGATGCCGACGGAGGCGAAGTCGCAACCCCGCGTCGCCACCGCCCCCCGGTACCCGGCGCAGTGGGTCATGCTGCCGACGATCCCGTCCGGCCACTGCGGCGCCCCGCGCTTGCCCGGCAGCAGCGGCACCTTCGGCACGCCGAGCGAGCCCAGCGCGGTGCGGGCGAGGCGGCGGACGGTCGCGAACTCGCGGCGACGCTTCTCCACGGCCCGCGCGACCAGCGCCTCCTCCTCCGGGAACCAGTCGGGTGCCTCGCTGTCGTCGAACGCCTCGGCGAACCGTATGCCCGCGGGCAGGATGTCCTCGATCACGCCTTCTCCAGCTCGGGAAAGATCTGACGGCACGGGTTCGTCCCCAGGGGCAGGCCGCGGGCGCGCCACTCGCGCGGATAGCCGAGCGACACCTCCTCGAAGCGGACGCCGTCGTGCCAGGTGGTGCGGGGGATGTGGAGGTGCCCGTAGACGACGGCCGCCGTCGGGAACCGCACATGCCAGTCGGCGGTCAGCTCGGTGCCGCACCACTGGGCGAACTCCGGGTAGCGCAGCACCCTGGTGGGCTCGCGGACCAGCGGGAAGTGGTTCACCAGGACCAGCGGGGCCGACGGGTCCACGGCCGCGAGCCGCTCCTCGGTCTCCATCACCCGGGCCCGGCACCAGGCGTCGCGTCCGGCGTACGGCGCGGGGTCGAGCAGGTACTCGTCGGTGCAGACGATGCCCGCCTTCTCGGCCTGCGCCAGCGACTCCTCCTTGGACGACGCCGTGGGCGTGCGGAAGGTGTAGTCGTACAGCACGAACAGCGGTGCCACGGTGAGCGGTCCGCCGGGCCCCCGCCAGACCGGATAGGGGTCCTCCGGGGTCACCACGCCCAACTCCCGGCACATCTCCACGAGATGGCGGTAGCGCTTCTCGCCGCGCAGTTGCAGCGGATCGGAGGGGACGGTCCACAGCTCGTGGTTGCCGGGGGCCCAGACGACCTTCGCGAAGCGGCCCGCCAGGGTGCGCAGGGTCGCCTCGATGTCCGTACTCGTCTCGGCCACGTCCCCGGCGACCACGAGCCAGTCGCCGTCCGACATCGGCCGCACCGCGTCGACGTGCTGCCGGTTGTCGCCGATCGCCGAGTGGAGGTCGCTGACCGCGAGCAGCCGGCCCGTCCCGTCGCCGCCCCCGTCACCGCCGTGCACGGTGCCACCCCCGTATCGCTTCGTGTACCGGTCGCGGGCCGGGCACACAGGCCCGGCACACCTCCCCGTCACCGTAGTCGGGTGCCGGGTACGGGGACACCCCTGATCCGGGGCGGTGCGGGCGGCGGATGTCAGGGGTCGGCAGGGGTGGACGCGGGGGCCGGCGGCACCCGGTCCCGGGGGTGCGGGACCGGCAACTGCCCGCCGGATGTGCCCCGTACCGGGCGGCACGCATTGGCCTCTGACAGGTTCGTCGTCCATACTGCCCGCCGTGGAGCAGCGTATAGACCCGAACACCAAGCCCGAGTTCGCCGCGAGCACGAACCCGTCCTTCGTGCCCGGCCTGACCGGTACGTCTCCGTCCGCGGGAGCCCCTGCCAAGACCCCTGCCGGGGCGGCGGGGGAGCAGAAGCCCGAGGACCCCGAGGACGCCGTCCCCGCGACGGACACCGGATCCGACACGGAGTCCGGCGAGGCGTCCGAGCCCTCCGACTCCGCCGAGCCCTCCGACTCCGCCGAGCCCTCCGACACGCCGAAGGCGTCCGAGACGCCCGACGCCGACGCCGACGCCGACGCCGGCGCCGATGCCGATGCCACCGACGCTTCCGAGACGGGGACGGACACCGCCGACGGCCCCGTCTTCGAGGCGAGCGACCGCCGCGGCTCGATCAGCGCCGGCCGCGACGGCATCGTCTTCCGCCTGGACGACCAGGAGGCCGACTTCCGCTGGGACGAGATCGGCGCCGTGGAGACGACCCCGGCCCGCTTCGGCCGCCGGTTCACCGTCACCGTGCACACCGCGGCCAACCGGTGGTTCAACGCCGACGTGGACGCGGACAGCCGCGCCCGGCTGAAGGAGTGGACGGC